>CAZEAM010000342.1:0-39518 GCA_964510285.1 uncultured Frankiaceae bacterium | reverse complement strand
GTGCTGACCGGAGGTGGTGATCGCGCATTCGTGTCGGGCGGCGACCTCAAGGAGCTGGCGACCGTTCGGACCCACGCCGAAGCGGTACAGATGGCGTCCAACGTCCGCGACGTGCTCGACCGGCTCGCTCAGGTGCCGCTGCCGGTGATCGCCGCGATGAACGGGCACGCGCTCGGTGGCGGCGCCGAGGTCGCGGTGGCCGCCGACATCCGGATCGCGGCCGATGACATCCGGATCGGCTTCAGCCAGGTCGATCTCGGGATCATGCCGGCCTGGGGCGGGATCGAGCGCCTCACCGGTCTGGTCGGGCGGGCCCGCGCGCTGCTCGCGATCACGACCGGCACGCAGTACGACGCCGCTGCTGCGCGCGAGATCGGCTTGATCGACCTGGTCGTCCCCCGCGCCGCCTTCGACGCCGAGTGGCGCGCGCTGGCCGCCAAGCTGGCGAGCCTGGCGCCGGGCACGACGCAGGCGGTCAAGGAAGTGGTCACCGCTGCCCGGCCGGCGGTCCACCCGGACAGCCGCGACCGCGCGATCGACCTGTTCGCCGCGCTCTGGGCCGCGCCCGAGCACTGGGCCGCGGTCGAGGCCGCGACCGCTCGGCGGCGCAAGTGAGCTGAGCCCGCTCGGACCGGCGCGGCAGCGAATACTACGACTTCGAAGTATGGTCGTTGCCACACTTTGGAACGACCGTTACGCTTCGGCGAGCACCGGGGAGAAGGCCACTCTTGTTTTCGGAAACCGCATCTCCCAACAGGAGACCGAGCGTGACACGATCGCCCTCGCGCCACCGCCTCGCAGCCGCCACCGGCGCGACCTGCCTGCTGCTCGGCACGGTGGCATGCGGGGCGCGGGTCGAGCCGTTGCTGCCCGGTCCGGCCCAGGTCTCCCAGGGCGGCGCCGAGCTCCCCGATGGCAACGGCGTACCGACGCCGGGGGCTTCGACCGGAGCCGGGAGCCTGCCCACCCCGGGCGCCACGACCGGAGGCGTCACCAACCCCGGCACCACCAACAGCGGCGGCGGTAGCACCAAGCACAGCGGCGGCGGCCAGGCGAACAACCCGACCGCAACGCTCGCCTCGCTCACCCCGGAAAACTTCTCCTACGACCCGCAGACGCAGGCGTCGTACTGCACCGGGACAGCCGGCAACAAGGCCTCGGCCCCCGGAGTCACCCCCACCACGATCACTCTCGGCAACGTGAGCGGCCTGACCGGCCCGGTCGCCGGCACGTTCGACCCGGGACCCCAGGCGGTGCAGGCGGCGTTCAGCGCGGTCAACCGCTATGGCGGCATCTGCGGTCGCCGGCTCGTCCTCAAGGTCGAGGACGACGGCCAGACCTCCAGCGCGCACACCTCCGACGTCCAGTTCCTCCTGCCGAAGGTTCTTGCCTTCGTGGGCTCGGTCTCGGACGGTGACAACGGCGGCGTGACGGACATGGAGAAGGCCGGCGCGCCCGACATCGGCCGAGCCGCGAACTCCAACCGCAGCAACTCCACGAACTACTGGTCGGTCGACGGCGGCAGCACCGTCATCAAGCACGGGCGTTCGTTCCTGCCTCCGACCATCGCGAAGCTGCTGAAGGGCGAGGGCGTCCTGCCCAAGTCGATGGCCTACCTCGCATACAACATCCCGATCAGCGCCAAGGTGGCCGACACCTATGAAGTGATGATGAAGCGGGCCGGCGTCCGCACCTGTTACAAGAACGTCTCGATCCCGCCGGCTCCCGGCGCCACCATGGGCGCGATCGTCAACTCGATGAAGTCGAACCACTGTGGCGGCGTCTACACCGTCATGGATCAGGTCGGCAACGCGGACATGCTGCGTGACATGCAGTCGCAGCACTGGCGGCCGGGAGCGATCCTCAGTACGCAGGGCGCCTACACGACCGACCAGATCTCCCTTGCCGGCCAGACCGCGGCGCAGGGGCTGCGCATCCCGATCCCGACGCTTCCGCTCGGCGACCCCAACCCCGTGATGAAGCTGTTCGAGCAGGAGCTCGCCACCTACCAGCCGGGCCGGCCCACGAACGAGTTCGGCACCGAGTCCTGGGGCGACGCCCAGCTGTTCATCTACGCGCTGCTCAAGGCCGGCCGCAACCCCACGCGGGCCGGCCTCACGAAGGCGCTGGAGTCGATCGACAACTGGAACGGCGGTGGGATGTTCGGCGACTACACGCCGCGCACGCACGGCACCGCGCTCTGCTACCTCGACACGGTCGTGAAGGGGGCGAGCTTCGTCCGGGCGTATCCGAAGAGCGGGTTCGTCTGCGACAAGCATCTGTACGACGTGGGCTCCGCCTGATCCGTGCTGACCTACATCGTCCTCGGACTGTTCGCCGGTGCGTGCTACGCGCTCGCATCGCTCGGCATCGTCCTCACCTACCGCACGACCGGCTTCTTCAACTTCGCGTACGGCGGCGAGGCGATGTTCCTCGCCTTCGTGTTCTGGCAGCTTCGTGACCGGTGGGACCTCTCCCAGTGGCTGTCGATCCCGCTGCTGCTGCTGGTCATCGCGCCGATCCTCGGACTCATCCTCGAGGCGGTCTTCCGGACGATGGCGTCACGCACCGCAGACGTGCAGATCGTCGTCGCACTCGGCACCCTCGCGTTCTTCACGTCGTTCGTGCCGATCGTGTTCGGCAACGACCAGCACCAGCTCACGTCGGTCTTCTCGCCGACCTGGTCGTTCAAGGTCGGCGACACCTTCATCACGGCCACCCAGCTCGGCACCTTCATCCTCGCTCTGGTCGCGGGCGCACTGCTCTGGGCGCTCCTGCGATGGACCCGGTTCGGCACCGCCACCCGGGCGGTCGTCGACAACCGCGACCTGACCGGCCTGATCGGCATCAACGCCACCCGGGTCGGGCAGGGCGCGTGGATCATCGCGACGATGTTCGCCGCGCTCGCGGGCGTGCTGCTGTCCATCTCGAACAACCTCGTCACCTATGTCCTGCCGTTCCTGGTGATCTACTCCTTCGCTCCGGCCGTCCTGGGCCGGCTCACCAACCTGCCGCTCGCCTACCTGGGCGCGCTCATCCTCGGCGTGAGCGACAGCGTCCTGCAGAAGTACGGATCGCACGGCTTCCTCGCAAAGCTCGAAGCGTCGACGCCGTACCTTGCGCTGTTCCTGTTGCTCGTCGTGTACGGCAAACGGCTGGTCGAGGTGCGGTCGTCGATCCGGACGATCACCGGGGCACACGTCGTCGGCACCAACACCCGCCGGTACGTCGCAGGCGGGCTCGGCGCCGCGGTGGCCGGCGCGATCGCGTTTCCCCTCGCCTTCTCGGACCCGACGGTGCACAACCTCGCCCAGGCGATGGCGTACGCGGTCGTCGCGCTGACCGTCGTCGTGCTCACCGGATGGACCGGCCAGATCTCGATCGCCCAGATGAGCTTCGCCGGTATCGGGGCGTTCACCGCCGCGCACATCGCCGGCACGCACGGTGGGATGTTCCCGGTCGCCGTGATCGTCGGCATCCTGATCGCCGTGCCGGTCAGCCTCCTGATCGGCATCCCGTCTCTGCGCCTGTCCGGCCTGTTCCTCGCGCTGGCGACGATGGCGTTCGCGTTGCTGATGGACAAGCTGGTCTTCAACAGCGACTCGATCAGTGGCGGCCTGACCGGGCTGAACCTCACCGCGGCGAAGATCGGATCGCTCGACTTCGAGTCCCCGACCTCGCAGTTCTACCTGTCCGGAACGGTGCTCGTCCTCGCCGCGCTCGGCGCGGTCTGGCTGCGGCAGGGCCCGGTCGGGCGACGGCTGCAGATGGTGCGCGACGCGCCGGACGCAGCCGCCACCCTCGGGGCCAGCCTCACCCTCACCAAGCTCGGAGTCTTCGCCGGTTGCGCCGCGGTGGCGTCGGTCGGTGGCGCGCTGCTCGCGGTCACCCAGACCACGGTCGTCCCCGCGAACTTCGACTCCACGACCTCGCTGTCCCTGCTGCTGGCGGTCGTGCTCGGGGGGCGCTCACTGATCGCCGGAGCACTGTTCGCGGGCGCCGTCCAGCTGGTCCAGCTGCTGCCGCTGGACGAGCGGGTCCACACCTACCTGCCGCTCGGGATCGCGCTCAGCGTCATCATGGTCGCCCGCGAGCCCGACGGGCTGCCGCGGGTCAGCCTGCAGCAGCTGAAGTACTGCAAGGCGGTGCTCTACCGCCGACGTCTGGTCGATCGGCTCAACCTTCCCGCGTCGAGGGTCAGCCCCGCGGCAGGCACCAATGGGTGACGCGCTGCTCGCCGCCCGCGGGGTGACGTTGAGCTTCGGTGGCCTGGTCGCGCTCAACCAGGTCGACCTCGACGTGGCGCCGGCCGGCATCACCGGGCTGATCGGACCGAACGGCGCCGGCAAGACGACGATGTTCAACGTGATCACGGGCCTGCTGCGCCCGGACTCCGGCGAGGTCGCGTTCGACGGCCACGACATCGCTCGCTGGTCACCGCAACGGCGCGGTCGGGCCGGCATCGCTCGCACCTTCCAGCGCCTCGACCTGTTCATCGGCATGTCCGTGCGTGACAACCTGCGCTCCGCCTGGGAAGCCAGTACGCCGGGCGGGGTGTTCGGCCGGCGCGGTCGGGAGGGTCAGCAGCTGGTCGACACGTTGCTCGGCCAGCTGGGCCTGGAGGAGGTCGCGGACCGGCGCGCCGGGACCCTGCCGACCGGTCTGGGCCGAATGGTCGAGCTGGGCCGGGCGCTGTGCACGCGGCCGCGCCTCCTGCTGCTCGACGAGCCGAGCTCCGGCCTCGACGCGGCTGAGACCAGCCGCTTCCGCGACCTGTTGCTCGAGGTCACCTCGACGCCGGCGCACGGTCGGTCGACGCCGCCCGCTGTGCTGCTGGTCGAGCACGACGTGCGCCTCGTGATGGAGGTGTGCCAACAGATCACGGTGCTCGAGTTCGGCGAACGGATCGCCTGCGGCACCCCGCAGGAGGTTCGCAACAACCCTGCAGTCATCACGGCGTACCTCGGCGAGTCGGCCGCATGACCGCGCTGCTCGAGGTCGACCGGCTGTCCGTCTCCTACGGCGCGATGCGGGCACTGTCGGAGGTCAGCTTCTTCATCCCCGAGGGTGGCGTCGTCGCGCTGCTCGGCGCCAACGGCGCGGGCAAGACGACGACGTTGCGCACGATCTCGGGGCTGGTGCGACCGGAGAGCGGGACGATCCGGTTCCGCGGGAAGTCGATCGAGCGCACCGCGCCACACCGGATCGCGGCGATGGGCGTCATGCACGTGCCCGAAGGCCGCGGCATCTTCCGCAGCCTCACGGTGAGCGAGAACCTCGAAATGGCCGCCTACGGTCGCGGCGGGGCAGCCGGTACGACCGGATCGGTGATCGAGCAGGCCGTCGCCGCGTTCCCCGCGCTCGGCGGACGGTTGAAGCAGCTCGCCGGCACCCTTTCCGGCGGCGAGCAGCAGATGCTCGCACAGGCCCGCGCGTTCGTCGCCCGGCCGCAGCTGCTGATGCTCGACGAGATCTCGATGGGCCTCGCCCCGAAAATCACCGAGCACCTTTTCGAGGCGATTCGCACGGTGGCGGCCTCCGGAGTCGGCATGCTGTTGATCGAGCAGTACGTCGATGCGGCGCTGGACATCGCCGACTACGGCTACGTGCTGGAGAAGGGGCGGATCGTGGACATGGGCGACGCGGGCGACCTGCGCTCGGGTGACGCGCTGGCCACCGCGTACCTCGGAGCGCAGCTGTGAAGGTCGCGCGCCGCCGTCCGGTTCCGCGCCGCTGGGCGCTTCTCGCAGCGACCGCACTCATGGTCGGCGCCCCCGGCGTGGCCTTCTGGACCGCGCCGGCCAGCGGCGCCAGCGACGGCGCACCAGGGAGCGACCTGGCCGGAATCAACACCAACGCGACGTCCGCCGCGGCTCGCGTCGTGACCTTCACCCCCGGCATCGCGCCGCTCGGTGACGCGGTGCAGGGCAACATCGTCGAGGCTTCGCTCCCCTACGCGAACTCCAACGCCGGCACCGGGCCGATCACCGCTGGGACCGCCTCGCCGCTTTGGCCCGGCTCGGTGATCGCCAACCTGGGCAACGCCGCAGCCACGTTCTCGCCCTCGACACCGCAAGCGCTCGTGGACCTGCTCAACTACCCGGTCGCGGCGCACTCGGCGTATCCGGCGCAGCTGCACACCCACGCAACCGACACGTTCAGCCCGGGAGGCATCGCCACCTCGACCACGACGTCCCACGGCGGCGAGAGCACGGCACACGCGACGCTGACCGACTTCGCCCTGCTCGGCAACAAGAAGACCTCGCTCATCGACGTCGCATCCACGACGACCGACACCTCGGTGACGGTCAACGCGTCGTCGGTGTCGACCACCGCGCAGACCCACGTGGGGCACATCACCATCGCGGGCGTGCTAGACATCGCCGGCATCGACTCCACCGCGACCGCGTCGTCGGACGGGGTCGCCGGGCACCACTCCTCGCAGCTGCACGTCGGCCGGGTGACGATCGCGGGTGTGGAGGCGAGCATCGGGCCCAACGGCCTGACCCTCGACAAGACCACCCCGAAGCTTCCGATCAACCTGCTCGACGTCGCCAACACGGCGCTGACCGCCCTGCAACAGGCAGGCCTGAGCATCAAGCTGCTGCCGGCCGAAGGCGCGAACGACGGCAACAAGGGAACGGCAACGTCGGGCGGCATCCAGATCCTGTTCAAGGACCCGGACGTGCCGAACCTCGGCGCCGTGCTCCCCCAGGTCCCCCTTCCGCTGCCGAACTCTCTCGGTCTTGAGGTCGACCTCGGCGGCAGCCAGGCGAGTGCCGCAGCGACCGAGTTCCCCGAGGCGACGACCGGGCCGACGGCCACGCCGCCGACCAGCGGCCCGGTCTCCGGGGGCGGCGGCAACAACGACACCGGGTGCTGCACCGCGTCCGGCGGCCTGCCGCCCGGCCCGGGCGTGACCACGCCGCCGCAGCCGGGGCCCGGGCCGATCGTGGCCGAGCCTGCCGCGACCGCGCTTGGCATGCCGGTGCGGACCGCGTGGGTGGTCTGGGCCTTCCTGCTCTCGCTGCTCGCAGCGGGACCACTACTGGCTTATGCGAACTGGCAGCTACTGCGTGGGAGGACGTCGTGAGCTCAGTCGCGTCGGAGGGCAACGACCTGCCCAGCACGACCGATGAACGCTGGCTGCTGCGGGGGCGGCGCGCCGGAGGCAGCGGGAGGCTGCGTCGGATCCCGACGCTGGTCCGTGAGGGCGGCCTCGACCTGCGCAACACGTGGCAGGTCGTCGCCGGCGCCATCCTGCTGCCGCTCGGGATCGCGGTGATCCTGCTCGGCTGGTCGGGAGCCGCACACGGCAGGGTCGAGCAGCAGCAGATCCCGTACCTGATCAGCGGCGGTCTGCTCGGATTGGCCTCCGTCATCATCGGCGGCTTCTTCTTCTGGGCGCATTGGCTCTACCGGATCTACGACCAGGCCGATGTGCACCACGAGGAGGCCATGCGACAGCAGGCCGAGCTGATCCGTGCGCTGCTGCAGCTTCGCGGTGCGGAGCCCGCCGCCGCTGCGGCAGCCGCCGCCGGCGCGACCCCGACCACGCTGGTCGCGACCCGCACCGGTACGACGGTGCACCGGCCGGACTGCTCGCTGATCGCCAGCCGCGGCGGCCAGCTGCGCCGGTTGAGTGCCGCCGAGGCCGCGCGGATGAAGCCGTGCCGGGCCTGCGACCCCTTGGGCGGCTGAACCCACCCCACTCCCCGGTAGTGCCGTAGGACCCGATTTGGTCACTACGGGCTATGTACGGCTTGCGGGACTCCGACGACATTTGAGTGATGCGTGCAGGCGGGGGCACCGTGCGGAGCCTCCTCCGCTTGCCTCACATGCGCTTGTGGCTGCAGTTCTTCGTCGCCGGGCTCGTGGTCTGCCAGATCTCCTTCACGCTGCTGCGTCCCGAGGTCCACGACCGGCTCCTGGTGCTGGCCGTCAACCTGCCGGCGCAGCTGCTGATCGTCGCCGGCACGCTCGTCCTGCCGGCGAGCTCGCGGATCAACCGGCTGTGGCCGCCGATCGTCGGCATCGGCGCCCTGGTCGTGATCGGCGCCACCACGAGCGGACTCGCGCCGGCGCTCGGCGGGTTCTTCGTCATCATGTTCGTCTACGTCGGACTCACCCAGCCGGCGTGGACGTCGATGTGGCTGGTGCCCGCGGCCACCGTCGGCTGGCTGCTGCTCAACCGGCCGCTCGATCACACCGTGATCGCCCGGCTTCCGTTCACGGTGGGCCTGTGGGTGCTGCTCGCCGAGCTGCTGAGCCGGGTCACCGCGCAGCGGCAGGCTGACCAGGACCGGCTGGCCGACCAGGCCGCGCACGACGCGCTCACCGGTCTTCGTAACCGGCGAGGGCTCGACGAACTGCTGGGCGAAGCGCAGGTCGGCGACGCCGTGGTCTTCATCGACCTCGACCACTTCAAGGCGGTCAACGACCTGCTCGGCCACGAAGCCGGCGACCAGGTGATCGCGGACCTCGGCCGGATCGTGCTCGCGGTGCTTCGGCCCGCCGACGTCGCCGTGCGCTACGGCGGGGAAGAGATCCTGCTCCTTCTCCCCGGTACGTCGACCGACGGCGCCGAAGTACTGCTGCACCGGCTGCGGCGCGGGTGGTCGGCATCGCACCCCGAGCTCACCTTCTCGGCGGGCATCGCGACCGTTGACGGCGACGGTGGCGCAGCAGCCGCCCGGCAGGCCGACGACGCGCTTCACGTGGCGAAGCAGCGCGGCCGCAACCGCTCCGTGGTCGCCGGCCGCGAGTCGACGATGTTCATCCCGACGCAGCAGGGCCCGGTCGACTCAGAACCGAGCCGGCCAGCGATCAGCTGACCCGGACCACCCACGCTCGAGCGGTGCTCAGCTTCGGAGTGCGCACGACGACCGTCCTGCTGTCGGTGTCGTAGCGCCAGTTCACCGCGCGACCCGCGACCGTCACGGCAGTCGGCCGGTCGACGCCGCGGAAGCGCACGGTCCACGATCGGTGCGCCGGCGCGCCGGGGAACCGGCCGGCCGCGGCGCCGATCCGCAGACGTTGTGCACCGGCGTGCGTGTCGTGACCGAACCGCGTCCACGAGTAGGCGTGTCGCTGGTAGCCGAAACCGTTGCCGGCGTCGTCGTACAGCCGACCGGTGCCGGCGTGCCTGCCGTACACGTCGAGGACCAGATGGCCGCGCGGAGCCGCCGTCGTGTGCGAGACGGGCGGCTGGCTCGGGATCACCGCGCCGGCACGGACGAAGACCGGAATCCGGTCCAGCGGCACCGACAGCTTCCGGGTCGCCAGCCCTGCGTAGCTCTTGCCGGTGAAGTAGTCGACCCAGCGGCCCGGCGGGAACCACACCGACGCCGGTGCCGGGTTCCCTTTCGATGTCACCGGCCGGACCAGCACGTCACGTCCGAGCGTGTACTCCTCGGGGTGGTGATAAGCGGCCGGCCGACCGGGCCACCGCAGATACAAGGAGCGGACCATCGGAAGGCCGGTGTCGTAGGCCTCGCGGGCGACCGAGTAGAGGTACGGCACGAGCCGCTCCCGCAACCGCAGCGCCTGCGCGGCCGCCCGCCGCACGGCGCCGGAGTACTCCCACGGCAGCCGGGCGCCGTGGTTGGAGTGCAACCGCAGGATCGGCTGGAACGCGCCGAGCTGCACCCACCGCGCGTACATGGGTGGCGGCAGCTTCGCGCCGGACCCGCCGGCACTCGCGCTGCACTGTTTGCGGATCGGGGCTCCGTTGAAGCTGCCGATGTCGTGGCTGACGTACGGCAGGCCGACGTTTCCCTCCTCGGCGGTCAACCGCGCCTCGAACCCGAGCATCGCCCAGGTCGCGCAGGTGTCGCCGGTGAAGTGGATGGCGTAGCGGTGCTCGGCGAAGATCCCCGGCCCGGGACCGGCAACCGGGTCGTCACCCTGGTGCGAGCCGCCGATCCGCGACAGCACCAGCCACCGGTCGTCCGCAGCGCGCAGATGGGTGGTGTACAGCAGGTTGAACCACGTGTCCGGCGTCAGGCCCGGAGCAGTCGCCGACGTCGCGTCGCAGCACCAGTCCAACCACCACTCGTCGATGCCATCGGCAGCGATCGGCGCGTGCAAGGCGAAGTACGCCGCGATCTGCCGTGGCTGGGTCAGGTCGAACACGTGGCACTGACCGAGCGGATCGATCTGCTGGAGCGTGCACATCGGGTCGAGAGCGAGCGGACCCGCCATCGCAGCCGTCGCGTCGTACTGCGGATCGGTGCTGTCGATCGACGGGTGGATGTTCAGCGCCAGTGCGACGCCGTGGCGGTGGGCCCAGGCCACGAACCGCTTCGGCTCGGGGAACAGCGTCGAGTTCCACTCCCAGCCGTTCCACGACCAGGCCTTCGTGGGGCCCACCACCGCGCCGGCGAGGATCGGCGAGATCGGGCTCGGCTGCCGCTTCCAGTCGGTGTCGATCGACAAGGTGTCGAGTGGCACGCGGTTGTGCCGGAACTGGCGCAGCAGGCGTCGATAGTCCGCCGCGGCGTAGGCGTAGTAGCGCGAGAACCACACGCCGAACGCGGTACGTGGCAGCAGCGGCGCCGGCCCGCTGAGCCGGCGCAGGTCGCGCAACGCTCGCGGGAAGTCGTGGCCGTACCCGAAGAAGTAGCCGTCCTGGTAGCCCGGGCCGCTCGCGCGGGTCGTGAACCCGGGCGGGTCGGTGCGCACCACGGGGTCGGTTGAGTCGTCGAGCAGGTACCAGCCCGAGCGGGTCAGCAGACCGGGATGAAGGGCCACCGGTCCGGCCTGGTTGTCCAAGGCCCGGATCCAGCCACCCAGGTTGTGCTTGGCGGCGTCCGCAGACCAGCCGGGTCTGGCTGACCAACCGCCACCCTTCGCCCGGACGAGGAGGCTCGACGGACCGAGGCGAGCCCCGATCCGGTAGCGGAGCACGACCGCGGAGGTGGCCAGGGTGAGCACGCCGTGGTGGCGCGAGGTCGTGAAGTTCGCCACCGGCCTGCGGTCGCGGGCGACCATCGTCGGACGGTCCTCGAACTGCCCGTCGGGCGCGTACTCCATGCGGATCAAGGTGGGGCTGAGCACCTCGAACCGAGCGTCGCCGGCCCGCACCGCGTGCGGCGGGCCGCCCCGGACCGGTCCGCCGCGGGCGGCGAGGTTCGGTACGGCGGCGATCGCTGCGACAGCGGAGACGACGACGGCGATCCGGAGCCACTTCATTGCCTGCGAAGCATGCCGTATCGGCCCGGCGGGATGCCGGTTTGCGACGTTGTAAGCCATCTGAAATGGCGCACCCCGACGATCGGCTCGAGGCCCGGACGGGGGACAGATGGCGGAATGGTGCACGCGCCACGCGCGTGGCGTGGTGGTGGGCTGGATCGTCGCGGTGCTCGCGGTGACGGTCGCCGGCATGGCTGCGGGCGGCGAGCGCAACCGCGCGGGTTTCCGCCTGCCCGGCACCGACTCGCAGGCCGCCAACGACCTGATCGCCCGGGCATTTCCCGGCCAGCGCGGTGACGTCGAGGCCGTGGTCGTGTCGACCACCACGGGATCGCTGCTCGCCGGTCCGCCGCGTCAGCGGGCCCGCACCCTGTTCGATCGGCTCCGGCACGTCGAAGGCGTGCGCAGCGTGACCGACCCGCTGTCGAAGCAGTCGATCCGTAGCGGCGCCGGCGCCGAAGGCGCGGTGTCGTTGAACCACCGCACCGCGATCGCCGTGCTGCGCTTCGACGCCGACAGCCTCGACGTACCGCACGCCGCCGTGAGCGCGGTCATCGGGCAGATCAAGGCCAGCCGCACGCCCACGTTCGGCGCGGCAGCGACCGGGTGGGCGATCGAGAACTCGCAGATCACCCCACCGAAGACGACCGAGATCGTCGGCTTCCTGGCGGCAACGATCGTGCTGCTGCTCGCGCTCGGTGGTGCCGTCGCGGCCGCGCTCGCGCTCGGGAACGCGCTGGTCGCGCTCGGGGTCAGCACCGGGGTCCTGCAGGTCGCCAGCCACGTCGCGGACATCCCGTACTTCGGGCCGCAGGTCGCGCTGACCGTCGGCCTCGGGATCGGGATCGACTACGCCCTGCTGACCGTTGCCCGCTATCGAGGGGCACGCGAGCAGGCGCCGCGCGGCTCCGCTGCCACGGTGGAAGCGCTGCGCCGTACGTCGCGCACCGTCACGTTCGCCGGCGGCACGATGGTGATCGCGATCACCGGACTGCTCGTGACGCCGATGTCGATGGTGCGCGGGATGACGCTCGCCGTCGTGATTGCGGTGGTCCCGGCCGTGCTCGCGGCCAACACCCTGCTCCCTGCGCTGCTGCACCTTGCCGACGCCCACCTCGACCGCGGTCGCATCCTGCGCCGGCACGCTGAGATCCTCGAGAGCTCACCGCGGTGGGGCCGCTGGTCGGCCCGGGTGCAGCGCCGCCCGGTCACCGCGCTGCTCGCCTCCGTCGCCGTTCTCGGGCTGCTCGCCCTGCCGGTCCTGTGGCTTCGGCTCGGTCCGGCCGACGGCAGCACCGACAACCCTAGGAGCATGACGAGCCACGCCTACCAGATGGCCAGTACGGCGTTCGGGCCGGGCGCGACGTCGCCGCTCACGGTCGTGGCGCACACCCCGGACGGCACCCCGGTCCACAAGGCGACGCGACGCGTCCGTCACACCCTCGTCGCCACCCCGGGCGTGTTGGCGGTGACCCGCGCGACGTACGGCGCGGACCGCCACTACGCCCTGTTCGACGTCATCCCGACCACGGCGCCCGACGACCCGGCGACCATCGGCCTGCTGGAGCGGCTCCGCACGACGAAGGCAGACGCCCTCGGGCACCACGACATCGCCATCGGCATCGGCGGCCAGGCGGCGCTGCAGTACGACATGGCGAGCACGATTCGCCACGCCTTCCCGACCACCGTGCTGATCGTGATCGGGAGCTCGTTCCTGCTGTTGCTGATCCAGTTCCGATCCTTGGCAATCGCCGCCAAGGCCGGAGTGATGAACCTGCTCTCGATCGGAGCTGCCTTCGCCGATCACGGTGGCGATCTTCCAGTGGGGCTGGGGCATCCATCTGCTCGGGATCAGCCATCCCGGCGCGATCCACTCGCTGCTGCCGCTCTTGCTCTTCCCGACCCTCTTCGGCTTGTCGATGGACTACGAGGTCTTTCTGATGTCACGCATCACGGACGAGTGGGAACGCGGTCAGAACGCGACCGCCGCGATCACACGGGGCATTGCGGCAACCGCCCGCGTGGTCACTTCGGGTGCCGCCATCATGTTCGCGCTGTTCGCGGCGATGGCGCTGTCGGACAGTCGCACCGTCTCGACCTTCGGCGTCGGGTTGGCCCTCGCCGTCCTGCTGGACGCGACCATCATCCGCAGCGTGCTGCTGCCGGCGACGATGCAGCTGCTCGGTCGCTACAACTGGTGGCTGCCGAGCTGGCTGATGCGCCGGCTGCCACAGCTGCGTCCGGTCTGAGCGACCACGGTTCGGTCAGTAGCCGTATCCGCCGCCGGAGTTGCTGCTCGGGCTCGACGTCGGGGCGCTGGAAGACGGCTGGCCGGCTGGCGACACGGTGCTCTTGCCGCCGCCCGAGCTGCTGCCACCGCAGCCGGCGATGGCGACCGCGCCGATCGCGAGGATGACGGCCGCTTGGGCGGTCCGCCGCTGCGGCAGTTTCATCCGAGGGACAGTCATCACAACCTCCAGGTAGATCCGCTCTCGGTGTTGTCACGGGACGTGCCGGCGCTTGGTTCAGCCCCGGCGCTTGAACCTTCCTGCGGTCTGTGTCGTGATCTCAACTGACGCCATCATCTTCGCGAGGAGGAGCCACGGCTACCGACCAGGCGCTGGTTGCGGCGCGCTCACGCGTCGCGTGGCCGTCGCTGATGACGCGAGGTCGGTTCGCGTGGTGGCGCTCGCTCTACCTGCCGACCATCGGCGTCGGCGTGCTGGCGGTCTGGCTGTCCCGGGAGGGCTGGCGGGTGCTCGCCCCCTGGGGTCCCCTGCACCAGATCCGCGGCGCTGAGTTCCAGCTCGCCGGACCGGTCGTGCTCGGCTTCGTGCTGGGGATCTTCGCGATCGAGCGGCGGTGGCCGGCGCAGCCGCGGCCGGCCGGCGCCCGCGGGCACCGGGTCGACGCGATGTACTTCGTCGTCCACGCGCTGGTCGGCGTACCGCTCATGGTGCTCGCCGGTAACGGGTTCTCCGACCTGCTCGCCCGGCACGCGTCGTGGCTCGTGCTGCCGACAATGCCGGCGGTGCCCCGCGCGGTGTTCGTCGTGCTTGCGGTCATCGGGATCGACGCGTTCGACTGGATCGCGCACTACGGCAGCCACCGGCTGACCGCGCTGTGGCGCCTACACGCCGTACACCACTCTCAGGAGGAGCTGTCGATCCTGTCGACGTTCCGAACCAGCCCGCTGGTGCACGTCGGGTTCATCATCACCGCGATTCCGGTCCTCACCCTCGCCGGCAACAACGCCACCCCGGCCGAGCTGCTGACCGCGTTCGCGTGCTTCGGCGCGCTCCCGCACGCCAACGTCCGGTGGAGCTACGGCCGGCTCGGCCGATGGGTGATCAGCCCCACCTACCACCGGGTGCACCACCGCACGACGGGCCGCCTCGACGTCAACCTCGGGACGCTGTTCACCTTCTGGGACCGGCTGGCGCGTCGTGCGGTCTTCCCCGAGCTCGGCGCGCCGGTCCCGCCCACCGGCCTGTCCGGGCGCCCGGTCCCGGTCGAGCAGGCGGAGCAGCGCCCCCGCTATCTGCGCCTGCTCGCCCGACAGCTGTTCCAACCGTTCCTTCGTGAAGGAGTTATCACGTGACTGCCATGTCCACATCGACCCGCCCGGGCATCGTGACGGCACATCGCGAGCTACCGGTGGTCGGGCTGTGCGTGATCGGCGCAGGTCTGTCGGTCGCGTCCGGCGCGATCCATCTGCATCTGTGGAACGAGTTCTACCGCCACATCTCCAACGGCCACCTGGACGTCCTGTTCATGATTCAGGCGATCCTCTGCTTCGTGGGCGCGGCCGCGGTGCTCCTCCTGCGCAACATCCTCGCGGCGGTCGCGACCGCGGCGCTGCTGATCGGCACGTACGGCGGCTACCTGATCACCCGCTACCACGGCTGGTTCGGGTTCGATCCCGGCAGCGGGATCGACACCAACTGGGCGAGCTGGGCGATGATCACCGAGATCGCCGGCACGGTGCTGCTCGCCGCCGCCGCGGTGCTCATGGCGCGCCGCCCTGCGGCGGGGTCCTAGATCCAGCGCCGGGTCTGGGCGACCCGGCACAGCTCACGGCGCTTCGCGTGGGTGGGCAGTCCGGCGAGGCCGGTCTTGAGATAGGCCCGCCGCAACGCCGCCTTGACCGCGTCGACGGCACGTGGCGTGCCCAACGCAGCCGCGATCTCGGCATTGGTCGCCGGCTGCCCACCCGCCACCCAGGGCTCGGCGAGCCTGCGCACCACCTGAAGCTGGTAGTGCGAGAGCTCCTCGCCTCCGCCACCCGCGGCAGAACGTACGCCGGACAGCGACAGCGCCCGGGTCTGGTCGCCGTGGTCGGCTGCATCGTCAGTGGACAGCTGCACCGTCACCGACACGCCGCCCACTTCGACCCGATCCCCGTCGCGCAGCGGGAAGTCGACGTCTATCGGCATCCGGGTGCCGTTGAGCGCGGTGCCGTTGCGACTTCCGGTGTCGGTCACCGTCCAGTTCGACGGGCCGCGCCGCACGACCGCATGCTCTCGGCTCACCGACGGGTCGTCCAAGCGAAGGTCGGCATGTGGCGCACGACCGATCAGCAGGCCGTCGCGAAGCGGCGTGGGCGTCCCATCCGGAGACGACAGGCTGCCGGCGGGCAGGTCTGGCACAAGGGATCTGATCCCCCAGGCGGCACCACCCCAATCGTTAGGCCTGCGGTCAACCGGGTAGGAACCCGGTCAGTCCGTCCATGACCGTCTGGTCCCTTGAGCCGCGCGAGGAGATGACGTGAGTTCGGCGACCCGGGAGCTGCTCGCCGACCGCTACCACCTCGAGGAGCGCATCGCGACCGGGGGTATGGGGGTGGTTTGGCGTGCCCGCGACCACCGGCTCGGTCGCGACGTCGCGATCAAGATGATCCGCCCGGAGTACGGCGACGACCCGACCTTCCGCCAGCGGCTGCAGCTCGAGGCCCGCGCGATTGCCGCCATCAACAGCCCGCACGTCGTACGCATCCACGACGTCTGCGAGGAGGCGGACCCGGCCGGCGGTTACCGTGCCTTCATCGTCATGGAGCTGGTCGACGGCCAGCCGCTCTCGGCGATCCTGCGGGACGGTGCGCTCACCCCGCAGCGGACCGCCGCGGTGATCGGCCAGGTCGCGGCCGCGCTCGCCGCGGCGCACCAGCAGGAGATCGTCCATCGCGACATCAAGCCCGCGAACGTCATGGTCGACGCCGCGGGCCGGGTGACCGTGCTCGACTTCGGCATCGCGCGCGCTGCGGACGCCGTCGCACTCACCGCTACGGACCTGATCCTCGGTACCGCGCGCTACATCGCCCCGGAGCAGGCCGATGGGCGCGGTGCGAGCGCAGCGAGCGACGTCTACTCCCTCGGTGTCGTGGCTTACGAGTGCCTGACCGGCAGCGCGCCGTACGTCACCGGGTCCGACGTGACGATCGCGATCGCGCATCTACGGGATCCGGTGCCCGACCTGCCGTCGAGCATCCCGGCACCGGTGTCGGCGCTGGTCCGGCAGATGCTCGCCAAGTCGCCGGCCGACCGGCCCACGGCGGCCGAGGTGTCGGCCCGGATGACCGAGGCAGCTGCACGGCCGGCCGCAGTCACGAAAGTGCTACCCGAGGGCACAGCCCCCGGACCGCACCCGACCGCGGTGATGCCGGCCGTCATGGCGGCGACGCACCGGGTCCGGGATCAGCTGGCCGGGCGCGACCTGCGCGAGACCCGGTCGGCGCCACTACGCCTGCGCCTGCTCGCGGTCCCGGCCGCGTTGATCGTGCTCGCCCTCGCCATTGCGCTGGCCGTGTCCGGAGGCGGTACGCCGTCGGCAGCCGCGGGTACCGCGGCCGGGCAAGCCGCCCGGCACTCCGTCGTACCGACGGTGCAGATCGACGAGACGCGCTACCTGGGCAAGGACTGGGCGGTGGTCCGCGCCGCGCTGCGCCGCCTGGGCGTGGTGCCGAAGCCGGAGTTCGCCGGCACCGGCGACCGGCGCACCGTGGTGGGGCTCGTCCCGACCGGCAAGGTGCGCAGGGGCGCCACTGTGACGGTTGTGGTCGCGCGCACCGAGACCCAGCCCCAGGACGAGGCGAAGCCCAAGCCCAAGCCGAAGCCGAAGGCCGAGGCGCCGAAGCCCCCAGGCCATGGAGGGCACCTGCCGCCGGGCCAGGCCAAGAAGCTGCACGGCCCGGGACCCGGCTGAGCGCGGTAGCGCCTTCGGTCACCTCGGTGACGCTCCGGACGGTTCGCGTTTCGTGATCCAACCACCCGGCGAGGCTGACCTTCGTGACCGCCGCCGCGCTCGACGTGACACTCATCCTTGTCTCGTTCACCCTCGCCGTCGTCGCCAGTGCGACGGTGTGGTGGATGCTGCACGCCTGGCGGACGCCGATGGCGATGCGGCGTACCGAGTTCGAACGGCGCCCCGACGAACCCGCGTTGTCCTTCTCCCTCCTCGTCCCGGCCCGGCACGAGGAAGCCGTGCTCGCCGCCACCCTCGACCGGCTGACCCACCTCGCACATCCGGACTACGAGGTGATCGCGATCGTCGGCCACGACGACCCCGGCACTGAGCGCGTCGCCCGTGAGGCGGCCGCGCGGTCGAACGGGCTGATCAGCGTCGTCGTGGACCACAACGAACCGAAGAACAAGCCGAAAGCGCTCAACACCGCCCTTCCGCACTGCCGAGGCGACGTGATCGGGGTGTTCGACGCCGAGGACGACGTCGACCCTCGCCTGCTGCGGGTCGTGGACACCGCGTTCCGCCGCAACCATGCGCACGTGGTGCAGGGTGGCGTCCAGCTCCTCGACTTCCGCTCCTCGTGGTTCTCGCTGCGCAACTGCCTGGAGTACTTCTTCTGGTTCCGCTCCCGCCTGCACCTGCACGCCCGGCACGGGTTCATCCCGCTCGGCGGCAACACCGTGTTCGTCCGGGCCGACCTGCTGAAGACGGTTGGCGGCTGGGACGAACAGTGCCTCGCCGAGGACTGCGAGCTGGGCGTGCGGCTGTCGGCGCTGGGCGCCCGCGTCGCCGTCGCGTACGACCCGCATCTGGTCACCCGGGAAGAGACACCGCACTCGATGACCGCCCTGGTCAAGCAACGCACCCGCTGGAACCAGGGCTTCCTCCAGGTGCTGCGCAAGGGGGTGTGGCGCGACCTTCCGACGCGGCGGCAACGGATGCTGGCGCGCTTCACCCTTGCGCAGCCCTTCCTGCAGGCCTTCGCCGGCCTGTGCATCCCGGCATCTATCGCGTTCGCGCTGTTCGTGAAAGCTCCGCTGGCGATCGCGCTCGTGACCTTCGTGCCGGCCATCCCGACGATCGCCATGATCTGCTTCGAGATCGTCGGGCTGCGCGAGTTCTGCCGGGTGTACTACGTCCGCGCCCGTGCGCGTGACTACGCCACGCTGATCATCGGCACGCCGGTCTACATGATGTTGCTCGGATTCGCCGCGATGCGTGCGGTGGCCCGGGAGATGTCCGGCAACACCAGCTGGGAGAAGACCGCGCACAGCGGCGCGCACCTGACCAGTGCCGCCAACCAGGCGGTCCACGCATGACCGGCAGCGGGACGGCTCAGCTCGACCTGTCCGCTGACCAGCGCAAGCAGCTCGAGCTGCCGGTCGACCCACCACGCGACCCGATCGGCGGCTGGCGCAGCACCCGGGCCAAGACCCAGGCGTGGTTCTGGCGTCATCGGCGCAGCCTGCTGATCGTCACGCCCCTGCTCGTCATCGTCGCGGCGGTGCGGCTGTGGGGGCTGTCGCACGGTCCGGGCCTGTCCGACGACGAAGGGACTTACGTCGCCGAGGCCTGGGCGGTCCAGGTCCAGCACGCGCTCGCGCCGTACACCTACTGGTACGACCATCCGCCGTTCGGCTGGATCCAGATCGCCGCGTACACCTGGTTGACCGGCACCTTCCACGGCGCCGGGCTGCAGGTGATCGCCGTCCGGCACCTCATGGTCGGCTACGCGGTCGTCGACGCCGGCCTGATCTACATCCTGGCCCGCCGCCTCGGCCTCGCCCGGGTCTGGGCTGCGGCTGCGGTGACCATGTGGGCGCTCTCCCCGCTCGCCGTCGGCTACTCGCGCATGGTCTACCTCGACAACATCGCGCTGCCGTGGGTGCTCGGGGCGTTCGTCCTGGCCGCCACGCCACGCAAGTCGTTGTGGGCCCACACCCTGGCCGGCGCGCTGTTCGCGATGGGCGTGCTGTCCAAAGAGACGATGATCCTGCTGCTACCCGGGTTCGTGTGGCTGGCCTGGCGGCACACCGACCGGCGCACCCGTTCCTTCTGCCTGGTCGGCATGGGCGCGGCCGGCGTGCTACTGCTGCTGATCTACCCGCTCATGGCCGTACTGCGTGGCGAGCTGCTGCCCGGCGCCGGACACGTCTCGCTGGTCGAGGCACTGAAGTGGCAGTTCCTCACCCGGCCGTCGAGCGGCAGCGCGCTGTCGGCGCACAGCGCCTCGCGCACCCTGGTCGACTCCTGGCTCGCGCTCGACGCGTGGCTGCCTTGGCTCGGGGTGATCGGCGGGTTCGGATGCCTGGTGTCGGCGCGACTGCGCCCGCTCGGCGTGACCGTGCTTATCCTGCTCGCCGCCGGCCTGCGACCGGGGTATCTCCCGCAGCCGTACGTCGTCGCGTTCCTGCCGTTCGCGGCGCTCGCCGCGGCCGCCACGGCGCAGCTGGGTTGGCACGCGCTGCGCGAACGCCCGCCCGTACCGATCCGCCCCGGCGCCCGGCACGAAGCGCGGCTCCTGGCCGCCGGGCGCGTCGGCGCGCTCGCCGCCATGGTCGCGGTCGCCGCGGTCGCCGTACCGGGGTGGCTGCACGGCGACGCGGCGTTGGCCGGCCCCGACGAGACCGCACCCGTCGCGGCAGCGGAGCACTGGCTGGAGGCGCACGCGCGAGGCCCGGTGACCGCGGCGAGCTCCAACCGCACCGGGTTCGGTCGGGACGTCCTCGTCGACGACACGATGTGGTCCGACCTCGTCGCCAACGGCTTCCCGCAACGCCAGGTGATCTGGTTCTACAAGCTCGACTTCGTCGACAACCTCGACCCGTCGGTGCGCCACCGGATTCACGACTACCGCGACTTCGGCTACGTCGTGTCCAGTCCGATCGTGCGAAGCGGGCTTCGGAACAGCCCCGCACCGCGCTACGCCCTGGCGCGAGAAGCGTTCGCTCACGCGCGTCCGGTCGCCACGTTCGGGGAAGGACCAAACCGAATCGTGGTCGAGCGGGTCCAGACCGCGACCAAGGCAGGGAGGCAGAAATGACAACCCCAGACTCACCGCTCGACCAGCTGATGGACAGCGGCGACACCGAGCTCCCCCAGTTCGCGACGGTGATGCGCGGATACGACCGAGGGCAGGTGGACGACTACGTCGCCCGGCTCAACGACTTCCTGGCTGACGCCGAGGCGCGGGCGCAGCGCGCCGAGCGCACGATCGCGGACATCACCCGCCGCAACGAGCGGCTGACCGACGAGCTTCGGCAGGCGATCGAGCGCAGCCAGCAGACCCGGGTGAGCGAGCCCTACGAGGGCCTCGGCGAGCGGATCGACCACATCCTGCGCCTGGCCGGCGAAGAGGCCGACGGCATCCTGCGGCAAGCCCGCACCGAGGCCGACGAGCTGTACGCCGACGCCCAACGGCGCTGCGAGACCGAGCGCGAGAATGCCGAACGCGAGCTCGCGAACGTCGCCACGCGCCGCGACGCGGTGGTCGGCGAGCTGCGCCGCGTCCAGGACGCGCTGTCGACCCTCGGGCTGCGACAGGCACTCGACGAGGCACTGCCCACGACGGGCACCACTGTGGCGGCCGCTCAACCGGCGGCCGACGGCACCGGCGCGGTCAGCGACCAGGACGAGACCCGGGTGATCCAACTGCCGTCGGCGGCCAACCAGACCTGATGCCTTCGCTGCGCCGCGGCGCGGCGGCTGCGCTGACCGTGGTGGTGGCAATGCTGCTCGCGGCCGGGTGCGGGTCGGGCTCGCAGCCGGCGGTGAGCCAGTCCGCAGTGGTATCGAGCGCACGGACCTTCCTCAACGGATACGTCGAGCCGAGCGGGGCCGTCGTACGTCACGACCAAGGTGGCGACGTCGTCAGCGAGGGCCAGGGCTACGCCATGCTGCTGGCCTACGCGCTCGACGACCCGCGCCGGTTCGCGAAGATCTGGGCCTGGACCCGCGCCAACCTGCAACGCCCGGACCACCTTTTCGCCTACCACTGGCAAGACGGAGCCGTCGTCGACTCCACACCGGCCGCCGATGCCGACGTCCAGATCGCCTGGGCGCTCACGCTCGCCGGCGATGGCTGGTCGCTGCCGGCCGACACCACCGCGGCGCGGCAGATCGCCGAGTCGGTGGCGCAGAGCGAGATCGGCTACGACCGGGAGGGTCACCCCACCCTTGCCGCCGGTCCGTGGGCGATCAGCCCCGGTCGCTCGGTCGAGGTCGAACCGGGCTACTGGACCTTCCCCGCCTACGCCGCGCTGGCGAGGGTTACCGGCGACCACCGGTGGCAGGCGCTCGCGAGCTCGGACGCCGCTCACCTTCGGGCGGTCACCCACAACGGGACCCAGCTGCCGCCGGACTGGGCGACGCTCGGCCAGGGCTCCGGCGCCACGCCCACGAGCGCGCCGCAGACCGATGCCACCCCGGTCGCCGGCCAGGACGGGCTGCGCGCAATCGTCTGGGCCGCCTGCCTGCCGGACACGCATCACTTGGTTACCCGCTGGTGGGAGCTGGTCCGGCCGACATCGCAGCGCGGACCGGTGACCCGCAGCCTCGACGGCTCGCCGGCCACTCCGGGCCCGTCACCGCTGAGCCTGGTGGCGGCGGCCGCGGCGGCACAGGTGGCGGGCGACGACACGGCGTCCGCGGCGCTGTTGAAGCAGGCGGCGAAGACCGCCGCGGACGACTCGACGTACTACGGCGACGCCTGGGCCGCCCTCGGGCAGGTACTGCTCACCAGCGACCGGATCCCGGGCTGCGCCGCCTGAGCCCCGCTACTGCAGGTTCGGATCGATGATCTCGATATCGGCGGGGAAGCCGTGGTCTTTGGCCTGGACCTGCGCCCTGCCAGGAGGCCTCCTGGAAAGTTGCCGGTTAGACGGGCGGTCCGCCACACCGGTTCCGGCGGAGTGCGAGACGCTTTCGGGGTGAGGTCGCTGCGGCTGGTCGTTGCGGGCGTCCTCGCCGCCGGCGCCTTCGGCGGTCCGCTGGCCCAAGCCGGACCGACTCACAGCGCAGCCACCACGGCCGGCCCGGCCACCACCGTTGCGCGGCTGTCGCACCACGGACCGTTCCTCACCGACCCGTCCGGACGCGTCGTGTTCGTTCACGGCGTCAACCTCGTGTTCAAGCACGCGCCGTACGTCGCGCCGGCGACCGCGGCGGGGTTCACGGCGCGCGACGCCGACTTCCTGGCCCGCAACGGGCTCAACGGCGTACGGCTCGGGGTGCTGTTCGCCGGCGTGATGCCCAAGCCCGGCGTGATCGACCACCACTACCTCGACCGCGTCGACCGGATCGTGCGGCTGCTCGCCAGCCGCCACATCTGGGTGCTGCTCGACTTCCACCAGGACGCCTTCAACGAGCGGTTCAAGGGCGAGGGCTTCCCCGCGTGGGCGGTCGACGACGACGGGCTGCCGTTCATCGACCTCGGCAACTTCTTCCTCAACGACCAGACCCCGGCCGTGCAGCGCGCCTACGACCATCTCTGGAACGACGACACCGGCCTGTGGCACTACTACGCGCAGGCGTGGAAGGCCGTGGCGAAGAAGTGGGCGCACCAGCCCTACCTGATGGGCTACGACCTGTTCAACGAGCCCAACGCCGGCACCCAGATGCTGACCTGCGCCAACCCGCTGGGGTGCCCGATCTTCGACGCCCGGCTGCAGAAGTTCTACGAGCACATGCGCCGGGCGATCCGGACCGTCGACCGCCGCAACCTCGTCTGGTACGAGCCGCAGTTCCTGTTCAACGCGATCTCGGCGTCCAACTTCACCCGCGTCGACGACCGCAACGTCGCGCTGTCCTGGCACGACTACGCGTGCACGCCGGCGTTCGTCGAGGGTGGCGTGGTGCCCGGCGACCCGGACTGCCAGATCAACGAGCCTCGGGTGATGGACAACGCCGATCGGCAGATGCGCGCGATGGGCGCGGGCGGCGTGATGAGCGAGTTCGGCGCCGGCGACGACCTCGAGGACCTCGCCCGGCTCACCTCGCTCGCCGACGCGCACCTGTCCGGATGGATGTACTGGCAGTACAAGCACTTCACCGACCCGACCGGCGGCTCGAACGAGGGCCTGTTCCGCCAGGACACCAAGCTGTCGTCGGTGAAGCGGGACAAGCTCGCCGTACTCGTGCATCCGTACCCGCAGGCGATCGCCGGCACCCCGACGTCGATGTCCTGGGACGCGACGGCGAAGGTGCTGCGGTTCAGCTACACGCCGAAACGCGCGACCGGTCGAACGGACGTCTTCTTGCCCGCGCTCACGTGCGCGAAGGGCTGCGCGGTGAAGGTCGCCGGCGGCAAGGTGGTCCGCCGTACCGCAAGACACGCTTACATCGCTGCCCGTACCGGTGCTCACAGCGTCGCCGTCACCGTTCGGCCCCAACCTCGGTGATCTCCGGCTCAGAAGAGCTGTCGCTCGTCTCCAAGCACCGGCGACACGTAGACCAGCTGGCTGGCTGGCTCGCTGCAGTAGTCGAAGCTCGTGATGTGACCGAAGTGGACAACGACCGCGCGGCGGACTCCAGGAAGTTGGAGCGTGGCCAGCCTCGCGGTTGCTGAGCTACTGACATCACACCGGTACTTGGCCACCTCGACGAATACCCGGTCGCCCGCACCGTCCAGATTGAGTCGGGGCGGCTGTCGATGAGTCACGTAGGGGCCTTTGCCATCAACGACGCGGAACGGCACCGGCTTGCCACGGCCAGTGCCGAAGGTGACGGTCGGGTAGCCACGGAGACTGCAGGGGGCGGCTGAAGCAAGCATGAGTTGTACGAAGAAGGCGTGCTCTCCGGTCATCGGGGAGACAGCGTCGACCATCTTCGCGACGAACCGGCCACCGTCGCATCGCCGATGCCGAGGCGATACCGAAGTCGTCACCGGCGACTCCGTGGATGGCGTCGTCGCGGCGTTCACCGTCCGCCCCGGCGTGCTGGCCTGGACGGCCGGGCCGTCAGATGCGCAACCAGCAATGACCGATGCGCCAGCCATCGCGACGACAACTCGCCCGAGGCGCATCACACCAATATGACGCTCGAGACCGGCGGCTGGTTGGCGGCGATCCGTAGCCGGGTTCGGTCAGCAGGCGATGTCGTGGTCGATGCCGTGGCGGATCCACTGGGCCATCAGGGCCGGGCCGCCGGTGATCGAGTGCGGCTTGCAGTTGCGCCGGGCGTTGCGCTTGCTTCCGGCGCCACCACCCCACACCGGCGTGTTGGCGAACTTCGTGCTCCCGCCGGTGATGGCCCACCACCACAACGTCTCGGTGTAGATCCCGGCGCCGACGTGATGGCGATGCCGCAGGTAACCAAGCGCGCCGCGGATGATCGCGCGGTTGGCGGCCTGCCCCTTGGCCGAGTATGCCCAGGTGTTGTCGGTCTCCACGTCCACCCACCAGCGGCCCGGCCCGGGAGCCCCGACCGCAGCCACGAAGCCCCACGCCGCCTTGGCCGCCCGCAAGCCGTAGTCGTAGGCGCAGCCCACGTCGTACTTCGGCTGCGGGTCGCACGCTCGTGGGCCGCCCTGCCCCCAGCGCGGGCTCTTGTGGCCCGGGTTGGCCAGGTTCAGGTAGTACTGCGGCGGGTAGCGCAGCGACTTCGCCCACGCGTACTCCGCGGACAGGCACGGCGAGGGGAAGTACGGCCGGCCCGCCGTGGTCCCGATCACCCCGAAGCTGACGTCCGTGGCCAGGGGCCGCGAGCAGCTCTGGTGTCCGACGTCACGCCCGACCGCGCCGCTCGGCGGTCCTGCCGCCGAGCGAGCCAAGGGAGTCGCGGACGCCGTGCCGGCGGCGAGCAGGGCGATCGTGATGAGCCGAGCCACTGCTGGGAAGAGGGCGAGCACGACATCCGACGCTAGCCCGACGCACCGGGTGCTAGGGCTCCAGACTGTGGTCGGACAGCCACGCCGCGGCTCGCCGCTTCGACGCCCTCGCCAGCCACGCGTCCTGCACCACCTCGGCGAGCTCGTCGTAGCTCAGCTCGCCGATCCGAGAGGTGCGCAGCAAGACCGAGCGGTGACCGTTGAAGTGCGGCGTGGTGAAGAACGGCGTCCCGGCTTCGGCGAGGATCGCCTGCTTGTCCTCCTCCGACCCGACCCAGAACACCACGACGTCGTCGTAGCGCTCGCCGGTGTCCGGGTCGAACGCGTCCGGCCGCGGGCTGCGGAAGAAGATGAACGACTTCCCACCGATCTGGTAGATCCGGCGTGGGCTGGCCTCGTCCCACACCGTGGTCTCCGGCATCGCCTTGGCCAGATCGTGAATGTCCTGGACGCGCGCAGGTCTGGCTTTGCGCCGGCTCATCCGGCTACTTGTAGACGCCGCAGCGCCGGCACTTCGTACGGCGGAACAGCCGCGTCACCCACTCGTGCCCCGGACCGGAGATGCAGGCGATCACCGCCGCCGCTCGAACGTCGTCATCGGTCCGCATCCGCCACAGCGGCCCGTCGACCAGACGTGCCGCCTCCCCGCGACCCGTGTCCCGCACCGTGCCCCCTACTTTGCACGCACCCGCCCGCGCTGGCGCAAAGATGAAGAAGATGGAGGGGAAGGCACCCATCATCTCACGTCAGACGAGCGCGGCCTCCGGGATCTCCATCGGCTCGGGTGCGGTGTTGCGCAGCAACGACGAATGACCCTCGCGCCAGGCCCCGAGCACGTACGACGCGAACTGTCGCTCCGACCACATCAGCACCTCCGCGCCCCACAGCACCATCGGTGCCGCCGCCGGCTGCTGCGCGACCAGACCGGCGGCCAGTCCGTCGGCGGCGACCCGCGCGTGGTGGGCGTCCGCGACGACGTGCACGTCGAAGAAGTGGCAGGCGTCCTGCGGGGCGTCCAGCCGGCGCAGCGCGGCGGAGTAGGCCGCCATCGGCGCGACCGAGCTCATCTCGAATCCGGCAAGATGGCCGACCAGCGCCGGCAGCAGCGTGCGGTGCAGGCCGAACATCGAGGCCAGGTTCACGGTGGCGAGCGTCACGCCCGGTAGCTGCGAGAGGTAGAACCCGTACCGGGTGTCCAGACCGAGCAGCGACAGCGTCAGCGCGTAGAGGTTCTGATGGACGTCGCGCTCGATCCCGTCGCCGTACTCCCCTTGCTGGATCTCGGCAAGCGCGGCCTTGGGTCGCCCGCCGAGTCGCGGCAGCGCCCAGGTGTGCGGGTCGGCCTCCTTCAGCTGCCACGCGCTGCGATGGACGCAGACCTCGCGGATCTGCTCCCACGTTGCGTCGTGCTCGCAGAAGGTCGACAGTGCCGGGCCGTCGCCATCGGCGGTCAGCTCGCGCAGCGCCTGCGCGATGTCGGCGACCTCGTCGCGGATGGGGACCTCGTCACGCGCCCGGTCGAGGAAGCGCCGCTCCAGCTCGGCACGGCCGGCCAGAAGCATCGGCGCCCACTCCCACTCGTCGTCGACACCCGCGATCCCGCGGTAGTGCAGCTCGTAGAGGAGGTACAGCGCGAGGGCGCTGTCGTCGCCGGTGACGGGGTCGTCCTCGGCCTTCGGGACCGCGAGGACACGTCCGGGCGGGCGGCTGAGGGTGTCCGAGACCCATTCCGACACGGGCCCCCGCGCGGGCGGCAGCGTCGCGCGGCAGTGATCGATGACCGAGGGGACGTCGCCGTACGCCTGAAGGGGAGTGAGCGTCACGCGGAGGTATTTCCCCGTCGCGTCATTCGCGAATCCCGCTCGCGACCTGCCCTCGGCATCCGACGCGGGCCGGGCTTGTCGCCCAGGGGGGCGAGTTTTCAGGTTCAGGTCAGGCTTGTGGAGGACACTTCCTGCGCCGGCACGACGCCGCCACCCACACTCCCGGGGACAACGATGCGCTCGCGCCGCCTTCTTCTGGGAGCTCAGCTTGGGCTCCTGGGCATCGCCGTCTGGCTGCTGATCCTGCCCAAGCTCCGGGGCTCCTCGCATTCGCTGACGATGCTCTGGGACCTGGACTCCGTCTGGGTGCCCCTCGCACTGGCCGCCGAAGCCGGCTCGCTGCTCGCGTACACGCTCGCGACTCGCACGATGCTCGCGGAGCAGGTACGACCGCCGTACCGGCGTGTCATGTGCATCGACCTCAGCTCGATCGCCCTGGGCCACTGCCTGCCGGACGGTGGCGCCGCCGGCACCGCGCTCAGCTGGCGGCTACTGGTGAAGAACGGGGTGCCGGGCAGCGACGCCGCCTTCGCGAAGCTCGCCCAGGGACTGAGCTCCACGCTGATGCTGTTCGTCCTCCTGTTCACCGCGCTCCTGGTCGGCGGGTACGACGGCGGGTACACGAGATGGACGATCGGTCCGCTCGCCCTGGTCAGCGCGGCGCTGCTGGGCGTGACGACGGTGATCGCCGCGGTACGGCGTCCGGGCTTCCGGGACCGGCTGGCCGGCCGCCTGGCGCGGATCCCACGGATCGGGGCCGCCATCGCGCACCGGATCGGCCATCTCTACGACGCACACCTGGAAGGTCACGTCCGCGGCGCGTTCCGGGACCGTCGCCGCATGGCGCAGGCCGCCGGGTGGTCGATGGCCAACTGGGCGCTGGACTTCGCCGCGCTGTACGCCTGCCTGACCGCGTTCGACGCAGACATGCGGCTCGAGGGAGTCGCGGTCGCGTTCGCCATCGCCTGCTTCGGGGCCTGGCTGCCGATCACGCCGAGCGGGCTCGGGGTGACCGAGGGCCTGATGATCCCGGCCTTGATCGCGTTCGGCGCGCCGCAGGCCGCCGCCGTGCTCGGGGTGCTGACCTGGCGCGCGGTCGCGTACTGGCTGCCGATCCCGCTCGGCGCGCTCGCCTACACCGCCTTGCGGCTGGAGCGGCGTACGCCGCTGCCGGCTTCCTAGAGGCGAGCGCGTTCGGCGAGCGAGCTCGCCGACGAGCCTTCGTCGAACGCCTTGATCAGGCCGTCCTGCGCGAACGAGGCGATCAGCCGGCCCGCCTCGTCACGAATCTGGCCGCGGACATAGCTCATTCCGGCTCCCACCGCGGTGCTCTCGTGGTCGTAGACGATCCAGCCGTCCCACGCGATCGGATCGTGGAAGCTGATGTCGATCGCCATCACCGCGGTCGAGACGGTCTTGTGGGACATGGCCGTCCCGATCCCTGGATGGGCGCGCATCGTCGTCGAGATCGACAGGTGGCCGGTGAAGTGCGCCAGCAACGCCCGCTGCAGATCGTCGCGCGAGGGCACCGGGTCGTAGCGCAGCCACGCCTCGAGCCGCGGCGGTCCCACCTCGTCCGGGTCGTTCGGGTCGACCACGTCGACCAGCCGAAGCTCGCGGCCGGGCAGCGGCATGTCGTACGGGATTGCCGTCTCGGGCGAGCTGTCCGGCGGGCGTACCGGATGGCGGATCACGTCGGCCACCGGGCGGTCGAGCATCAGCGTGACGACCCCACACGTGCGCTCGCCCTGCGCGACCGTGACGACCACGGTCGCGAAGGAGCGTCCGGCGTGCACGACGTCGACCCCGAAGTCGATCAGCGACTCCGCGCGAATCGGGCGGCAGAACACGCCGCTGGCCCGCCGGACCACCTTTCCGTCACCGGACTTCGTCGCCGCGACGACCGACTGCGCCAGCGCCTGGCTCGCATCGATCAGGTCTCGGTCTCCTGGATCGCTGTTCCCGCGGTAGCGGTGCGGACCAGTCTGTTCCACGTCGAAGACGGCGAGCAGGTTGGCGAGGGTGGACTCCGGCCGGGGCATCGCCGATCAGCGCTGGTAGCCGACGACGGCCGGGTCCGCGACGCCGATCTCGACGCTGACCCGGTCCTGGTAGAACGCGACGTGACCGGCGATCTGCGCGACCTGCGGGTATGGATCCCGGTAGCTCCACGCCACCGGCTGGTCGCCGTCGACCAGACGCCAGTGAGAGGCGTAGCCCTTGTACGGGCAGCGGGTCGTGTGATCGATCGGCTCGAGGTGGCTGAAGTCGACGTCGGCCTCGGGGACATAGACGACGATCCCGTGGTCCTGCTCGTCGACCAGCAACGGGGACGTGGTCCGCGCGATCGTCCGCTCACCCGCGCGCACCGTGACCAGGTTGCGCCGGCGCAGCAGGTCGACGCGGTAGTCGGGCCGCTGCACGTAACCGGAAGGCTGCTCAGGCACGGCCTCAACCTACGACGGGATCACCCCGGCCTGCTGGAAGGTCTGCAGGCCCGGAAGCGCGGCGTACCCAAGATGACCGTGCCCGTCGGCGCCACCGTGCCGGATGCCGAACAGGTCCTCCATGCTGCGCAGGTACGAGTAGTGGTTGAACGCGTGGGTGAGATCGATCGACCCGGCGTCGACGTACGGCGAGAGCAGCAACGCCCCCGTCATCCCGCCGCCGTCGCCGACCGGTCCAGGGATCGGGTAGCCGTTGTTCTGCGTGGCCGACAGGTTCGGCGCCTTGACCTCGCCGCAGCACTTGAGGTTGGTGGTTCCCTCGTCGAACGTGACGACGATCAGCCCGTCCTTGCGGTACGCCGGCGACCGCATGATCTGCGGCACGACGACGGACAGGAACTGGTCGATGCCCTTGAGCTGGTTGCCGTTGTTGCTCGGGCACGCGTCGTGCCCGTCGTGGCACAGCCCGGGCCTGATGTAGGAGTAGCGCGGCGTGGTCGCCACCGATCGCAGGTCGCGCGCGAGCGGCCCGACCACCTTGTGGTGGCTGAAGTAACCCATCGGTACGACGTGGCGGTTGCAGTAGGCGCGACGGTCGACGATCGAGTGGAAGTAGCCGAACGGGTTGTGCTTGTCCTTGTAGTCGGGCCGCTCGATCTGCCGTTTCGGGATGTCCGGACCGGTGTTGAGCGGGCTGGCACAGTGCGCAGGCTTGCCGGGCTGGGCGTCCATGTTCTCCATGTAGCCCTTCCACGACACGTGCGCCGCGTCGAGCTGGTCGGCCAGGTTCTTCACCTTCGCGGGATAGGTGCAGCCGATCTCCCCCGCTTTTGAAGACCCGGCACCGCTGTCGTCGATCGCCTGGCCGTACGCCCCGAAGTGCCACTTGTGGTGCGCTCCGCCGAGCGTCGTCGGGTCGTCGCAGTCGTCCTTCGTCGACGGGTTCGGGCCCTGACCGCTGGTCATCGCCAGGTAATTGTCGAGGCTCGAGTGGCCGGTCCCGTAGTACTGGACCAGCAGTTCGCCCTGGTCGGTCAGCGTCTGGGTGAGGTACGGCGCGGCGGTGCGGCCGAGCAGGAAAGTCTGCTCGAACTCCTCGTTCTCGAACAGGATCGTCCAGACATGCCCGATATGTGGCGTGCCGCTGACGGCCTCAACTGCGGGCGCGAGAGGGGAAAGTAGTCCCAGCAACGAAAGGAGCAGCGTGACGCGGCGCATGGCGACGATGGTGCCAGTTGTGCTGGCCGTCTTCGCGACCATCGCGCTGACCGCGAGCCGAAGTGCGGGCGCTGAGGCCTTCCACGCACCGCAACGGACCGACCCGTTCTACTCGTACTCCGGCGCCACGCCTCTGGCGAAGATCGCGCCCGGCACCGTGCTGAAGCAGCGACCGGCGCAGCTGACGGTCGGGCCGCTGCCGACACCGGTCACCGCGCTGCAGCTGCTGTACCGCACCACCGACCAGCTCGGCGACCCGACCGCGACGGTGACGACGGTCATCGCGCCGTCCCCGCTCCCGGCACTGCCGCGACTGCTCGGCTACCTGAGCTTCTACGACGACCTGGGCGGCAGGTGCGCGCCCAGCTACACCCTGACCGGGGGCGATCCGGGTGCCGCCAACCAGGCCGAGGCCGCGGAGGAAGAGCTGCTGGTGCCCTTCTACCTCGCCAACGGCTGGATCCTGACGGTGCCGGACTACGAGGGCCCGCACCTGCACTGGATGGCTGCGCGCGAGGCGGGCAAGGCGACCCTCGACGCGCTGCGGGCGACCGAGTCAGCGCTGGACCTGGGCGCGGAGACGCAGATCGGGCTGTCCGGCTACTCCGGCGGCGCCGTAGCCGCCGACTGGGCGGCCGAGCTGGCGCCGTCGTACGCCCCTCACCTCAACCTGGTGGGCGTCGCCATGGGCGGCGTTCCGGTCGACTACCAGAACCTCTTCCGCTACGCGAACGGCACAAAGGTCTACAGCGCAGCGATCCCCGGGATGCTGCTCGGGCTGGCCCGCGCCTACCACCTGGATCTGCACCACTACCTGTCGCCGCACGGGCGCAAGGTGGTGCACGCCGAACGCCACGTGTGCGTCGGATCAGCGTTCGGCGACTACCCCGGTCTGACCTACCAGAAGCTGCTCAAGCCGGCGTACCGCCACCTGTTCCACGTCGCGCCTTTCGCGCGGATCTTCCGGCAGCAGCGGATGGGCACCGTGCACGGTCATCCGCACACCGCGATGCTGATCGGCAACGGCAACGTCGATGGGTACGGCGACGGTGTGATGAGCGTGCGCGACGCGATCGCGCTGGCCCAGGAGTACTGCCGCCAGGGAGTGCCGGTCGAGTTCCACCAGTACGGCGGAGCCGGCCACGAGACCGCCGGGGCCTACTTCGAGCCCGAGACCGCCCCGTTCCTGCAGGGCCGTTTCGCCGGGCTGCCTTTCAGGGGCAACTGCGGGTCGACCCGGGCCACCGGCTGACCTGACAGGTGCCAGACGCGCCGTACGCGGTTAGAGTCCGGATAGGTCGTCGAGTGAGAGAAGGGGCCTTCGGTGGACGCGAGAGCAGCAGTTCTGTGGGACACGCACAAGCCATGGGAGATCGAGGAGATCACCCTCGACGATCCGGGTCCCAACGAGGTCCTGGTCGAGTTGACCGCAAGCGGTCTGTGTCATTCCGACGAGCACCTCGTCACCGGCGACATGAAGATGCCGAAGGAGATGAACGAGCTCCTCGGCTTCCCGCAGTACCCGATCATCGGCGGGCACGAGGGTGCCGGCACAGTGCTCGAGGTCGGCAAGAACGTGCAGAGCGTGAAGCCCGGCGACAGCGTCGTGTTCTCGTTCATCCCGTCGTGCGGCCGCTGCCCGTCGTGCTCGACCGGCAAGCAGAGCCTGTGTGACCTCGGCCAGTACCTGATCGTCGGCCGCCAGATCGATGGCCTGGTGTCGCGTCACCACCTCGCGAAGGACGGCACCGACATCGGGACGATGTGCTGCCTGGGCACGTTCGCGACGCACACGATCGTCAACGAGGCCTCCTGCGTGAAGCTCGACGACGACATCCCCGTCGACAAGGCCGCGCTCGTCGGCTGTGGCGTGACCACCGGCTGGGGCTCTGCGGTCTACCGCGCCGACGTCCAGCCGGGCGAGACCGTCGTGGTCGTGGGCGTCGGCGGCGTCGGCATCAACGCCGTACAGGGCGCCGCGATGGCGGGCGCCCGCAACGTGGTCGCGGTCGACCCGGTGCAGTTCAAGCGCGACGAGGCGCTGAAGTTCGGGGCGACGCACACCGCGGCCAGCGTCGAGGAGGCGACCGCCCTGGTCGGCGAGATCACCTGGGGCGCGATGGCCGAGAAGGCGATCATCACGACCGGCGTCGCCGAGGGCTCGATGATCGCCTCGGTGCTCTCGCTGGTGTCGAAGGGTGGACGCTGCGTGGTCACGGCGGTTGCGTCCATCGAGGCCACGGACGTGACGATGAGCCTGTTCGAGCTGACCCTGATGCAGAAGGAGCTGGTCGGCAGCATCTTCGGCGGGTCCAACCCGCGCCGGGACATCCCGCGCCTGCTGCGCCTCTACAAGGAGGGCAAGCTCAAGCTCGACGAGTTGATCACGACCGAGTACAAGCTCGACGAGGTCAACCAGGGCTACGACGACATGCGCAACGGAAAGAACATCCGCGGCCTCATCCGCTACTAGACCCTGCGAGTAGTAGAACCTGCGTGATCATGGCGTTTTGGTCAGACACGCCCGCGTGTTGTGACCAAAACGCCATGATCACCGGGGGTAGTTACCTGCGTAGCCGCATGTAACTGGGCGGCGATACTGTTCGGGCATGTCGATTGCTGTCACGGACGACCATCGCGCGCTCGCGGAGACCGCGGCTGACTTCCTCGCCAAGCACGGCGCCCGGGGCGCGGCGCGAGAGCTGCTCGAAGCGAAGGAAGAGCCGCGCCCTGCTTTCTGGGACGACCTCGCCGCGCTCGGCTGGCTCGGTCTGCACCTTCCGGAGTCGGTCGGCGGCGCCGGGTATGGGCTGGAGGAGCTCGTCGTCGTCGTCGAGGAGCTCGGCGCGGCGGTCGCGCCCGGGCCGTTCGTCCCGACCGTCATCGCCAGTGCGACCCTCGCCGCAGCGGGTGATGAGTCCCGCCTGAGGGGGCTGGCCGACGGTTCCCGTACGGCGGCGATCGCGCTGTCCAGCGAGGTCACCGTCTCTGGCGACAAGGCGTCGGGCACGGCCGGTGCGGTCCTGGCCGGGGGCACGCCGGACCTGCTCGTGATCGCTGCCGGCGACGACGTGCTCGTCATCGAGGCGACCGACCAAGGCGTCACGCTGGACTTCCCACGCAACCTCGACCCGACCCGGCGGTCCGGCACCGCGACCCTCAAGGACGCCTCGGCGACCGTGCTGGCCGGCGCAGCCGCGAACTTCGTCGACCTCGCCCGCGTGATCCTGGCCGCCGAGGCCGCCGGGGTCGCCCGCACCTGCACCGAGATGGGTGCGGAGTACGCCAAGGTGCGCGAGCAGTTCGGTCGCCCGATCGCCACCTTCCAGGGAGTGAAGCATCACTGCGCCAACATGCTGGTCGCCACCGAGCTGCTCACCGCGGCGGTGTGGGATGCAGCCCGCGCGGTCGAGACCGGCGGCCAGCAGGCGCGGATCTCAGCCGCCGCCGCCGCGACGCTCGCCGGCCCCGCGGCGTATCTCTGCGCGAACCTCAACATCCAGGTGCACGGCGGGATCGGTTTCACGTGGGAGCACGACGCGCACCTGTTCCTGCGCCGCGGCACGGCGATCGGCGCGCTGCTCGACGCCGACTCCGCGGCCAGGGAGATCGTCGAGCTCACTCGCAAGGGCGTGAAGCGCGAGCGCACCATCAAGCTCCCGCCGGAGGCGGAGCAGATCCGCGACGAGGTACGGACCTTCGCCGAGAGCATCAAGGGCAAGGACGGCAAGGAGCAGCTCGCGGCGATGATCGATACCGGCTACGTGCAGCCGCACTGGCCGAAGCCGTGGGGCCGCGACGCGGGCGCGATCGAGCAGCTCGTCATCGAGGAGGAGTTCGGCAAGGCCGGCATCAAGCGGCCGAACCTCGGCATCACCGCGTGGGTCATCCTCACGCTGATCCAGCACGCCACCGAGGAGCAGGTGCAGCGCTGGGTCCCGCCCGCACTGCGCCAGGACCTGATCTGGTGCCAGCTGTTCAGCGAACCCGGCGCGGGCTCCGATGCGGCCGGCGTCCGCACCAAGGCGACCCGGGCCGAGGGCGGCTGGCTGATCAATGGGCAGAAGGTGTGGACCTCGGGCGCGCACCACGCGGCGTTCGGTCTGGCGACCGTGCGCACCGACCCAGACGTGCCGAAGCACGACGGCATCACGACGATGGTCATCGACATGCACGCGAAGGGCGTCGAGGTCCGGCCGCTGCGGATGGCACCCGGACCGTCCGACTTCAACGAGGTCTTCTTCAACGACGTGTTCGTCCCCGACGAGGACGTCGTCGGGCCGATCAACGGCGGCTGGACGGTCGCCCGCGCGACCCTCGGCAACGAGAGCGTGAGCATCGGCGGCGGCACCGGCGCGATGACGTTCCCCGGCAGCGGCCTCATCCCGCCGTACGACGCGCACCCCGAGCGGCTGGCGGGCGGCGAGCCGCAGATCGGCCGCTACATCGCGACCCAGCAGGCGATGGGACAGCTCAACCTCCGCAGCGCGAGCCGGGCTGTCGCGGGCGGCGGGCCCGGGCCCGAGGGCGCGGTCACGAAGCTGGTGCTCTCCGAGCTCGGCCTGGACGCCGCCGGCATCCTCGCGGAGCTCGCCGGGACCGACCTGCTGTTCATGGACGAGCCCCGCCAGATGGCCGGGATCATGGTGCTGATGCAGCGCGCGATGACCATCGCGGGCGGCACCTCAGAGATCAAGCGCAACCAGATCGCCGAGCGCATCCTCGGCCTGCCGCGCGACCCACTCATCAGCAAGTAACGCGAAAGGGACCAATCACACGTGGAGATCAGCGGCAAGAAGGCCATGATCGTCGGCGGCGCCTCGGGTATGGCCAAGGCGTCGGCGGAGCAGCTCAAGGCAAAGGGCGCGTCGATCGCGATCCTCGACCTGCCGACCTCGGCCGGCGCAGAGGTGGCGAAGGAGCTCGGCGGCACCTTCCACGAGCTGGACGTCCTCGACACCGACGGCACCGAGCAGGCGCTGCAAGACGCATTCGACGCCCTCGGTGGCCTGCACATCGCGGTCAACACCGCGGGTGGCGGCATCGGCAAGCGCACCCTCACCAAGGAGGGTCCGCACCCGCTCGAGGAGTTCCGCCGCGTCATCGACCTGAACCTGATCGCGTCGTTCAACCTCAACCGGCTGCAGGCCAACTACATGTCCAAGAACGAGCCGGAGGACGACGAGCGCGGCGTCATCATCAACACCGCATCGATCGCGGCGTTCGAAGGCCAGATCGGGCAGGTCGCCTACGCGGCGGCGAAATCCGGCATTGTCGGTATGACGTTTACGATGGCGCGCGACCTCGGCTCGCTCGGCATCCGCGTGACCGCGATCGCGCCGAGCCTGTTCTCGACCGGCATCACGCAGGGCATCCCGGACGAGTTCGCGACGATGCTCACCAAGGACGCGGCCTTCCCGAAGCGGATGGGCCGTCCGGAGGAGTACGGCCGGCTGGCGGTCGCGATCGTCGAGAACCCGATGCTCAACGCCGGGACGATCCGGCTCGACGGCGGCCAGCGCTTCGCCCCGAAGTAGGCGCACACCAGGACTGCCACCACCGCTCGGGTTCTGCGACCTCGAACCGAGGCACCCGGTCGCCGGGCACTGCGACCCGAACGTCACGGCTCTGCGCTTGCTCAGGTGCCTTTCCCGTGCTCAACGAGCGGGACGAGCCGGGCCTTGATGATCGGCACCACCCTCATGGTGAGCGAGGCGGTCAGGTGATGCTGGTCCTTGTACATGATCGTTCCGTCGCTCCAGACGACCGGGCACAGGTCACCCGGGCAGAGGAAGTCGTTCACGTCCACGAACTCAGTCGTTTGGGAGGCGGCTGCGTGCTCCGCCGCGTAGAGCTGGTGGCTGTCGTGCAGCGCCGGACCGCGGGGGAATGAGCACGGCCGGATGTCCTTCGAGTGCCCAGCGATGCAGTCGGGGACGTCCCGGGGGCTCTTGGGGTTGTCCTCGAACAACACCACGTTCCGCGCGAACTCGTGCAGTGTCGTGCTCATCGCCGCCCATGAGTCCCCCCACGCCTGCACGGCTTCGTCAGCGCCCAGCGGCTCGTCGCTGCCCGGCAATCGGACGTGGCGCAGGTACTTGCTGTACCTACCGACGATGATCGCGTCGTAGGGCCCCGAAGCCCGTAGTCGCTGCACGAGCCTGTCGCGCCAGGTTGTGCAGGAGGTGTAGTCACCGCTGCCACCGAGACGGTCCAGGTTGATCGTGAGATCGACCATCGGGCAGCCGAGTTTGGCCCAGAAGTACAGCGTCCAGTGCTTCTTCTTCGCGATGGTGGCGAGGGCCTCCTGCCACTCCTTCGCGTGGGAGTCGCCGATCAACGCAACGCGCATCTTGCCGTCCGGGTCGCCGTACCGGCAGTCGGTGCCGATGCCGTCGTGGGCGCGGTCGTCGACACAGTCGCGCAGATCTGGTGGGGCGTCGTCGCGCGCCTGCGCGGGCGACTCCTTCAGCCGGAGCCTCGTTGGGGTGGCAGATCGAGACGGCACTGGCGGGGCGGTAGTCGTCGACGTCGCCTGCATCAGCGGTGGCACCCGCACCGTGTACGCGGTGACCGTGCCGGCACTCGCTGCGGAGCCGACTGGCAGCAGCACACCCGCTACCGCCGCCACGCCGGTCGTCAGTGATGCGCCCAGGACGAGTGACCGGTGGCGGAGCGCGGCCAGCCACCGGCTCCGGCGGACCGGGTTCTCCAGCACGTGGTACGACGCCACGCTCAGCGCGAACGACACGACGACCGCGGCGACGGCGAGCCACCCGCGAGCGGGGCTGGTCACCACGTCGCCCTCGTCGCCCGCGGCGAGGCCGCCGGCTGCCGCCGCGGCAAAGACGAGACACGGCCAGTGCCACAGATACCACGAGTAGGAGATCCGGCCGACATAGGTCAGTGGCCGCGCCGAGAGCACCGCACCAACCCCTCGCCTGATCCCCGGCCCACCGGCGGCCACCACGAGAACCGTCGACAGCACCGGCAGCAGCGCCGCCACGCCGGGAAACCGTGTCCCCGGGCCGATGACGACCGCGCTCGCCACGATCCCCGCCAAGCCGAGCCAGCCGCCCAGCGCGCGGAGCGCGTGCGGCAGCCGGGACAGATGCTGGGAGCCCAGCGCCAGCAGCCCGCCAGCCGCCAACTCCCACGCGCGGGTGTGCAGGCCGTAGTAGGAGTACACCGAGGACGGTGAGGTGAGTACAGCGCTCGCGAGCAGAGAGGCCGCACCTAGACCGCCCAGCGCGAGCGCCATCGCGCCCACAGGGTTTCGCCGCAGCCGCCGGCCGCGTCGCGCAACGAGGAGCAAGATGACCGGCCAGATGAGGTAGAACTGCTCCTCGACGCTGAGGGTCCAGTAGTGCAGCACCGGGCTCTTGTTGACAGAGGACATGTAGTCCAGCGAGTGCAAGCCGAAGTGCCAGTTCGCGACGTAGAGCGCTGACGCGCGGATGTCCCCAACCAGGCTCGGGCGGTCCAATGGCGGCAACACGAAGACGAACGCCACCGCCACGACGACGAGCACCAGGGTCGACATCGGCAGGAGCCTGCGCGCCCGGCGGCCGTAGAACCGCGTGAACGACAACGAGCCCGTCCGCAGCAGCTCGTCAGCCAGCAACCCGGTGATCAGGAAGCCGCTGAGGACGAAGAAGACGTCCACTCCCACGAAGCCGCCGGACAGGAAGCCGACGCCGGCGTGGAAGGCGATTACGAGGAGCACGGCCACCGCACGCAGGCCCTCGACATCGGGCCGGTGTCCGGAACGCAATGGAACCGCTCCAGTCACTCGGGCCAGCCTCCGCTTCGAGGTTCAGTCGGCAATGCCGACCGGCGCGCGGCACACTCCGTGCATCCGTCGAGAACGCACCGGACAGGAAGGCCCTACCTCACACGAATGCGAACAAACCCGAGCGGGAGCCGCGCGTCCCGCGATCGTCTGCCCACCTCACCTGGAGAGCTGGGCACCCGGGGAGAAGTGCCGCCCCACGGGCTGCTATCTGGTTCGGGCTCCGGCGTTCGGTCGACCTTGGGCTCGCACCGCACGAACCGGGCGCGAATCGCCGGCGGAGCGGGTGAAGCCCTCCGGCACGAGTACGTCGTCGGGGGTGAGGTCGCGCACGGAGGCGCGGCCTAGGCCCATGACTGCGGAGTCGATGCCACCCCGGAGGATGTCGAGGACGTTCTCCACGCCGGCCTGGCCATTGGCAGCGAGCCCCCAGAGATAGGCGCGGCCGATCATGACCGCGCGCGCGCCGAGCGCCAGCGCCTTCACGACGTCGCTGCCCCGTCGTACGCCGCCGTCGAGCACGACCTCGATCTGGTTGCCGACAGCCTCGGCGATCGGCGGCAACAGCCGAATGGTGGCCGGCGTGCTGTCGAGGTTGTTGCCGCCGTGGTTCGACACCGAGATCGCCGTGACGCCGGCGTCGACCGCGCGCTTCGCGTCGTCGAGCCGGGTGACCCCCTTGAGCAGGAACGGCCCACCCCACTCCTCGCGCAGCCACGCGACGTCGTCCCAGGTCGGCAGCGGCGTCTGCATCCACTCGCCGTACGCGCCGAAGAACGTCGGACCGCGCTCGTCCTTCGATGCAGCAAGGTTCGGGACCGACAGGTCCGGAAGCCGGTGCGCCTTGAGGAAGCGCAGCAGCCAGCGCGGACGCCGCAGGATCTCCGGCGCGAACCTGAACGCCGTCGGGACGTCGATCTGCTCCGGGATCGCGGGACTCCCCCAGTCACGGCCGTTGGAGAACGACCAGTCGAGCGTGA
>CAZEAM010000341.1:0-1778 GCA_964510285.1 uncultured Frankiaceae bacterium | reverse complement strand
CCCTGTGGACGCTTCGGCGCTGCCTCACGCCCGCTGCTGCACTCTTCGTGCGTGCCTCGGCCCTTTGTTCCTGATGAGCTGCGGCGTGGGCCGTTCACTGCTGCTCAGGCCAGGGCGCTGGGCGTGACAAAGTCAGCGCTGCGTGGAAGTGAGTGGCGCCACGTGTTTCGCGAGGTGTGGGTGCACACCTCGGTCGAGGACACCCTGTCGATGCGGATGGCAGCGGCGAAGCAGGTGCTCGGAGATGACGGGTTCCTGTGCGGCCTGACCGCTGCCTGGATCCACGTCATCTACACCCAAGATCGCCGGGCGGGGCTCGTGTGGGTGGGCCGGCCGACCGGAAGCTGGCGGCGGCCGCGAGCGGGCTGCCTGATCCGGGAGATCACGGTGGCGCCCGACGACCTCGAGCTGGTCGGCGGCGCGTTGGTCACGACGCCACTGCGAACCGCGTTCGACTGTGCGCGATGGCTGAGCCTGGTCGAAGCGGTGGTGGTCGCGGATGCCCTCGCCCACGCTGGGCTGATCACGCCGGGCGGGTTCCTGGCATACGCGAATGCGCACCGCGGGCTCCGCGGCGTGGTGCAGGCCGGCCAGGTCGCGGCGCTGACCGAGCCGCGTACCGACTCGCCGATGGAGAGCCGGCTGCGGGTGCTGCTGATCAGCAGCGGGATCGGCGTACCGGTCGCGCAGTTCGAGGTGCGGAGCGCGGCAGGGGTGTTCGTGGCGCGAGCGGACTTCGCCTACCCGGAGCAGCGCATCGTCATCGAGTACGACGGCGCACTGCATTGGAAGCAGCGGAGGGCGGACGATCGGCGCCGGGACGCGATGCGTGCGCTGGGCTGGACGGTGCTCGTGGCTAGCCAGGCCGACTACTACGAGTCGCCGCAGACGTTCGTGGCGCTCGTGCGGCGCGCCTTCGCGGCAGCGGCCTGACCCGCCGTACCCCGCCTCGAGCCCAACGCAGGTGGCCGAACTCGCGCCGAGTTGCGCCACCTAGGTTGGGCTCGGCGCGCTTTAGGCGACGTGGGCTTCTACGACGCTGAGCGGGGTCGGAGTGGCGACGATGCCGTCGAAGACCAGGCCGGCGGCGGTGAACAGCTCGCGCAGCTCGTCCTCGTCGCGCTCCCGGCCGGTGGTGATCGCGAGCATCGTGAGGACGACCATCTTCGACATGTGGGGGGCGTCGCCCGGCGGGACGACGAGCTCGAAGGCGCGGATCTGCGCGCCGGGCTCGGCGGCGGACGCGATGTTGCGTAGGAGCGTCAGCGCCTCGGCGTCGCTCCAGTCGTGCAGCACCATCGACATCACGTAGACCTCGCTCGGCGGGACCGCTTCGAAGAAGTCGCCCGGCTGGCCGGTGAGCCGGTCGTCGAGGCCGTGTTCCTTGGCGACGGTCGGTACGGCGGACACGACGTGCGGGAGGTCGAGGACGACGCCGGCGGTGTCGGGCAGTCGGCCGAGGATCATCGCGAGCAGCGTGCCGTCGGCGCCGCCGAGGTCGGTGATCAGCGACGGGGCGCCGAAGTTGTAGCCGGCGATCGCGTGAGCCTTGATGCCGTCGGTGAGGTTGGCCATCGCGCCGCTGAACTGCGTGACCCGCTCCGGGTCGCCGGATAGCCAGGCGAAGAACGGTTGCCCGTAGTGCTCCGTGGCCGGGACCCGTCCGGTGCGCACCGTGTCGGCCAAGCCGGCGAACGGCGCGTAGTGCGTCTCCATCCACATCAGCGCGAGGTCGCGCATCGAGCCCGGCGCGTCCGCCCGCAGCGTGTCGCCCAGCG
>CAZEAM010000340.1:0-1632 GCA_964510285.1 uncultured Frankiaceae bacterium | reverse complement strand
CGCCAGCATGTCGCCGGAGTCACCGGAGGAGAACGCGATCGTGATGCCCTTGGCCGCGGCCTGGTTGGTGATCGCGTCGAGGATGAGGGTGTCCCCCGGTGTGGGCAGGTCGCTCGGCCCGCCCCAGGAGTTGCTCACCACGTCGGCCTTGCCGTCGCCGACCGCCTGCGCGAGCGCGAGAAGCAGCGGCTCGAGCCCGACGAAGACCGGCAGGCTGAGCCCGAACCCGCTCAGCGCCGAGTAGTACACGATCTTCGCGCGCGGCGCCATGGCGTGCACCGCCTCGATGTCGAGGCTCTCCTCGCCCTGCCACTGCTGACCGGCGAACACCGGGTCGACCTCCACCGGCGGGTCGGAGATCAACGGGAGCGTGACCTGGCTCAGCTGTCCCGGGCGCAGCGTCGGCAGTCCCATGCGCCTCGACCAGGTGTTGACGTCGGAGACGATCGTGGACGACGCGTGCGCGCCGACGACGGCGACCGTCGCGCCGCGGCCGGCCGAGCGCACCTTGTCGACGCCGTACGCCGAACGCAGCTGCCGGGCGGTGTAGCCGCACACGGCGTACGGCGCGTGCTTGCCGTTGACCTTCGGCAGGTTCTTCGCGACCTTCTGACCGTAGTAGCGCGAGCACGGGCGGGCGTTGAGGTAGGCCGGCGCGGGTGAGACGTGGGAGACCGCGGGCGTCTGGGCCAAGCCGATGACAGTGGACACGATCGGGCGCAGGGCGCTCGGCAGGGTCGGTGCCGACAGTGGCGCGCGCAGCAGCTGGTCGCCCACGCGGAAGAGCCCGAACGTCGTGCTGAACACCCGACCGACGGTGGCGGCCGGGGCGTGCGCGGCGATCAGTCCGATGCCGGCAGTGGTCGTGTCGATGACGAAGCCCGAGTGCTGCAGCCAGCTGCGCGCCGCCGCGACGTCGGCCGCCGCCGGTGCGAAGCGGCGGTTGTACTCGGCGTTGGTCAGGAAGTGCCGGTACGACGGCGACGCCGGGTCGCTGACCGCGGCGACGAAGCGGCGCAGCTCGGCCTGGTTGCGTCCCTTGACCGCCACCGCGATCTGGATCGCAGCAGCGGTCGGCGCGAGCCTGGCGGGCAGGACGCCCCTGGCCCACGACGGGATCGCGTCGAACCTGCCGAGCAGGTCCTTGACCGGGTGCGGGCTCGAGCCGGCGGCGACGGCGGGCGCGCCGGTGACGACGACGGCAGCCGCCGCGACGGCTGCCAGCAGACGAGAGGCAGTGCTGGGCTTCATTGCGCTCATTTCGCTGGGTTCGTCCATCTTGCACCGACAGGTCGGGTCTTCTTACCCCGCGATCCTGAAAACAACGACGAAGGGGACCGGCCCGCAACGGGCCGGTCCCCTTCGGTTGAAGACTTCCTAGAAGTCCATGTCCCCCATGCCGCCGCCGCCCGGCATCGCCGGCGCAGCCTTCTCGGGCTTGTCGGCGATGACGGCCTCGGTGGTGAGGAACAACGCGGCGATCGACGCGGCGTTCTGCAGCGCCGAGCGCGTCACCTTGGCCGGGTCGATGATGCCCGCCTTGACCAGGTCGACGTACTCGCCGGTCGAGGCGTCGAGGCCGTGGCCCACCTTGAGCGAGCGCACCTTCTCGACCACGACGCCGCCCTCGAG
>CAZEAM010000339.1:0-2737 GCA_964510285.1 uncultured Frankiaceae bacterium | reverse complement strand
CGGGTGCTGACGGAACGGGTCCATGTACGCCGTGGTCGGGTCCGGCAGCAGCAGCATGTCCGACTCGTGGATCTGCTGGAAGCCGCGGATCGACGAACCGTCGAACATCAGGCCGTCGGTGAACACCGACTCGCCGAAGTTGGACGCCGGGAAGGTGAAGTGCTGCATGATCCCGGGCAGGTCGCAGAACCGCACGTCGACGAACTGGACGTCGTTCTTCTTGATGTACGAGAGGACCTCGTCCGCGCTGCTGAACATCCTGCGATCTGCCTCCTAGCGCGAACCCCTCGCGCCCTCGTGTGGTGGCGCCGGCGGCTGCCGACCGGACGAACCTACCGCCGGGGTGTTTCGGCGCTGTTACATGGCTCCCCGCCTGCGCCGGATGTTGCGCCGGTTACGGTGGCCGGGTGGCCAAGGGGGAGTACGCCGAGCCGGACCGCTCGCCGTACCCGGAGTCCGGCCCGGGCAGCGTCGCCCACTTCGGCTCGCGGCTGCTGGCCTTCGTCGTCGACGGGCTGCTCGCCGACGTGATCGCGATCATCGCCAACGGCGGCCCGCACACGTCCGACCGGCAGAACCTGACCGTCTACCTGGCATTCCTCGCGATCGAGATCGTCTTCGTGGCCGTGGCGTCGCAGACCCCGGGCATGCGGGTGGCCGGGATCGCGGTGGTCCGGGCCGACGGCAAGGGTCGACCGCAGCTGCGCTGGGTGCTGGTGCGCACCGTGCTGCTCGCGATCGTCGCGCCGGCGCTGCTCATCGACCAGGACGGCCGGGCCATGCACGACCGCGCCGCCGGCACCGTCATGCTGAGGGTCCGCTAACCCCGCCACCTCCTCCCAGCAATGCCACATTGCTGAGTGAAAGACGGCCCTAATGCGGCGTGTCGTTGGCAGCAATGCCACATTGCTTCCGCGGGGCCCGGCGGGCGCTTGCTCGGCGATCACGCGGTCAGTCGGCTGGTGATCAGCTCGGCGACTCGGCGCGCTGCCGCGTCACGGCCGGTGACACCCATGTCGAGCTCGAGGTCGTAACGAGCGTTCTCGTGCACGGCATCGATGTAGTGGGCGCTCAGTCCAGCCGGCGGTCCGCCCGCAGCCTCCCGCCTCCGCGCCCGCTCCATGAGCGTCTCGAGCGGACAGAACAGCCCGACCCGGACGTGTGGCAGGCCATCCAGCTCACGGTTCCAGACCTCCGCGGCCCTGGGGTCATGAAAGGCGGCGTCGGCGATCACGTCGAGGCCCGCCCGGGCACACGCGGTCGCGCTGAAGACGATCGCGTCCGCAAGCGGGCGCACCGCGGGACTGATCGTCAGGGCCGTGCGCTCCTCGTCCACCGGCTCGTGCCACATGCCGTTGTCGCGGCCGTGGAACGCGGCCATGGACATGGCCGTGAACTCGTCGAGGAGCAGCGCCAGCCAGCGCTGGTCGTGCTCGCGAAGCATGATCGTCTGAAGCTTGCGAGCCAGCGTGGTCTTCCCGCTTCCGGGCGCGCCGTTCAACAAGACGATTCGCCCTGTGCCCACGTCGACAATGATTCCACCGAAGCTGTGACATTTTCGCCGGCGAAGAAGGACGTGTGATGCCGAACATCATCAAGGGGATCGCGGACAAGACGCCGCCGGAGCTGTCGGTAGGCCATTCAGGTATCGACGCGTGGTTCGGCGACCTCGTGCCCGGCATGCAGCCGATCGTCAGGGGATTGGACGACGCGATCCGACGAGCGATCCGGGACCTGCAGTACGCCGTCAAGCGGCACCGGGCGTACTACGGGCTCCGAAGCTCGGTTGCCTGATCCCGTACGATCCGCGGCGTGGATGCGAGCGAGGGGCTGGTACGGGAGTTCTGCGAGGCGTTCTCGCGGCGCAACATCGACGAGATCCTGGGCTTCTTCACCGACGATGCGGTGTACCACAACATCCCGATGGCGCCGGCGACCGGCAAGGACGAGATCCGTGGCGTGCTGGAGATGTTCGTGTCGGGATCGCCGGAGATCGAGTTCTCGATCCGTAACGTCGCGTGTGCCGGTGATGTGGTGTTCACCGAGCGGGTCGACCGCATGACCTTCGGCGGCAACAAGGTGGCGCTTCCGGTGGCGGGTGTCTTCGAGGTGCGTGACGGCAAGATCGCCGCCTGGCGCGACTACTTCGACATGCAGCAGTTCATGTCAGGAGGCGGCGCCGCGTAGCGCATGCGCATGTGCATGTGCCATCGGTATCGCTATAGCGATGCGCATGGCACATAGGCATGGGCGGGCTAGCGCATCTGGCGGCGCGGGACCCGGGTCGGGATCGGGCCCTTCGGGATCGGCACGTTCGGGCCGCCGAGCGCCTTCATCCGCGACTCGAGGGCGTTGACGTCGGACTTGCGCAGCTTGCGCGGCAGCCGCATCAGGTGGTTCTGCAGCTTGCGGGCCGACACCCGGCCCGCGCCCTCCCCGACGATCACGTCGTGGACCGGCGAGTCCGGCGCGACCCGCCCGATCCGCCGCTTCTGGTCGGTGATCAGCTGGCGGATCGCGGTCGTCGACGACCCCTCGCCGACCAGTACGACGCCGGGCCGGCCGATCACCCGATGGACCAGCTCCTGGTTGCGGGTGAAACCCACGGCAGGCGTGATCCGCCAGTCGCCGCGCATCATCTGCAGCATCGCCGCAGCCGCGCCCGGCTTGCCCTCGATCTGGTTGTGCACGGCGGCGGTCGCCCGCCGGCCGAAGATCGCCGTACCGGTCAGCAGCG
>CAZEAM010000338.1:0-19771 GCA_964510285.1 uncultured Frankiaceae bacterium | reverse complement strand
CGGCTTCGTCATCGGTCCGGCGATCGGCGGTGTCCTGCTGCCGTCGATGCATGCGAGCGGAGTGTTCATGCTCACCGCGTCGACGTACCTGTTCGCGGTGTGGGGCGCAGTGTCGATCCGGCCGGTCCGCCAGCCCGACGTCGCGGGTGGGTTCGGGATCCGGCGACTGCTCGGGGGCGTCACCGTGGCGCGGCGCGACCCGCTGATCCGCACCGTGCTGCTCACGATCGCGTCGATCTCGTTCTTCTGCCTGCCGTTCATCGGCCTGATGCCGGCGATCGCCGCGGAGAACCTCGATCTGGACGTGACCGGTCTGGGTTACGGCCTGCTGTACGCCAGCTTCGGGCTCGGGGCGGCGTCGGGCGCGATCGCCGTCGGCTCCGTGCTCGCGGGCCGTCCGCGCGAGCCGGTGATCGCGGTCTCCCTCGCCCTGTTCGGTGTGGCGCTGGCCGGCTTCGGGCTCCTGCGCCAGCCGGGTCCGGCGTACCCGCTGGTCTTCGTCGTCGGGCTGTTCTACTTCGCGGCCGTGACCTCGCTGTCGACCAGGCTGCAGGAGCACCTCGACGACGCCGTGCGCGGCCGGGTGATGGCGCTGTACATGATGGGCTTCGGCGGCACCGTTCCGGTCGGGCTGCTGGTCGGCGGGCAGGTGGCGGAGGCCACGTCGGTCACCACCGTGGTCCTTGCCGGGGGTGCGATCGCCTTGGTGCTCGCGGCGGCCGTTCGACCGCGCCGTGCCAGCGGGTCGTACGTGATCGGTCTAGCCGAGAAGACGGACTAACCCCTCCTGGCCGACGGTCACGGCATGCGTGCCGTCAGCGGTGTGCAGCGTGCCGATCCCGAGACCGCGGGAGCCGGCAGTCGACTTGGCGTGGATGTCGTAGAGCAGCCACTCGTCGGCGCGGACCGGGCGGTGGAACCACACCGCGTGATCGAGGCTGGCCGCCATCGCCGCCTTGCGCATCTGTCCGCGGGTGGTGCGCACGGCTCCCAACACACCCATGTCCGAGATGAAGGTGACCGCGCAGGCCTGCAGGGCGGGGTCGTCGGGCAGCGGTGAGCGCAACCGGATCCACATCGCGCGGCGTGGGGTCTCGTTGCGGTCGCGGAAGGAGAAGCCGGGGATGTCGATCCGTTCGAACGGCGAGTCCACGCCCATCCGGTCGAAGCGCGGTGGGTGCTCGTCCATCAGCTCGTCGGGCAACGGCAGGTCGGGCGCGATCGGCGTCGCGAAATCGCCGCCCGGCTCGTCCCGGTGGAAGGACGCGGTCAGGTTGAAGATCGCCTCGTCGCCCTGATAGGCCACCACGGTGCGGGTGGTGAAGGACTTGCCATCGCGGATCCGCTCCACGTGCAGGTCCGTGGGCGCGTCGTCCTTGCCGGGGCGCAGGAAGTAGCCGTGCAACGAGTGGATGTGGTGGTCGACCTCGACGGTGAGCTGGGCAGCGCGCAACGAGTGCGCCGCGACCTGACCGCCGAACAACGACTGCTGGACGTGGTCTTTCGGATGCGGCGGGTTCCAGGCGCGGAAGCGGTCGCCGCCGAGCGGCTCGACCGCGAGCAGCTGCACGAAGCGGGCGACCTCCTCGTGACCGTCGTTGCCGGCGAGCGTTTCGTTCATGGCGTGCTCTGGACGGGGGTCATCGCGTTCAGGAAGTAGAGGTCGAACGTGCGCGGCTGGGTCACGCTCGCGGACAGGTAGTACAGCTGGGTCGGTACGCCGCCCGGCGCGTAGAGCGCGACGCTCTCCGGCTCGCCGCGACCCGGAAGCTCGACCTTGCTCCGGTAGCTTCCCGGGGGGCCGTTGAGATCGACCTCGTACAGCGAGCTCAGGCCGTCCGCGTCCGTGCCCACGAGGTAGATGTACTGCCCGCAGGTGGCGAATCCCTCCGAATGCGGTCCGGCACCGCTGAGCTCGGTCGGCTCGGACGTCGCGGCCAACGGCGTCGAGAAGTCCCCGTCCCGTGCCGCGTCCAGGTCGAAGGCACTGAACCACAGCGGCGCCCCGGTTGGGTCTTCGTGCCGGTGGTAGCGCACCACCAGCACGCCGTTCGGCGACCCGGAAAACGCCGACGATGCGTCGATCGACACGCTGTACCGTCGAGCGCCGGCGACCGGTGTCCGTCGCATGACGACGTACGGCGCCGCCGCGTAGCGCGAGGTGACCACCTGGGTGTTCGTGACCAGCCGGTGCGGCCGGTAGGGCAGCCGGGCGAGCCGGCTGCCGAACACCTGCCCGCTGAGGATGTGCGGTGACGAGCCTTGCGTCTTCGGGTTGGACGGGTAGGTCTCCAGCCACAGGAACGGGCGCGACCCGGCCGGCTCGACCGCGATCTGCCCGCCGTGCCCGGCGCCCATGACGTACATCGAGTCGCGCAGCTCGCCGGTGGTCAGGTCGAGCCGCGAGATGACCAGGTCGCCTGAGGCGTGCTGGTTGTACGGATCTGCCGACCACGACCTTCCGTTCACGGTCATCCGCAGTGTGGGCTGGTCCGGGTTCGGCGCCTGCGCGACGAAGAAGGTGCCGGATCCGCTGTCGATGGTCAGGCCCTGCACCTGGAAGTGGTTCTCGGCGGTCCGCAGTCCGAGCAGCTCGCTGCTGGTCTGGAACGACGACCGGCTGGCTCGCGAGAGGTCGAAGTAGGGCGGCGAGGTCAGGACGTGCGGCGCTGCCGTGGCAACCTCGGGCGTCGCCGCGGCCGCGCCGCTCTGGCTGCCGAGGACGCCGCTCATCGACGCCGCGCCGCCGAGCAGGGCGGCGCCGCGCATCACCTCGCGGCGGCTGAGCGGCACGTGCTCAGGAGTGCGACGGCGCTTTGAACGCAGGCTTGCCGTCCCGGCACCAGGGGTTGGCCGGCACCCCCTTGCACGGGTTCGGCATCGTCTTCTGCGCCTCCGGGTGCGGCCCAGGTCCCTTGTAGTCCTTCTTCTCGGTGATCCCCGCCGCGTTGAGCAGTGTCACGACGCTGACGATCGGGTCGCCGATCTCGTAGATCCCCTTCAGCTGCTTGCGCCCGGGGTTGGACGGTCCGCAGTTCTCGAGGCTCATGAGGTTCGGCGGGTCGACCGTCGCCGCCACCTTGTGGCCGCCCGTGATGTCGACGTTGTAGTCGAAGCAGTTCTGGATCCCGGTGATGTCGTTGGCGATGTCCGCATCGCCCGGACCGCCGGCGTAGCCCACGTGCTTGAACCGGTTGCTCAGGACCTGGTTGCGTGACGTCGGCGTGAACAGCCAGTGCATGAGTACGCCGGCGTGCTTCTGGTTGGTGATCAGGTTGTTGCGGATGATGTTGCCCTGCCCGCCCGCGATCTCGATTCCGACCCCGACCGGAGACAGCGTGGTGATCCCGGACCCGGGAATGTTCTTCTGGTTGTTGTCGTGGACGTAGTTGTTGGCGATGAACACGCCGTCCTGCGGGAGGTCCGGCTCGCTCGTCAGCGTGTTCGGGGTGATGCCGGCGGCGTTGTGGTCCCACTCGCTGTTGATGATGTAGAGCTCGCCACCCGCGTTGGTCCCGGAGTAGCCGAGCGGGTTGTACTCGGAGTGCGAGTTCGTGATCACCGCGTTGCAGTCGCGACAGCCGCCGATGTAGATGCCGCTGTCGGCGTTCCACGACCCGTAGTCGAAGGCGAACGTCGAGGGAGTCTTCCCGGACGACGTGGAGTCGAAGGCGTAGATGCCGTAGTCGCCGTTGTCGTACGCCGTGAGGTAGTTGCCCCAGTACCCGTCGACGCCGGTCCAGTAGAAGGCGTTGGCCGATCCGGAGTGGTAGTGCTGCCCGGTCATGTTCTCGACCCAGGTGTTCTTCACCCCGATGACGTGCACGGCCGAACCGCCGGTCTTCTTGCCGTCGAAGACGACGCCGTTGCGGTTCATCCCGATGATGTGCAGGTCATGGCTGAGGCCGTGCCCCGGCTGCACCGTGACCGCCTCCTGGTAGAAGCCGGGCCAGACCAGGATGTAGTCGCCGCTGACCGCCCGCGACACGGCGAGCTGCAGCGACTTGTAGTAGTGCGCGCCCTTGGCGTGCGGGCACTTCACGGTGCCGTTGCACACCAGCAGCACGTGATGCTCGGGCTTCGCCGCCGCGGTCGAGTTGCCCGCCATCAGGAAGGTCGTTCCGATGGCGAGCGCGGCCAGCGCGCTGAACGCACGCCTCGGTCGCATGAGTCGGCGGGACAAGCTCACGGAGATCCCCTTTGTGAAGGTCACGGACGAACAGACCGTACGACGTAGCCAACGGCAAGGCGCGGCAGCCGGATACGGCCACGCCGGAAGGCGATCAGCGCAGCCAGCTGCGCGAGTACCAAGACGACCGCCGTCGACCGGACGAGGCGTGCCCCGGCCGCTTTCCACTGGGAACCGGTCGCGGCCTGGCTCGCCTGCGGGCTCGCCATGTCCGGCATGCCGGCCATGCCCATCCTGCGCATGTGTGCCGTGGGCCGTACGCCGTTCGCCCGCGCGGCGGCGAGCTGCATCGCCTTTGCCAGCGGACGGTTGGCCAGCGCTCGCGGCGTCGTGTCGCCGGTAGCCAGGAAGTAGCCCTTGCTCCTCAGATTGAGCGGCAGGCCGGTCGAGCCACCCTTCGTGACGACGAACTGCGCCATCATGCCGTGGTCCTCGTGGTCGAGCATGTGGCAGTGCAGCATGAACACGCCCGTGTAGTCGGTGAACTTCGCGGCCACCTCGACCGACTGCCCGGGGTCGATCTCCCAGGTGTCGACCAGCCCGTCCTCGTAGGGCGGTGGGCGGCCGCCGTTCACCTGGATCGTGTGCCACTGCTCCTCGTGCAGATGGATGTAGTGGGTGATCGTGCTGAGGTTGACCAGGAGCCACGTCTGGGTGGATCCCAGCGGCACGGTCAGGTCGACCCGCTTCGGGTCGTAGGCCCGGCCGTTGACCGTCCAGACCAGCCCGCCTCCGTTCAGGTCGCCGCCGAGCCCGAACACCCACACCGCGGTCGGCACCGGTGCGGCCTTGACCGGCGCGATCGATGGCAGGGTGGCCGGCACGTGGCTCGCGTCGGACGTGTGGCCGCCCACCCGGAACTGCATGATCGGCGCGATCTGGGTGCCGATGGCCTCCGGCGGCGCGTTCTTGCGCGCGATGCTGCGCAGCACGATGTTTCGATGCGCGTGGTGGGCGAAGTTGACCACCACGTCGGCCCGCTGGGACGGGCCGAGGACGATGTCCTTGCGCACGACCGGCTTGGGCAGCAGGCTGTCTCCGGTCCCGATCTGGGTGAACGTCATGCCGCCGGAGAGCGCGAAGTCGTACGACGAGAAGTTCGACGAGTTGAGCAGGCGCAGCCGGTAGCGCTTCGCCTTGACGTCCATGTGCGGTGCGTAGGTCCCGTTGACCAGGATGTCCTGGCCGACCGTGGCGTCGCCGGGCGGGGAGTTGGCGCCGAGCAGGCCGCCCCCGGTGTCCGCGAACGGGTCGGTGAGCTGGTTGAGGTTGTCGAACGAGCGGTCGTTGACCATCAGCGGGATGTCGTAGCGGCCCTTGGGCAGGTGCAACCGGTCCTGGCTGGCCGAGTCGATCAGGAACATCCCCTGCAGGCCGTACCAGTTGTCGCGGCCGGTCGTGCCCATCCGGTGGTCGTGGTAGAAGTCGAACGCCGCCGGCTCGGGCTTGCCGGACTCGGTCAGCGGATAGATGTAGGTGCGCCGCCCGCCCGGCCGGATCAGCTTGGAGTCGGGCTGGCCGTCACTCGCCGACGGGTGGTGGTCGCCGTGCAGGTGGACGGTGATGTCGCCCACGTAGCCCGGCAGGTGGTTGACGAAGGTGACCGTGGTGCGGTGGCCGGCCGGACGCTCGATCGTCGGCCCCGGGAAGCTGCCACCGAACGTCCACATCCGGGTCTTCGGTCCCTTGGGCATGATCCGGACGTTTGCCTGCTTCACCGGAATCGTGATGTGCGAGCCGGTCAGAACCTTCGGGATCCGAAGCTTCGACGGGAACTTCGGCGGCGCGGACTTGATCGGCGGGTTGCCCGCGCCGACGACCACGAGCGTGCCGGTCATGTTCGGGTGGAACTGGCAGTAGAACTGGTAGGTGCCGGCCGGGAGCTTCGACGCTCCGGCCACCCGCACGGTCTTGCCGGGCAGGGCGTTGCCGTTGAACAGCGGGGTGCCGTCCGGCTTGCGGGCCACCGAGGTGACGGTGTGGGCGAGCTGGTCGAGGTTGATGAAGGTCAGCGGGCTGCCGGCCGTCATGACCGAGACCTGGGTGTAGTAGCCGGTTGAGGCGCCGCCCGGGCCGACCACCACCGCGCCGGACAGCGGTCCGGCGGCCGAGGGGACGTCGTGTGCGGTCAGCGACCCGGTTGCGGCGCCGGCCGCCAGCGGTGCCGCGACGTACCCGGCGAGGCCGAGCGTCAGCACGAACGCCCCGACGAGCGGGCGCCAGCGTCTGATCCGCACGAGTTTCCTGTTCTTCGGTGGTCTGCCGGGAACCTGCCGACCGCCAGTGTGTCGTAGCCGCCGGAGCCCCATGAAAGCGGGTGATTTGTCCGTTTCGGGGGTGGCAGAACGACGTTCCGAATCGCGCTCGATAGGATCACAGGTCCGTGCGCGCATCCCCGTCGCGCCAGCGAATGAGGTGCGAGCGTCGCGTGGTCGATTCCTTCCCCGAGTCCTTGCCCATCGGGCGCGACGAGTCCCTCCGCATCGCCCTGCTGTCCTACCGAAGCAAGCCGCACTGCGGCGGACAGGGCGTTTACGTCCGCCATGTCTCGCGTGAGCTGGTCGAGCTCGGCCACCAGGTCGAGGTGATCAGCGGCCAGCCCTACCCGGAGCTGGACACCGGACCCTCCCTGACCAAGCTGGCCAGCCTCGACCTCTACCGCGAGCCCGACCCGTTCCGGGTGCCCCGGCCGCGCGAGTTCCGGGACTGGATCGACGTCCTCGAGTTCCTGCACATGGGCACCGGCGGCTTCCCGGAGCCGCTGACCTTCTCGCTGCGGGCGGCGCGGCTGCTCAAGGCGCGGGCCGGCGAGTTCGACGTGGTGCACGACAACCAGACGCTCGGCTACGGGATGCTGCGGGTCCAGAAGATGCTGCCGCTGATCGCGACCATCCACCACCCGGTGAGCGTCGACCGGGTCGTGGAGATCGCCAACGCGCAGGGCATCCGGCAGAAGCTCGGCAAGCGCCGCTGGTACGCCTTCACCAAGATGCAGGGCAAGGTCGCCAGCCGGCTGTCGTCGATCGTCACGGTGTCGACCAACTCGGGGCAGGACATCGCCCGCGACTTCGGGGTGGACCCGTCGGTGATGCGGGTCGTCCCGATCGGTGTCGACACCGCCACCTTCCGGCCGCCGAAGGCGCCGCGGGTCCCCGGCCGGATCGTCGCCGTGTCGAGCTCGGACTCGCCGATCAAGGGCGTGAAGGTGCTCCTCGAGGCGGTGGCCAAGGTCCGTACGGGTCACGACGTCGAGCTTGTCGTCGTGGGCAAGCCGAACCCGGCTGGACCGGTGGCGCGCGCGGTCAAGGACCTGAGCCTCGAGGCTGACGTGCGCTTCGTGTCCGGGCTGTCCAACGAGGCGATCGCCGAGCTGCTCGGCTCCGCCGAGATCGCGGTGGTGCCGTCGTTGTACGAGGGCTTCTCGATTCCGGCGGTCGAGGCGATGGCGTGCGCGACGCCGCTGATCGCGACGACCGGCGGCGCGCTCCCCGAGGTCGCCGGGACCGACGGCAAGACCGCCGTGCTGGTCAAGCCCGGCGACCCGGCCGAGCTCGCCGACGCGATCGACGCGCTGTTCAGCGACGACGCGCGCCGCAAGGCGATCGGCAAGGCCGGCCGCAAGCGGATCGAGACGTCCTACACCTGGCGACGGGTGGCCGAGTCGATGGTCGAGGTGTACCGGGAGGCGATCGAGCGCCGCCGTGCGGAGGAAGCGGCCCGCGCCTGATGCTCACGGTCGACTTCGAGCAGTTCCCGATCGCCCCGGGCGAGCGGGTGCTCGACCTCGGCTGCGGAGGCGGGCGGCACGCGTTCGAGCTCTACCGGCGCGGCGCCGAGGTCGTGGCCTGCGACTACAGCTTCGACGAGCTGCGCCAGGTCGCGACGATGTTCTACGCGATGAGCACCAGTGGGGAGGTGCCCGAGCGGGCGTCCGCCAAGGTGGTCCGCGGCGACATCGTCTCGTTGCCGTTCCCAGATGCGTCGTTCGACGCCGTGATCGTGGCCGAGGTGCTCGAGCACATCCCCGACGACGAGCGGGCGATGGGCGAGATCTGCCGCATCCTCAAGCCGGGCGGGCGGCTGGCGGTGACCGTGCCGCGCTGGTGGCCGGAGCAGATCAACTGGGCGTTGCCCGGCGAGTACCAGCACGTGCCAGGCGGGCACATCCGGATCTACCGCGGCGACCAGCTCAAGCAGAAGCTCGCCGAGGCCGGGGTCGTCCCGCGCGGGCAACACCACGCGCACGCGCTGCACTCGCCGTACTGGTGGCTCAACTGCACGTTCGGCCGGGAGAGCCTGCCGTCGCGGCTGTACAACAAGCTGCTGGTCTGGGACATCATGTCGGCGCCCTGGATCACCCGCACCACCGAGAAGCTGCTCAACCCGGTGATGGGCAAGAGCCTGGTGGTCTATGCCGACAAGCCGGCCGGCGCGGGGGAGTCCAGTGCGGCGGCGTAGCTCGTTGGTGATCCCCGCTGTCGGCGGGATCATCTCCGCCGAACAGGTCCGGGCCACCGCGGAGTCGATCGCGCGGGCGCAGGAGGCCGACGGCGCGATCCCGTGGTTCACCGGTGGCCACTGCGACCCCTGGGACCACATCGAAGGCGCGATGGCCATGACGGTCGCCGGTCTCGACGAGCCGGTCGCCCGCGCCTACGAGTGGCTGCGCCGCACGCAGCGCCCGGACGGCTCGTGGGCGTCGAAGGTCACCGGCGGCGTCGTCGAGGACGCGACTTTCGAGACCAACCAGTGTGCCTACATCGCGATCGGCGCCTGGCACCACTTCCTGGTGACCGGCGACGAGGCGGAGCTCGAGCGGATGTGGCCGCACGTCCGGCTCGGACTCGACCTGGTGACCTCCTACGCCACCGAGCGCGGCGAGATCGCCTGGTCGGTGACGCCGGAAGGCGAGGAGCGCGAAGGCGGCCCGCTGCTCACCGGCTCGTCGTCGACGTACCACTCGCTGCGCGCCGGACTCGCCCTCGCCGACTACTTCGACGAGCCGCAGCCGGAGTGGGAGATCGCTGCCGGTCGGCTCGCCCACCTCATCGTCGAGCACCCGGAGGTCTTCGCCGAGAAGGATCGCTTCTCGATGGACTGGTACTACCCGGTGCTCGGTGGGGCGCTTCGCGGACAGGCGGCGATCGACCGGTTCCGCACTCGCTGGGACCGTTATGTCGTGCCGGGTCTCGGCATCCGCTGCGTCGACGACGAGCCTTGGGTCACCGGCGCGGAGTCGGCGGAGTGCGTGATGGCGCTCGACACCGTCGACCTGCGCGACGAGGCGCTGCAGCTCTACGCCGACATCCAGCACATGCGCGCCGAGGACGGCTCGTACTGGACCGGGTGGCAGTTCGAGGCGCAGGTCAACTGGCCGGCCGAGCAGTCGACCTGGACCGCCGCCGCGGTCGTGCTGGCCGCGGACGCGCTGTCCCGGTCGACTCCGGCAAGTGGCATCTTCCGCGCCGACGACCTCCCGCTGCCGGTGCGCATCGAGACCGAAGCGTGCGGCTGCGAGTCTCCCGTCCGCCGCTAGCCCTCAAGCCGTCGAGGAGCGCCGGGTGTGGGCGAGCAGCGGGAGGAACACCACGAGGCCGACCACCTGGACGGCGACGATGAAACCGCCGACCACTGCGGTCCCGTGCTCATAGAGAGCTCCGATGATCGCCGCGCCGGCAAGCCAAGCCAGACCGTAGACGGCCGTGAACGTTCCGTATCCGGCCCCTAGCCGGTGCCGCGGGACGAAGTCAGCGACCGCCGCTCGCATGGTCGAGTCGTGCACGCCCATCCCGACACCCCACACCACGGCGCCTATGACGACGGCCGCTGTCGAGGCGGAGAATGACAGGAACGGCACTGCTGCTGCCAGCACCGGGAGCAGCAGAAGGCCACGGAGGCCGATGTGGTCGTAGATCCGTCCGAAGACGACGGCGGCGACTGCGGCGGCGCCCATCGCCGCTGCGTAGAGCACCGGCACCGCACCAGCGGGTATGACGTGCTCGCGGGTCAGGTGGAAGCTGAGAACTCCCCAGGTCGAGAAGCCGAGCATCGTCACAGCGGAGAATGCGGCGTACTGCCAGAAGCCACGCGACAGCCCGCCTTCCAGCCTCAGCTGCTTCTTCTCGGCGACGTGCGCGTCCGGGTCGAAGGCGTGTGGGTCAGGCACCGCCACGCGCAGGCGCAGCAGCACTGCCAGCGCGGCAATGCCGGGGATGGCGAGCAACGCGAACGCCCAGCGGTACCCGGCACCGAGTGCGATCGCCGCCGCGAGCAGCAGCGGGCCGGTGAGGGCGCCGGTCTGGTCGATCGCCTCGTGCAGGCCGAACGCCTTGCCCCGTCCCATCCGTGCGGACGCATGGGCAAGCATCGTGTCCCGGGCCGGCGTACGCACCGCCTTGCCGAGCCGCTCACCGCTGTATGCGGTGGCCGCAGCCGCGACGGTGCCGGTGACCGAGAGAAGGGGGACGCAAACCAGAGTCAGCGCGTAGCCCGCGATGGTCTGCGGCCACGGTCGGCCGGTGCGGTCTGCCAGCCAACCGGTGAACAGCCGCAGCACCAACGCCACCGCCTCCCCCACGCCGGTGACGACTCCGACGACGACTGCGGACGCGCCGAGCGACCCGAGATACGGGCCGATGATCGAGCGGGCTCCTTCGTACACCACGTCCGCGAGTGCGGAGACGAGCCCGAACCGCACCACGAAAGCAAGTGGCGCGAGGCGATTCGCGTGGCGTTGCGTGGCCTCGTCGGCCGTGCTCATGGCATCACCCGCGGCGGAGGATTCGCAGGCTACCCACGGCGCGGACTTCGTGGAAGCCGTCCCGCAACGCTCGTTCGTAGATGTGGAACGGGGCCTGGCCGCCGTCCTTCGGGTCCGGAAACACGTCGTGGATGGCGAGCACGCCGCCGGGCATCACGAAGCCTGACCAGTTCGTGTAGTCGGCCTGCGCGTGCTCCTCGGCGTGCCCGCCGTCGATGAACAGCATCGCCAGCGGGGTCGACCACAGTGCTGCAGCGGTCGGGCTCTTCGCGATCACCGCGGTCACGGTGTCTTCCAGACCGGCGGCGTGCATCGTCCGGCGGAAGAACGGCAGCGTGTCCATCAGCCCGGTCGACTCGTCCACGAGCTCGGTGTCGTGGTGCTCCCAGCCCGCCTGGTTCTCCTCCGAGCCGCGATGGTGGTCGATCGTGACGACCCGGCCGCCTCGGATCTCGGCGGCCGCGCCGAGCCAGGTCGCGGACTTGCCGCAGTAGGTGCCGATCTCGAGGATCGGTCCGTACGGCGCCATCGCCCACGCCGCGTCGTACAGCGCCTGCGCCTCGTCCTCCGGCATGAAGCCCTTCGCGTCGTCCGCGACCTTCTTGCGTGCAGCGTCGATGCGCTGCGGTGCGACGGCGGCCGGATCTTCCACGCCAACGACACTAGAGACTTGTCAGGCCCCCGATGCGCCGGGGCGGGTCGAGGCCCTGACAGGTCGGCGCAGAGCCGTCAGGCCGCAGTTGGGGGACTGCCTCCGGCGAGCGCGAGCTGGCGGGACTGCGCGACCAGCCGGCCGGTCGAGTCCCAGACCGATGCCTCCTCGTCGAACCAGCCGTCGGCGACCAGCCGGGTGTGCGCCTCGCACGCCAGCCAACCCGGTGCGGGCACGCCGCGCAGCAGGACGCTCAGCTCGACCGTCGGCGCCCAGCCGAACCGGCCGAGGTGGAACACCGTGGGAAACGCGCAGTCGACGGCGACCAGCAGCGACAGCACGTCGGGCTCGGCGCCGTCGCGCAGCCGGAACCAGTAGCGCTCGGTGGGCCTGCCGTTGGGGATCGGCTTGCCGGTCACGAGGTCGAAGGCGGTGGTCGCCGGGTCGAGGCGCATGTCGATGTTGTCGAGCAGCGCGATCGGGAAGTTCGGGTTCCCCCTGCCGTCGCACTCCTCCGGCGGCGGCATGTCCGGCGGTCCGGCTTCGGCCCAGTCCGGCGCGACGTCGTGCAGCCGGCCGCTGGTCACGGTCGCGTCGAGGAACGGCTTGTCGCCCTGCCACAGCACGGCGCGCGAGGTCGACGCGCGCCGACCGCTGCGCACGACCTCGGTGCGGATCTGGCCCCGACCCGAGTTCGGTGCGCGCAGATAGTGCGCCGAGACCGCGAGCGGGTGCTCGGTGCCGACCACGTCACACGCGGCGCGCGCCAGGATCGCGAGCAGGTAGCCGCCGTTCGGCTTGTCGCCGATGTTCCAGCCCGGGTCGAGCTCGACGTCGTAGTCGCCGGACTCGCCGCGGCGGCGGACGGCGGTCGCCTTCTCGAACGCGCTCACAGTGACAACACGGCGGGTGCCAGCTCTTTCCACTCGTTGCGCGGCAGACCGCGCCGGTCGTCGACGAGCACCTGGAGCGCGACATGGTCCGCGCCCGCGTCGAGATGTGCTTTCACCCGGGCCGCGACCGCGTCGACCGAGCCCCAGACACAGATCGTGTCGACGAGCCGGTCGTTGCCGCCGTCGGCGAACTCCTCCGGCTCGAAGCCGAACCGTTGCAGGTTCGACGTGTAGTTCGGCAACCGGAGGTACGACGTGGTGTGCCGGCGCGCGATCTCGCGCGCGACCGTGGCGTCCTCCGCCAGCACGCACACCTGTTCGGGCACGAGCAGCCGGTCCGGCCCGAGCGTCTCGCGGGCGACCGCGGTGTGCTCCGGCGGGACGAAGTAGGTGTGAGCGCCGTCGGCCCGCTCGCCGGCCAGCGCGAGCATCTTCGGTCCGAGTGCGGCCAGCAACCGCGGGGGACGGGAGGCCGGCTGCACGGCTCGGTACACGTCGTACCCGTGGTCCATCCCGTCGAGGTAGGCCCGCATGAAGGTCAACGGCGTGCGGTAGTCCTCGCCGCGCACGTCGAGCAGCGGCTTGTGGGAGACCCCGATCCCCAGGATGAAGCGGTCGGGATAGGCCTCTCCGAGCGCGAGCTGGCCGGCCGCGGTGGCGAGCGCGTCGCGAGCCCAGATGTTCGCGATCCCGGTTGCAACGATCAGCGACCCGGTGGCCGACAGCAACAGCTGCGCGGCGGTGAGGACCTCTCGTCCGACCGCCTCGCCGGTCCACATGGCCGGAAAGCCGTTGGCCTCCACCTCACGTGCGACCGCGCGCACGACCTCGGCGCTGGAGTAGTCCAGCTGACCGGTCCACACCCCGACCCGCCCGAGGCGGGCACGCCAGCCCGCGAGGTCATCGGCCACGCGCCGACGCTACCGGGACGATCACTCGGTCCGGTTGAACCCCTCCGAGATCTTCTGCATCGCAGTGGTCAGCTCGCTGGGGATGACGAACACCGAGTTGCCGTACGACGCGATCTTCGGAAGCGCGTCGAGGTACTGGTAGGCGAGCAGCGCGGCGTCCGGGTTGCCGGCGTGGATCGCACCGAACACCGTCTCGATCGCCTTCGCCTGCCCTTCGGCCCGCAGGATCTCGGATTCCCGCTGGCCTTGAGCGGACAGGATCGCGGCCTGCTTCTCACCCTCGGCGGTGAGGATCGCGGACTGCTTCGTGCCCTCCGCGGTGAGGATCGCGGCGCGCTTGTCGCGGTCGGCACGCATCTGCTTCTCCATCGACTCCTGCACGCTGGCCGGCGGGTCGATCGACTTCAGCTCGACGCGGTTGACCCGGATGCCCCAGGTGCCAGTGGCGCCGTCGAGCACGCCGCGCAACTGACCGTTGATCTGGTCACGGCTGGTGAGAGTGGCCTCGAGGTCGAGCCCACCGATCACGTTACGAAGGGTTGTGACGGTCAGCTGCTCGATCGCCTGCAGGTAGTTGGCCACCTCGTAGGTCGCGGCCCGCGGGTCGGTCACCGTGAAGTAGATGACGGTGTCGATGCTCACGACGAGGTTGTCGGAGGTGATCACCGGCTGGGGCGGGAAGCTCACGACCTGCTCGCGAAGGTCGATCAGCGGTCGCAGCCGGTCGACGAACGGCACCACCAGCGCGACGCCCGCGTTGACGGTGCGGTGATAGCGGCCGAGCCGCTCGACCACCCCGGCCCGAGCCTGCGGCACGATGCGTACCGATCGCGCGACGACGATGACCAGGAGCGCCGCGATGATGATCCCGACGACTACGCCTGCACTCACGCTGTCCCCCCTAGGAAATCTGCTCGGTTGCCGGATGGACGACCGCCGTCGCCCCGTCGATCTTGACGATGTTGACCCACTGGCCCGGCGGGATCACCAGCCCGTCCACGTCAGGGCGGGCACTCCACGGCTCGCCGTTGACCCGCACCCGGCCGCCTTCGGCGGTCGTGATCGGCGTGATCGTCATGACCCGGCTGCCGAGCAGCCGCTCGGTGTTGCTGCGCATCGACGGTGGGGTACGAAGGTGGCGTCGCGCGGTCGGCAGGATCCCGACGAGCAGGACGATGCTGGCGACGCCGAAGATGATCCACTGCCCGGCCGCGCCCACGCCGACCGCTGCGGCGATCGAGGTCGCGACTGCGGCGAAGGCGATCAACCCGAGTACGAAGGTCAGCGTCAGGACCTCGGCGATCGCCAGCACCCCCGCCACGATCGCCCACACCACCCAGGCGTCCACGGCGGAAGCGTAAGCGAACTTGCCGTCCCAGGTCACCGGTTGGACCGCGCACCGTCCCGGGACCCGGGTTGAGTGCGGCGCGCACATGGCCAGGTCATGAGTGGCGTGTCACGATGAGAGTGGATTCCCACAAGGAGTGCACCCATGACAGAAGCGCTGCTACCGCAGCCGTCCGAAGGCCCCGAGTTCGTCCAGCTCCTGACCCCTGAAGGTCAGCGCGTCGAGCATCCGGACTATTCGTTGGATATCTCCGACGAGGAGATCAAGGGGCTGTATCGCGATCTGGTGATGGTTCGCCGCATCGACACCGAGGCCACCGCGCTGCAACGGCAGGGTCAGCTCGGGCTGTGGGCGAGCCTGCTCGGACAGGAAGCCGCACAGGTGGGCGCCGGCCGGTCGCTGACGGACAGCGACTTCGCTTTCCCCACGTATCGCGAGCACGGTGTCGCCTACTGCAAGGGCGTCGACCCGGTCACCTTGCTCGGCCTGTTCCGCGGCGCCAGCCAGGGTGGGTGGGACCCCGACGAGCACGGCTTCGGTCTGTACACGATCGTGATCGGCTCGCAGACGCTGCACGCGACGGGCTACGCGATGGGGATCCAGCGCGACGGCGGCAACGCGGCGGCGATGGCGTTCTTCGGTGACGGCGCGACCAGCCAGGGCGACGTGAACGAGGCGTTCGTGTGGGCCGCGTCGTTCAACGCACCGATCGTCTTCTTCTGCCAGAACAACCAGTGGGCGATCTCGGAGCCGGTCGCTCGGCAGGCGCGGATCCCGCTGTACCACCGCGCCGAGGGCTTCGGCTTTCCCGGCGTGCAGGTCGACGGCAACGACGTGCTCGCCGTGCTCGCCGTCACCCGCGCCGCGTTGGAGCGGGCCCGGGAGGGCAGCGGCCCGTCGTTGATCGAGGCCTACACCTACCGCATGGCACCGCACACCACCTCCGACGACCCCACCCGCTACCGCCTCGCCGCCGATCTCGAGACGTGGAAGCTGAAGGACCCGATCGAGCGGGTGAAGGCCTACCTGTCGCGCCACGGCGTCGCGGGCGGCGACTTCTTCGCCGAGGTCGACGCCGCGGCTGACGAGCTTGCGGCGCACCTCCGGGCGGGCTGCCTCGAGATGCCCGACCCGACGCCACTGTCGATGTTCGACCACGTGTACGCCGGAGGCTCGTCATTGCTCGACGAGGAGCGCGCGCAGATGGCCGCCTATCTCGCATCGTTCGAAGCGGACGACGCTGCGGCGGCGGTGAGCCGGTGATGGCGACGCTGACCTTGGCCAAGGCGCTCAACGAGGGTCTGCGCCAGGCCATGGAGTCCGACCCGAAGGTCGTCATCATGGGTGAGGACGTGGGGGCGCTAGGCGGGGTGTTCCGGGTCACCGACGGGCTGGCCAAGGACTTCGGCGAGGCCCGGGTGATCGACACCCCGCTCGCCGAGTCGGGCATCGTCGGCACCGCCGTCGGCCTGGCGATGCGCGGGTTCCGGCCGGTCTGCGAGATCCAGTTCGACGGGTTCGTGTTCCCGGCTTTCGACCAGATCGTGACGCAGGTCGCCCATATGCACTACCGCTCGTCGGGTCACGTGAAGCTGCCGATCACCATCCGTATCCCGTACGGCGGCGGGATCGGCGCGGTCGAGCACCACAGCGAGTCGCCGGAGGCGTACTTCGCGCACACCGCCGGGTTGAAGGTCGCGACCTGCTCGAACCCGGCCGACGCGTACTGGATGATTCAGCAGGCCGTTGCCTGTGACGACCCGGTGATCTTCTTCGAACCCAAGCGCCGGTACTGGGACAAGGCGGACGTCGACACCGATACCGCACCCGCGGACCTCTGGTCCGCGCGACTTGCGCGTTCCGGCACCGACGCGACGTTGATCACGTACGGACCGAGCGTGCGGACCTGCCTCGAGGCGGCGGCGGCAGCGGCCCAGGAGGGCCGCGATCTCGAGGTCGTCGACCTGCGCGCGCTGTCGCCGATCGACTGGGAGACGGTGTTCGGCTCGGTCCGCAAGACCGGGCACGCGATCGTGGTCGCGGAGGCTCCGGTCTTCGTCTCGCTCGCGGCGGAGGTCGCGGCACGCGTGACCGAGAACTGCTTCTACTCGCTGGAGTCGCCGGTGCTGCGGGTCGGCGGCTACTCGACGCCGTATCCAGCGTCGCGGGTCGAAGAGGACTACCTCCCCGACCTCGACCGGGTGCTCGACGCCGTCGACCGCGCGATCGCTTTCTAGGGGCATTGATGGCCGTCAAGGACTTCCTGCTTCCCGACCTCGGCGAAGGCCTGACCGAGGCGGAGATCCTGCACTGGCTGGTCGCCGAGGGCGACACCGTCACGCTGAACCAGCCGATCGTCGAGGTGGAGACCGCGAAGGCGGCAGTGGAGATCCCGTCGCCGTACGCCGGCGTGGTCACCCGGCTGCACCACGCCGAAGGCGTCACCGTCGACGTGGGCCTGCCGTTGATCAGCTTCGAGGTCGGCGGCGGTGACGCCGCGGCGAGCGCCGAAGCTCCGGCTATCCAGGGTGGCGATCTGGTCCCGTCGGCTCCGAAGGCAGACGAGGACGAGAAGATCGAGGTCCTCGTCGGCAGCGGGCCGAAGGCCGGCAAGCTCACCCGCCGGCCGCGCAAGCAGGCCGCCGCACCCCCTGCACCCGCGGCGGCGCTCGCCGAGGTCCACGTCCTCGCCAAGCCGCCGGTGCGCAAGCTCGCGCGCGACCTCGGGGTCGATCTGCGCGGCGTCGCCGGCTCCGGGCCGAACGGCGCGGTGACCCGGTCCGACGTGCAGGCGGCGGCGAGCGGCGGCCCGGCAACCCGCGGTTCGGTCGCGGTCGCCCCGCGTCCGGACTTCGACCCGGCCACCCGCGAGCAGCGGATCCCGATCAAGGGCGTCCGCAAGGCGACCGCGGCCGCGATGGTGCAAAGCGCGTTCACCGCACCGCACGTCACCGAATGGGTGACGGTCGACGTGACCGAGACGATGGAGCTGGCCGGCCGGTTGCGCGACTATCCCGAGTTCGCCTCCGTCAAGGTGTCGCCGCTGCTGCTCGTGGCGCGCGCCCTGCTGCTCGCCGTACGCCGTCACCCGATGATCAACTCGACCTGGGACGAGCCGGCCCAGGAGATCGTCGTCAAGGACTACGTCAACCTCGGCATCGCGGCCGCGACCCCGCGCGGCCTGATCGTCCCCAACATCAAGGACGCCGGCGCGTTGTCACTTCCGCAGCTGGCCGGCGCTCTCGATGCCCTCGTCACCACGGCGCGCGAAGGCAGCACCGCGCCGGTCGACATGCAGCACGGGACGATCACCATCACCAATGTCGGCGTGTTCGGCGTCGACAGCGGTACGCCGATCCTCAACCCGGGCGAGTCGGCGATCCTCTGCTTCGGCGCGGTCCGCGAGCAGCCGTGGGTGCACGCCGGGCAGATCGCGGTCCGGCAGGTGAGCACGCTCGCGCTGTCGTTCGACCACCGGATCGTCGACGGCCAGCTCGGCAGCGAGTTCCTCGCCGACCTGGCCGGGATGCTCACCGACCCCTGGCGGCTGGTCGACTTCAGCGCGTAGTCGGCGAAGATGGGCGGGTGCAACCGCTCACCGGGACCGGCGTATGGGCCTCCCAGCTCCGTTACGGCGACCGGGCGGCGATCCCGCAGATGGCGGCCGAGCTCGAGGACCTGGGCTACGCGGCGCTGTGGGTTCCCGACGTCGGTGGTGACCTGTTCGGGTCGGTGGAGCTGCTCCTGAGCGCGACCAGCCGGGTGACCGTCGCCACCGGCATCCTCAACCTCTGGATGCACACGCCGCAGGACACGGCGCAGCAGCACGCACGACTGACTGCCGCCCACGGCGACCGATTCCTGGTCGGTATCGGGGTCAGCCACCAGGCGCTCATCGACCGGCAGGAAGCCGGCACCTACACCCGCCCGCTGTCTGCCATGGCGACGTTCCTGGACGGCCTCGACGGCGCCGACCAGCCGTTGCCGCGGGAGCGCCGGGTGCTCGCCGCCCTCGGACCGAAGATGCTCGAGCTGGCGCGGAAGCGTTCAGCCGGAGCGCACCCGTACAACGTGACACCGGCGCACACCGCGCTGGCCCGCGAGGCGCTCGGTCCGGGCGCGCTGCTGGCACCCGAGCAGGCGGTCGCGTTGACCACGGATCCGGCCGCGGCGCGTGCGGCTGGTCGCGCGCATGCGGCGATCTACCTGAACCTGCCGAACTACGCGAACAACCTGCGTCGGCTCGGGTTCGACGACGACGACTTCGCCGACGGGGGGAGCGACCGGCTGATCGACGCGCTCGTTGCCTGGGGTGACGAGGCGGCGATCGCCGCGCGGGTCCAGGAGCATCGCGACGCCGGGGCCGATCACGTCTGCATCCAGGTGGTCACCGACGGCCCGGCCGACCCGCGCGACGCGTGGCGAGCCCTGGCGCCGGCGCTGACGTAGGGCCCCGTTCCTAGCCGGAGGTAACCAGTCCAAAACCACCCAAGTTCGCCATGGCCGATGTCGTAGCCGGGTCGGACGATGTGGACATGATCTGGTGGGTGCTCGGCGCGGCGATCGTGGTGATCGTCGGCCTGGTGTACGTGATGAGCCACGAGTCCGACTTCTGCGCCGGGTCGGTCGAGCCCGGTGACCCCGGCGTGGCGCCGGCGCCGGCCGCGGAGACGCCCAGAGCCGCCTAGTTAGAAGGCTGCCTCCGGCAGGTCCATGACCTCGATGTTGGCGCCCTCGACAATCACCCGTTCGGCGGCGTGCAGCGGCAGCCGGGTCTGCGCGAAGAACTTCGCCGCGACGACCTTGCCCTCGTAGAAGTCCTTGTCCTTGCCCGGGTCACCCGAGGTGAGGGCTTCGAGGGCGACCTCGGCCTGGCGCAGCAGCAGCCAGCCGATCACCACGTCGCCGAGCCCGAGCAGCAGGCGCGAGGTGTTGAGCCCGACCTTGTACATGCTCGGCTGGTCTTCCATGGCGGCGGTCAGGTAGCCGACCATCGTCTCGACCATGCCCTGCACGTC
>CAZEAM010000337.1:0-14567 GCA_964510285.1 uncultured Frankiaceae bacterium | reverse complement strand
GAGGTGTTCGGCTGGCAGGAGCTGCCAACCGAGACGATCGACCGCAAGCGCCTGGTGATGATGGCGTACGAGTTCGGGCAGTTCGTCTTCATCGAAGCCGACGACAACCCGATGACCGCGACCACCGTCGACCACTACGGGATGTCGGTGTCGACCCTCGCCGAGCTCGAGGAGTTCTACGCCAGGGCCAAGGCCTACAGCGAGCGCGACCCCCGGACGGTGCTCGAGGAGAAGATGCTCGACGACTTCGGGGTCCTCGAGCTGCACGCCTTCTACGTCCGGCACATCCTGCCGCTGAAGGTGGAAGTGCAGTACTTCGACTGGAAGCCGCAGCAGTGAGCCGCTCCCCGTCCAGGCCGACCTCCGCCGCAGCGCGCGGCGGTGCCCCGGCCCAGGAGCGCGAGCTCCGGGCGCAGGGGCGCAAGACCATGCAGCGGCTGCTCGCCGCGGGCCGGTCGGTGTTCGAGGCGCAGGGCCTGCACAACGCCCGGGTCGACGACATCGTCAAGGCCGCGAAGACCTCCCACGGCACCTTCTACCTGTACTTCTCCAACAAGGAAGACCTGTTCAAGGCGCTCGCGCTCGACGCGGCAGCCGACATGGAGCGGCTCGCCGCCTCGCTCGGCCCGATCACCCCGGACGAGGAAGGCCGGGAGGCGATCCGGGAGTGGGTCACCCAGTTCGTCGACACGTACGCCGCGCACGGCAGCGTGATCCGCGCCCAGACCGAGTGGGAGTTCTCCGACCGCGACCTCGGCAAGCGCGCACACGGCACCCTCATCCAGATCTCGGGGGCGCTCGCCGCCCGGATCCACGAGGTCCGTCCGCTCGACGACCACGGCCTGGCCGAAGGGCTCGCCTGCCTGTCGATGCTGGAACGCTTCAACTACTTCCGGCAGTCGCACCAGGTGGAGGTGTCGCGCGAGGACGCGATCGACACGCTGACCCGTGCGGTGTTCGAGGGCTTCTTCGTGCCCGACCGCGGTATCGCGCGGCGCCGCGCCCGGACCGTCACCTCGCGGCCGCGCCGGGTCCGCAAAGCCGGCTGAGCGGGCGTGGGCGAGAATATGCGGCATGTCGGAGGCTGACGCCGCCGTCAGGGTGGAACCCGGCGGCCTGGCGCATGGACCGGACGAGCACGACGTCCCCAAGGGCGGCCGCAGCGGGTTCACCGTCATCGGCGGCCGGCAGGTCCACTACCTCGAGTGGGGGCCCGCGTCGGCCCCTGCCGTCCTCGCCATGCACGGCGGCGGGCAGACGGCGTACATGTTCGAAGACATCGGCTACACGCTGCGCGAGCGGTTGCACGTCATCGCGATCGACCTGCCCGGCCACGGTGAGTCCGGCTCGCTGACCGAGGAGGGCGTGTCCCGGCAGGCGTTCGCCGAGACGCTGCCGCCGCTGCTCGACGACTTCGGCGTGCGGCCCGTGGCGATCATCGGCGCCTCACTCGGCGGCATCATCGGGCTGACCCTCGCCGCGGCGCACCCCGAGCTGGTCTCGGCCCTCGTGATGATCGACGTCGGGCACAAGCTGGAGCCGGCCGGCGTACAGCGAATCATCGACTTCATGACCAAGCACGAGTCGTTCGGGTCGTTGGAAGAGGCGGCCGCAGCGATCGCGGAGTACCTGCCGAACCGCAAGCCGTCGCCACCCGACCGGCTCAAGCGCAACCTGCGGCAGCGCCCGGACGGCCGGTGGGTGTGGAAGCACAGCCTGGGCCGGATCAGCCGCGAGCGGCTTCGAGACGTCAACGTGAACTGGGAGAACGACATCCTGATCGGCCTCGGCGAGGAGGCCGCGACCGTCACCGTCCCGGTCCTGGTCCTGCGGGGCGCATCGAGCGACGTGCTGTCCAGCGACGGCGCGAACGAGGTGACCTCGATCCTGCCCAACGCTCGCCTCGCGACGATCAGCTCGGCAGGTCACCTGGCGGCCGGCGACAACCCGGCGTCGACCGCCAACCTGATCAAGGACTTCTTCGACGAGGTCCTCCCCACCACAACCAACTAGCCGCAACAGCGCAAACGAAAGGTCACATGTCATGGGTCTGCTCGACGGCAAGGTCGCCATCGTCACTGGCGCTGGCCGGGGTCTCGGGAGGGCCCACGCCCTGCTCCTCGCCTCGGAAGGCGCCCGGGTCGTGGTCAACGACCTCGGCGGCGAGTGGGACGGCCAGGGGACGGACAACCGTCCAGCCGCAGAGGTGGTCGAGGAGATCAAGGCGGCCGGTGGCGACGCGGTCGCCAACTACGACAGCTGCTCGAGCTTCAAGGCCGCCGAGAACCTGATCAGCCAGGCGGTCGACACCTTCGGCGGCCTCGACATCCTCGTCAACAACGCGGGCATCCTGCGCGACAAGATGAGCTACAACATGTCGGAGGAAGACTGGGACTCAGTCATCGACGTACACCTCAAGGGCCACTTCGCCACGACCCACTTCGCCGGCGCCTACTGGCGGTCGCGGTCCAAGGCCGGTGACGAGGTGTACGGCAGGGTCATCAACACCAGCAGCGAGTCCGGCCTGTTCGGCAACGCCGGCCAGATGAACTACGCCGCCGCGAAGGCGGGCATCGTGGCAATGACCTGGGTGACGGCACGCGAGTACGCGAAGATCGGCGTGACGGCCAACGCGATCGCACCCCGCGCGCGTACCCGGATGACCGAGCTCACCTTCGCGGGCTTCGGCTCCACCGAGGAGGGCGCCTTCGACGCGTTCGCGCCGGAGAACGTCTCCCCCGTGATCGGCTGGCTGGCCAGCCCCGCAGCCGCCGACGTGTCCGGCCAGGTGTTCGTCGTGTGGGGCAGCGAGGTGCAGGTCGCCCGCGGCTTCAGCCTCGGCGGCTCGATCGACGCAGGCGGCAAGGCGTGGACGGTCGATGGCCTGATCGACGCGGCGCCCACGCTGTTCGCCAAGCACGACTCCGGCGTGCCGCCGTTCCAGCTGCTGTAGGACGCACCGCTTCACATGGCGCTGATTCCCGACCAGCTGCGCTGGGTCGCCGAACGCATCCCGGACGAGGCTGCGTTCGTCGTCGACGGCATCGGCTCCATCACCTACGGCGAGTGGCACGCGAACTCCTCGCGGCTGGCACACGGCTTGATCGACGCCGGGGTGACGGCCGGGGACCGCGTGGCGGTGGTGCTGCGGCCGGAGGACGGGCTCGCGTTCGTGCAGACCTACTCGGCGATCCACAAAGCTGGTGGCGTCGCCGTGCCGGTCAACGTCCGCATGGCGGCGAACCTCGTCGGAGGGGTGCTCGAGCACTGCGAACCGGCCGTCACCATCGTCGCGCCCGAGCTGGCCCACCTCGCACCGCGCGGGGTGGGCTGGGAGAGCCTGCTCACCGACGACGCCGAGGACGTGCAGGTCGATCGTGACCCCGACGACCTCGCGGAGATCCTCTACACGTCGGGCACCACTAGCGCGCCGAAGGGCGTGGCGATCCGGCACAGCAACTCCGCGATGATCATCACCGCCGAGCCGGAGTGGACCGGGCGGCCGTGGCTGCACGCCTGCCCGATGTTCACCTTCTCCGGGATGACGTTCGTCTACCAGCCGATGCGCATGGGGATGTACACGCTCTACCTGCCGAAGTTCGCCACCGCCGACTGGCTGCGGCTGATCGAGTCAGCCAAGCCGAAGTGCGTGTTCCTCGTCCCGGCGATGGTGGAGCTGCTGCTCGCCGATCCCGCCATGGCTAGCTCCGACTGGTCGAGCGTGGAGATGGTCTCGGTCGGCTCGGCCCCGATCGCCCCGGCGACCCTGCTCGCGCTGCAAGAGCTGGTCCCCGACGCGATGGTGACCAACTCGTACTCGATGACCGAGGCAGGGACGGCGTACTTCTTCATGCCGAAGGGCGAGCTCGTGAAGCGTCCCGGCTCGGTCGGGCTCGCGGTCCCGCCGGCCAAGGTGCGGATCGTGGACGACGAGGACGCCGAGGTCCCGGTCGGCGAGATCGGCAACGTGCAGGTGAAACCGGCCGGCAAGCTACGCGAGTACTACAAGGTGCCGGCCGAGGCGCAGGAGATGTTCCACCCGGACGGCTGGTTGCGCACCGGCGACCTCGGCAAGCTCGACGATGACGGCTACCTCTACATCGCGGGCCGGGCCAAGGACGTCATCATCCGCGGTGGGCTCAACATCCACGCCACCGACGTGGAGTCCGCGCTCTACGAGCACCCGGGCGTGCGCGAGGCGGCCGTCGTGGGCGTCGAGCACCCAGTCCTCGGCGAGGACGTGGTCGGCTTCGTCGTACTCACCGAACCGGGCGCCGCGACGGTCGAGGACCTGGTCGCGTGGTGCCGGCAGCGGGTCGCCGACTACGCCGCGCCGCGGCGGATCTACCTGGTCGAGGAGTTCCCGAGGAACGCGACGGGCAAGGTCCTCAAGCGTGAGCTCCAGCACCACCCCCTGCTGAAGACCCCACCCTCCGCTCGATAACGACACCTACCCGTCGGGCGCTGCGCTGTCAGGCGGGGATTGTGCCAAGGATGAGATCGGCGACGCGGTGGCGTTGCCAGCCTTGCTTGCCGAGCATGAGGTCGGTGGCCTTGGCCCGCTTGTAGTAGAAGTGCGCGGGGCACTCCCAGGTGAACCCGACCGCGCCATGGATCTGGATGCTCGTGCTGGTCACCGCGATCGCCGCCTCGGGTGCGTACGACTTGGCCATGCTCGCCGCCAGCTCGCGGTCGTCGTCATCGACGTCGGAGCACCAGGCGGCGTAATGGGTGATGACGCGCGCGAGGGTGAGCTCCTGCAGCATCTCCGCGGCCAGGTGCTTCACCGCCTGGAACGTCCCGATCGGGCGGCCGAACTGCACCCGCGCCTTGGAGTACTCGGCCGCGAGCTCGAAGGTGGCTTCCGACGCCCCGATCAGCTCGGCACAGAGCATCACCGCCGCGTCGTCGACGATGCGCCGCAAGAGCCCGGTCTGGTCGCCCGCGGGACCGAGCCGCCGGGCGGTCGTGCCGGACATTGCGAGCCGCCCGAGCTGCCGCGTCGGGTCGAGACCGGGGACCGGCTCGATGTCCGCACCCTCGACCAGGAAACCTGCGAGCCCGTCGCCGTCGTGCGCGACGACGATCACCCAGTCCGCGGTGGGCCCGTCCGCCACGGCCGGTTTGAGCCCGTCGAGGACCCATCCGCCGCCGTCCCTGGTCGCCCGGGTGCGTACCGACACGAGCGGGTCACCGGCGACCGCCATCTCCTCGACCGCGACCGTCCCCCGCTTCGCGCCCGACGCAAGGTCGGCGAGCAGCTCGTCGGCGCCGAGCCGCAGGGCCGCCGATGTCGCGAACACCGCCGACGAGAAGTACGGGCCCGGCAGCGGGACCCGGCCCATCTCCTCGCAGACGACCGTCATGTCGACCAGGCCGAGGCCGAGCCCGCCGTGCTCCTCCGGGATCAGCAGGCCGGGCCAGCCGAGGTCGGCGATCTGCCGCCACAGCCCGTCGGGCATCCGGCCGCCCTCGCCCACCATCGCAAGCATCTCACCCGCCGGGACCATGCCCGCGAGGGCATCCCGGACAGCCTCGCGGAGGGCCTTCTGGTCGTCGTTGAAGTCGAAGTCCACGCCGACATCCTGCGGGTTCGACAACCCTGACGCAAATGTCAGGGAACGCTGCCGGCTGCACCCCACGGCGCGATAGGTTCGGCACCATGGATTTCGCGTACACGCCCGAGGACGAGGCGTTCCGCACCGAGCTGCGGGAGTGGCTCGAGAAGAACCTCGCGGCCTTCGACGAGCAGCCGATCCCCGAGGTGCCGGGGATGACCAAGCTGTACGCGAAGCGGCAGGCCTGGCAGAAGGTCATGGCCGCCGGCGGCTGGGCCGCCATCAACTGGCCCAAGGAGCTCGGGGGCCGCGAGGCGACCCTGATGCAGAACGTCATCTACTCCCAGGAGATGGCGAAGGCGAAGGCGCCGGGCATCTTCAACACCAATGGCATCTGGCAGATCGGCCCGATGATCATCCGCTGGGGCACCCAGGAGCAGAAGGACCGCTGGCTGCACGGAATCCTGCATGCCGAGGAGCACTGGTGCCAGGGGTTCTCCGAACCGGAAGCCGGATCCGACCTCGCGAACCTGCGCGTGACCGCCATCCGCGACGGCGACGAGTACGTCCTGTCCGGCCAGAAGATCTGGATCACCACCGCGCACATCGCGAAGTGGGGCCTGTTCCTCGTCCGCACCGACCCGACCGCCCTGGAGCGGGGAGCCAAGCACGACGGCATCACCGCGCTGATCGTCGACATGGAGACGCCCGGCATCACCGCGACGCCGATCACCGACATCGTCGGTGAGGACTCGTTCTGCCTGGTCACCTTCGACGACGCCCGCATTCCCGCCGACGCGTCGCGGCTCGGGAACGAAGGCGAAGGCTGGATGGTCGCGATGGGCACGCTGACCAACGAGCGGGTCGGCACCGCGGGCCTGTCGATCACGATGAAGGCCGAGCTCGACCGGGCGGTCGAGTGGGCGCGCGAGAACAACCCTGGCGCGCTCGCCGACCCGGACCTGCGCGACCGGCTGGCACGGGCGTACACCCAGATCGAGATGACCCGCCTGCTCAACATGCGGGCGCTGTCCAAGGTGCTCAAGGGCGAGAAGGGCTGGCCAGAGGTCCAGATCGCCAAGCTGCAGTGGAGCCATCTGGCGCAGACGCTCGCCGAGCTCCAGGTCGACCTGCTCGGCCAGGCCGCGCTGCTCGCCCGCGGCGGGCCGGACGCGGTCGACAAGGGCTCGTGGACCCGGCTGTACAGCTACCAGCGCTACACCTCGATCGGCGCGGGAACGACGCAGGTGCAGAAGAACATCATCGCCGACCGCGCGATCAAGCTCCCGAGGAAGTAGGGCGTCATGCCGAAGCCGCCGAACACGCTGCAGCTGGCCGGTTCCGCCGTACTGGTCACGGGTGCATCCACCGGCATCGGTGCCGCGACGGCACGCGCCCTGGGGGCCGCCGGCGCACGGGTCGGGCTGGTCGCGCGACGCAAGGAGCTGCTCGACCAGGTCGCGCAGGAGACTCGCGAGGCGGGCGCGCCCGACGTGAAGGTGTGGGCCGTCGACCTCTCGGACCTGCCCCTCGCGGAGCAGACCGCCCTGGACGCCTGGAAGCGCTTCGACGGCCTGGACGGCCTGGTCAACAACGCCGGCGCACCGAAGCGCAAGCACGTCACCCGGCTCACGGCGCAAGAGGTCGAGTCGATCATGACGCTCAACTACTTCTCCCCGGTGCGCATGACCCTCGCGGTGCTGCCGCTGATGCGCGAGCGGGGCAGCGGCGTGATCGTGAACGTGTCGAGCCTCGCCGGTCGCGTGGCGCCCCCACGGGAGTCGGCGTACGCCGGCAGCAAGTTCGCGCTGAACGGCTTCAGCGAGGTCATGGCGGTCGACCTCTACGACGAGAACATCCATGTCCGAGCGATCCAGCCGGGTCCGATCGAGACCCCGATCTGGGGCGACATCCCTGGCAACGAGAAGGCGGCGTACGACGGTGAGTTCTTCCCGCCCGAGGACTGCGCGGCGGCGATCCTCGACGCGCTGACCGGTGAGGGCTTCGAGCGCTACATCCCGCCGTCGCTCGGGGACGTGGTGAAGATGAAGGCCGACGACGTCGACGGCTTCATCGCCGGCAGCGCCGCATTCGCCAAGAACCCCGAGGCCGTCGAGCACGTCTGACCCCAACATTTGCCGTGATCATGGCGAATGCGTCACGACACGCCGGCGTGTCTGCCATAAACGCCATGATCACGCGGGATTCAGTGGGCGGCGATGCCGCGGCCGCGCTCGCCGGCTTCCATGAGTCGGGCGATCTCGGCGACCTCCTTCTCGACCGACGCCGCGAACCACTTCCTCGTGGTGAGGTCCCAGATCGCCCCGAACGGCCGCCGCATCGCGATCTCCTCGACGTGCCGTACGTGCGCGCCGCCCTGTCGGTCCTCGATCTCGAACCAGGCGTGCATGTACGCCGGCACCCCGTGTTCGAGCACGACGTCGATGTCCGTGGGTGGCAGCCACCGGTAGCGGGTGATGATCGAGCCCGGGAATTTGCCGAGGAACTTGCCGTCCTCACGGGCGATCATGCCGTCCTCCGTGTCGGCGATCTTCGTGACGTCGACGACCTTGAGGTCGGCCTTCTTGTACTGCACGGGATCCAGCACGAAGTCGAAGATGTCCTGAGCGGTCACTCCGGCGATGAACGCAGACCCCTCACCTCGGATCATGCGGGCATCTTGCCACGGGTAGGGCAGTAGCGTGAGCCTCGTGGCGGTCGAGTTCCGCAGCCCCAACCGCAGGCGCGCTGCGGTCGCTGTCGCCGTCTACGGCCTGGTCCTCACCGGCGTGCTGGCCGTCATCGGTCTGCCGTTGATCGCGGTCATCGTGGCGGTCCTCGCCGCGATCCTGGCCTGGCGCAACCTGCGATCCGGGCTGTTCGTGACGGACCGGTCGGTCATCGCGCGCAATGTCGGGATCGGTTGGCGGGTGCCGCTGATCGAGGTTGCCGAGATCAGCCTGATGTCTACCGCGACCGACGTCGCGCGCAAGACCAACGTGTGGGTGATCAGCGAGGACGGCAACTGCCATCAGGTGACCTCCCTGCACGGCAACCCCTTGCGCGGCGAGGCGCTGGTGGCCGAGATCCGCAACGCCGTGTCGGCCGCGAGGACCTAGCCGCCGCGCATGTTGACCCTCGGAGTTGACCTGGCGGCGGATCCGAAGCGCACCGCGGTCGCCATGGTCGAGTGGCTGGGACGCAACGCACGCCTGACCGAGCTGCTCACCGAGGCCGACGACGAGGCGATTCTCGAACTCGCGTTGCAGGCCGACAAGACCGGGATCGACTGCCCGCTCGGCTGGCCGGACGAGTTCGTCGAGTTCGTCAACGCCCACCACACGAGCCGGGTGCCACAGCTGTCCGTCGGTCCGGCGCAGCGGCTCCCGCTGCGCTACCGCGCAACGGATCGCTACCTGGCCGACGAGAAGCTGGGCCGGCCGCTGTCGGTCTCGTCGGACCTGATCGGGGTTTGCGCGATGCGGGCCGCTGGCCTGCTGGCAGCGATGTCGAAGAACGGGATCGAGGTCGACCGGTCGGGAGTCCGGGGCGGCGTCGCCGAGACCTATCCCGCGGCAGCGATCCGGCACTGGGGACTCAGTCGAGGCGGCTACAAGGGGACCGCGAACAGTCCCGCCCTCGGCGAGATGGTGACCAAGCTGAAGCGGTGCCTGCCCCAGCTCGATCTCGGGGAGCACGAAAAGACCTGCCGTACGTCGCACGACGCGTTCGACGCGTTGGTGTGCGCGCTCGTCGCGAGGGCAACCACGCAGTACCGGTGCACTCACCAGATTCCACGGGGCATGTCTCAGCGCGCCAAGCGCGAGGGCTGGATCCACGTGCCGAAATGCCGGCTCCAGGAACTCCTGGCGCCCCCGACGTTCGAGTAACCGCTCCTAGGCGAGGCGCTCGATCACCGTTGCGTTGGCTTGGCCTCCGCCTTCACACATCGTCTGGAAGCCGAGCCGGCCGCCGGTGTCCTCGAGGTAGTGCAGCATCGTCGTCATCAGGCGAATGCCGGAGGCACCGAGCGGGTGACCGATCGCAATCGCACCGCCACGCGGGTTCAGCTTGTCGGGCTCAGGTGAGAACTCGCGCTCCCACGCCATCGTGATCGACGCGAACGCCTCGTTGACCTCGACCGCGTCGAAGTCCGCCGTCGTGAGACCGGTCTTCGCGTAGAGCTTGCGGGTGACCGGGTTGGGTGCGGTCAGCACCCAGGTCGCCGAGTCGGCGCCGACCGCGAAATGGCGCAGCGCAGCCCGTGGCCGAAGACCCAGCTTCTCCGCGGTCTCTCGTGAGCAGATCAGCATCGCGGCTGCGCCGTCGTTCATCTGCGAGGAGTTGCCCGCCGTGATGTCGGGGGCGAGCTCGGGTTGGAAGTGCGCGGGGGGCAGCGTCGCCATCTTCTCGGCCGACGTCTCGTGGCGGATGCCCTCGTCATCGGTCATGACGACGCCGGTGTCGTTGCCTTCCTCGTCGCGCAGGATGATCGGCACGATCTCGCGCTTGAACGCGCCGGCCTTCTGCGCCTGCGACGCGCGACGGTGCGACTCGATTGCGAACGCGTCCATCTCGGCCCGCGTGATGCCCCAGTCGTTGGCGATCTTCTGCGCGACCTCGAACTGCATCTTCAGCTGGTTGTCGCAGGCTGCGAGGAACGCGGGCGAGAACGGGCCGGTGCCGCCACGGGCGTTGGAGGCCATCGGCGCACGGGTCATCGACTCGACCCCGCACGCGATCACCAGGTCGTAGGCCCCGGCCATGACGCCCTGCGCGGCGAAGTGGACGGCCTGCTGCGACGAGCCGCACTGCCGGTCGACCGAGGTGGCGGCAACGGTCTGCGGCAGCCCAGCCGCAACCCAGGCGTTGCGCGTGACGTTGTTGCCCTGTTCGCCGCTCTGCGTGACGCAGCCGCCGATCACGTCGTCGACCGTGGCCGGGTCGATCCCGTTACGCTCGACCAGCGCTTTCAGCACGTGACCCAACAGGTCGGTGGGGTGCCAGCCGGACAGCGCCCCCTTGCGCTTGCCGATCGGCGTACGGATCGCGTCGACGATCACGGCCTCGGTCATGCCAGGACCTCCGGATTGACGCAGTTGACCGGCTTCTCACCAGAGAGGATTGCCTTGATGTCACTCGCGACGAGCAGCGAGTGGTTGGCCTCTGTGTCGTACGTCGCCCCTCCGATGTGAGGAGTGAGTACGACGTTGGGCAGAGCAGCCAGGTCACTGTTCGGATCGAGCCACTCGTGGTCGAAGTGGTCCAGACCGGCGCCGCCGAGATGCCCTGACTGCAGGGCCTTGACCATCGCGTCGGTGTCGTGGAGGGCGGCGCGCGCGGAGTTGAGGTAGATCGCGCCAGGCTTCATCGCCGCGAACTGCTCGGCGCCGATCATGCCTTTCGTCGACTCGAGGACCGGCGCGTGCATCGAGACGACGTCGGCCTCGGCAAGCAGATCCTCGAGTGAGTGGGTGGCCTCGTCGACGTACGGGTCGTAGGCGATCACGTTCATACCGAGGCCCTTGAGTCGCCACTCGAGCGCGCGGGCCACTGCGCCGTAGCCGACCAGACCGGCCGTCTTCCCGGCGAGCTGCCAGGCGCGGAACCGCTGGTAGGGAATCGTGCCGTCGCGGTAGATCTCCCCCGCGCGGCACTCCTTGTCCGCGACAACCACCCCGCGGTTGACGGCGAACAGCAGCGCGATGCAGATCTCGGCAACGGCATCGGCGTTGCGACCCGGGGCCCGCAGCACCGGGATGCCCGCCTTGGTGGCGGCCTCGACGTCGACGTTGTTCGGGTCGCCCCGGGTGCAGCCGATCACCTTCAGCGGCTGATCCATGACCGGACCGTTGACGTTGTCCGACTCACAGACGAGGACGGTCGCGCCGACCTCCGCGATCTTCGCCGCCAGATCCTCGGCCTTGTACAGCTTGATCGGGTGCTGCTCGATCCACGGCTCGTACACGACGTCGCAGACGGAGGAGAGGATGTCCTTGCCCTCACCGCGCACGGGCGCGAGGACGAGGGCACGTGGACGGTCAGGGTTCGCCGACAACCTCGGCCTCCTTCGGGCGACACGGGTAAGGCTGATGTCATGCCTTCCCTCACATGAGAATATCGGGAAAACCTGACGCGCGTGTCAGGGTGGAGGGGAAGCGGACTTGGCAACCGGGCTCACGGTCGGGATCGACATCGGCACCACGTCGGTCAAGGCGCTCGCCGTTGACGGCGACGGCGCGATCGTGGCGCGGGCCCGTGTTCCGCACGACATCCACGCCCCGAACGTCGACGTCTTCGAGCACGACGCGAAGCAGGCCTGGGTGGACGGGCCGCGCCGGGCCCTCGACGAACTCGGCATCTCCGAGTTCGACGGGATCGCCGTCGCGACGATGGTTCCCAGCTTCACGGCCGTCGACGAGGCCGGCATCCCGATCACCCCCGGCCTGCTGTACGGCGACCACCGCGGCCGGGCCGGGCGCAACGAGGCGGACCTGCTCAACTCCAAGGAGTTCCGCTCGATGCTCGAGTGGACCGTGCGGCAGGCGCCCGATGCCCACGCCTACTGGACCGCGCCGGCGGTCGCGCTGGCGGCGCTGGGCGGCTCCCCGGCCGTCGACGCCGGCACAGCCTTCGCGCTCGCGCCGCTCTGGGACGGGACGTGGCAGGAGGACAGGCTCGCTGAGATCGGCGCGCGGCCCGAGCAGATGCCGCTGCTCGTCGGTGACACCGAGGTCGCTGGTCACATCCGTGGCGCGCCACACGGTGCCGGGATGGCCGACGCGTGGGCCGAGTCGACAGTCGCCGGGATCAACTCGCCCGGCGACGTGCTGGTGATCTGTGGCACGACGCTGATCGTGTGGTGCGTACTCGACGCGCCGTCGATGGTGCCGGGCATGTGGTCGATCCCGCACCCGCTCGGCGAGCTCGCGATCCTCGGCGGCGCGAGCAATGCGGGCGGCATGTTCGTCAACTGGGTCCGCCGCCTGCTGGCCGGATCGACCGTTGCGCTCGATCCGGGCGCCGTACCGGTGTTCGTGCCCTACCTGAAGGGTGAGCGGACGCCGGTGCACGACATCTCGCTGCGTGCGTCGATCGACGGGCTCGACATCGGGCACGACGCGGCGGCGGTCATGCGGGCCGGATACGAGGCGTCGGCCTTCGTGGCGCGGCGAATGATCGATCTGAGCGCCGTCGACCGGCGCCGGATCGTGGCGAGCGGCGGTGGCACGCACGACCCGCAGTGGATGCAGGCACTCGCCGACTGCACCGGGATGGCGGTGGACGTGGTCGCCGTACCGGAGGGAGCCGCGCTGGGTGCGGCCTGGCGGGCGCGGGTGGTAGCCGGCCTCGACCAGAACAACGACGTCGTGCGTTGGGTCAAGAACGGGGAACACCGCTACGAGCCCGACCCGGCATGGACCGGTCCGTGCGACGAGCGTTACCGGCGCTGGCTCGAGCTAGCCGGCGTCGCGGGGCAGGCCTAGCAGGCGCTCCGCGATGACGTTGCGCTGCACCTCGCTGGTGCCACCGGCGATCGTCAGGCACCGGGTGGCGAGGAAGCCCATCCCCCACGTGTAGGCATCGCCCGCCATCGTCGCCCCCTCGCCACCGAGCAGCTCGATGCCGAACTCCTGCACCCGCTGCTCGTGCTCGGCCGCCGCCAGCTTGCGCAAGCTGGACTCCGAGCCACGCTCCCCGCCGGCAAGCACTCGCATCGTCGATCGGACACCGAGCAAAGCCAGCGACTGCGCCTCGGCGATGAGGTGGCCCGTGTGGTCAAGGGTGACCTGGTCGACCTCGCGGCCCTTGAGCAGCTTCACGATCGACTCGACGCCGATCCCGAACGCCGAACCGCTCGCCATCGAAACCCGCTCGTTGGCCAGCGTCGTTCGCGCCAGCCGCCAGCCGCCGTCGACCTCGCCGACCAGGCAGGCACTCGGCACGAAGACGTTGTCGAGGAACACCTCGTTGAACATCGCCTGCCCGGTCAGCTCGCGGAGCGGGCGGATGTCGATGCCGGGCGTGCTCATGTCGAGCAGGAAGTAGGAGATGCCGTGATGGCGATCGCCGTCCTTGCCGGCCGAGGTCCGCGCGAGCAGGATGCCGTGGGTCGCCTGCTTGGCCAGCGACGTCCACACCTTCTGGCCGTTGACCAGCCATCCGCCATCGGTCGGCTCCGCTCGCGTCGACAGCGACGCGAGGTCGGAACCCGCGCCCGGCTCGCTGAACAGCTGGCACCAGGTGATCTCGCCGTGGAAGGTAGCCGGCACGTACTTCTCGATCTGCTCCTGGCTGCCGTGCTCGATGATCGTCGGCAGCGCCCAGGCGGCGATCGACAAGTGGGCTCGCCGGACCTTGGCCCTCTTGAACTCCTCGTCGATCACCACCTGCTGCACGGCGTTGGCGTCACGACCCCACGGCACCGGCCAGTGCGGCGCGAGGTAGCCGGCGTCGGCGATCGCGGCGTTGCGCGCCTTGTCGTCGAGGCCGTCGAGGCTCGCGAGGAACTCCCGAACCTCGGCGCGGTAGGACTCGGCCTCGCCCGGAAGCTCGACGTCGAGCAGCCGCCGTACGCCGCCGAGGCCGAGCTTCGCGGTCGCCGTACGCCAGGCGGTCGTCGGGCCGAGCAGCTGGCGGACGGCGATGGCGCGCTTGAGATACAGGTGCGCGTCGTGCTCCCAGGTGAAGCCGATCCCGCCGAGCATCTGCACGCAGTCCTTGGCCGCGTCGACCGCACCGTCGAAAGCGATCGCCGCGGCCGCCGACACGGCCAGCCGGCCGTCGGCGTCCCGTCCCTCGCTGCGGGCCGCGTCCCAGGTCGCCGCGCGCATCAGCTCGACCAGCACCAGCATGTCCGCGGCACGGTGCTTGATCGCCTGGAAGGTGCCGATCGGGCGGCCGAACTGCACCCGTTCTTTGGCGTACGACGACGCCGTGTCCAGGCACCATCCGGTGAGCCCGCACGCCTCGGCGGCGTACAGGACGGCACCGATGGCGTACACGTCA
>CAZEAM010000336.1:0-20179 GCA_964510285.1 uncultured Frankiaceae bacterium | reverse complement strand
CCTCGACGGCCTGCCTCGGCAGCTTCGCGATCTTCTTCGCACATTCGAGGGCAGCGGTCAGCACCTGGTCGTCCGGCACGACGTGATTGACCAGACCGATCGCGGCGGCGCGCTCCGCCGGGATGCGGTCACCGGTCAGCGCGTACTCCTTCGCGAGCAGCAGGCTGGTCAGCAGCGGCCAGGTGATCGGGCCGCCGTCGGCCGCGACGAGACCGATCAGCACGTGCGGGTCGGCGAGGTGCGCGCTCTCGGCCATGTAGGCGACGTCGGACAGCGCGACCAGGCTGCAGCCGAGCCCCACGGCCGGGCCGTTAACTGCCGCGACGATCGGGATCCGGCAGCTGACCATGCCGGTGACGATCTGCTTTCCGTGGGTCAGGCTGACCTTGCGCAGCGCCGGGTCCTCGACCAGTTCGCCGATGTAGCCGAAGTCGCCGCCGGCGGAGAACGCCCGCCCGGCGCCGGTGAGTACGGCGACCCGCGCGTCCTCGTCCTCGTCGAGCTGCGGCCACAGGGATGCCAGCCCCGCGTGCAGGACGTGGTTGGTGGCGTTGAGATGCTCCGGGCGGTTCAGCGTGATCAGCCGGATCGGACCGTCGGCGTCGACGCGGACCTCGTCCGGCAGGTCGTAGCTCATGAGGTCGGCAGCCCGAGCAGCCGGGTCGCGACCAGGTTGCGCTGGATCTGCGACGTACCGCCCATGACGCTCTGCGCCCGGCTGTAGAGGTAGAGCTTCAGCCAGGTGTCATCGGATGCGCTTGCCGCGCCGACGGACAGCGCGGCATGCCCCACGCTCTGCTCCACCCGCGTCATGAGCAACTTGTCCACCGATCCTTCCGGGCCGTGCGTGATTGCGTCGAGACGATCCGACAGCCGCCGCGAGACATGGTGCCGAAGCATCTCCGACTCCACCACAGCCCACGCCAGATCGCGTCGCTGCTCCGGACCGTAGTCGTCCGGCGACTCGCTCACCCGCGCGACCAGCTCCTTGACCACCTTGCGGTACCGAGCGACGTAGCCGAGCTCCCCCGGCTCACGCTCGTGACCCACCACCGTCATGGCGAGCCGCCAGCCTTCACCGGGCTCCCCGATCATGTCGGTGGCGGGTGTCCGCGCCTCGTCGAAGAACACCTCACCGAACTCTCGGGTGATGCCGTTGATCATTTTCAGCGGCTTCTGTACGACGCCTGGCTGGCGCATCGAGACCCGGAACGCGGAGATGCCCTTGTGCTTCGGGACGTCGGGATCGGTACGCGCGAGCACCAGGCACCAGTCGGCGGCGTCGGAGTAGCTGGTCCACACCTTGTGCCCGCTGATGACGTAGTCGTCGCCGTCCCGCACTGCGGTGGTGCGCAGCGACGCGAGGTCGGAACCGGCCTCCGGCTCGCTGAATCCCTGGCACCAGCGGTCGCGGCCGTTGACGATGCCGGGGAGCAGCCGGGCCCGGATGTCGCGGTTGCCGTGCCGCAGGATTCCTTGCACCAGGTAGCCCAGGCTCGGCCGCGGCGGCGCGCCGGCTGCGGCGAGCTCGTCATCGACGATCACCTCGTAGACGGTCGGCAGTCCGTGGCCGCCGATCTCGGTCGGCCAGGACAGCCCGAAGAAGCCGGCGTCGTACAACGCCTGATGCCACGCGGCCTGGCCCGCCCAGTACTCGTCGGAGGTGGACGACGCCGGCAGGCCGGGGTTGTGGTCCGCCAGCCAGCTGCGGAGCCTCGCACGAAATTCGGCCTCCGCCGGTGAGTCAGCGAAGTCCATGACCCACCAGCACTCGTTCGAGGTTCGGACCCACACCACCGAGCAGGTCGATCGACACGAGCGCGCGCCGCAGGTACACGTGCGCGAGGCACTCCCATGTGTTGCCGATGCCGCCGTGCACCTGGATGCCCGTCTCGCAGACGTCGCGGGCTGCGCGCGCGCAGTAGGCCTTCGCGGCGGCGGCAGCCGCCAGGGCATCATCCGCCGCGAGCGCGTCGACCGCCCACGCCGCGTGCAGTGCGGCGCTGCGCGAGCCTTCCATCGCGACAAGCGCGTCGGCGAGCAGGTGCTGCACCGCCTGGTAGGAGCCGATCGGCGCGCCGTACTGCTCGCGCACCTTCGCGTAGTCGGTGGCCAGCGCGATCGTGCCGCGCATGACGCCGACCAGATCCGCGCAGGTCAGCGCGAGACCGAGCGCCGTCCATCCCGTGAGCGCGTCCGTGCCGAGCGACGCGCCGAGCGGCGCAGCGGTGGCGGCGCTCGGGACCTCGACCTGGGGCCGAGTGAGGTCGACCGGCTCCGCGAAGCCGGCGAGATCGACGGCAACGAGCTCACCGGCGGCGAGCAGCAACGCCGCGCCGGCGCCCGCCGCGTCGATGGCAGTCGCCCGGCGGCCGGCCAGCGCGATGTCGCCGAGGTCCGGCCGCAGCGCGACCGTCTCCGCCCGGTCCGCGGATCCGGCACCGGCGAGGCGCCGCAGCTCGGCTGCCAACGTGGGCCCGACGAACGCGACGTCGGCGAGGCCGCGCCCCAGCTCCTCGGCGACGAGCGCAGCCTCGACGGCGGACGCGTACGGCGCCCCCGCCTCGTCGGCTTCGCGCAGCGACCGCCACCCGGCCGACACCACCGCGGCTTCGAGCCTCTGCGTCCGCGCGATGTCGGCGAGGTCGCCCACCGACCGCGGGCGCAGCGCATCCACGAGGTCGGTCGCGGTGTCGCGCAGGGCTCGCTGGTCGGCTGAGAGGCGGACGTCCATCAGCCGGCGGAATCCGGGTGCTGGTCGATCCAGTCCTGCTGCAGCACGCGACGCAGCACCTTTCCGGACGGCAACCGCGGAATGTCGTCGACCACGACGATGTCGCGCAGCTGTTTGTACGTGGCGAGCGTGTCGCCGACGAGGGCGCGCAGTGCATCGGGCGAGACCGGACGGTCCGGGTCGATCAGCACGGCGGCGACCGGCAGCTCGCCCGCGGCCCGGTCGGGCACACCGAACACGGCGCAGTCGCGGACCGACTCGTGCCCGTGCAGGACGGCTTCGATCTCGGCCGGAGCGACCTGGAAGCCCTTGACCTTGATCATTTCCTTCGCGCGGTCGGTCAGGTGCACCCAGCCTTCGGCCTCGACGAAGCCGACGTCGCCGGTGCGGTACCAGCCGTCGTGGAACGCAGCGGCGATGTCCTCCTCGGGCAGGTAACCCGTCATGACCGACGGGCTGAGCACCTGGATCTCGCCGATGCCTCCAGCCGGCAGGACGTCGCGGGTCTCGAGATCGACCACCCGCACCTGCACGCCGGGAGCCGGCAGCCCCGCCGAGTCGAGTCGCCACTCGTCGGGACGGTCGATCGGGTTGCAGGTGATGACCGGAAGCTCGCTCGCGCCGTACGCCGGCATCCAGCGCACGCCCGTGCGGGCGGTGACCCGCTCCGCGACGCTCGGCGTGACGGGTGTGGCGCCCCACATGATGTACCGGAGCGAAGAGAGGTCGTAGTCCTCGATCGACGGGTGGTCGGCCATGGCCAGTGCGATCGGCGCGACCGCCATCTCGAGGGTCATGCGCTCGTCCTGGATCCGCCTCAGCAGCTCGTCGAGGTCGAAGCGGCGATGCAGCCGGACCGTGGTGCCGGCAGCGGCCGCGGTGAGGAAGTTGAGCAGGCCGAGAATGTGCGAGGGCGGCGTGGCGATCTGGAACCGGTCGTCGGACGTGAGCCCGAGCGACGCCACCCAGTGCGCGATGCCATGACCCATGGACCCGTGGGTGTGCCGCACCGCCTTCGGCAGCCCGGTCGTGCCCGAGCTGAACACCAGCACGCCCTCGTCGTCCGCGCCGGGCGGCTCGAGCCCGAGCGGCGAGGAGTCGCCGGCCAGGATGTCGTCGAGCGCGACCTTGTCGTCGAGGTTGGTGACCCGCTCCTTGCCGAGCGGCGCGGCGAGCAGCGGGTAGCACGCCTCGTCGGCCACGGCGTACGTCGCGCCGGTGATCGCGAGCGCGTGGTCGACCTCGCGCTGCTTCCACGCCGGGCTGACCAGGACCGTTGCCGCGCCGAGCTTGCTGATCGCGTTGACCAGGACGACGAACTCGGGACGGTTGCCGCTCATCACGGCGACCCGGTCGCCCGGGCCCACCGCTGCCTGCAGGTACCGCGCGAAGGCGTTGCTCGAGGCGTCGAGGCGCCGCCACGTCCAGTCGGTGTCCTCGAACCGAATCGCGACCCGGTCGCCGTACAGTTCGGCGGCCTGTTCCAGACCGCGATGCATCGGGACGACCGGCGGCACGGAAACATTGTTCTCATATTCGGAATCGGCGTCAACGCAAGCCGTGTGTATCGTTTCCCGCCATGGCCGAGGCGATGGCGCAGACCGATCCCGACGTACGGCGCGAGGTCATCGAGAGCGTCCGCCGGTTCGTCGCCAAGGACGTGCTTCCCAACGCAGCAGGACTCGAGCGCGCCGATGAGTTCCCGGCCGACCTGGTCGCGACGATGCGCGAGCTCGGTCTGTTCGGTGTCACGATCCCGGAGGAGTACGGCGGCCTCGGCCTCGACCTGTTCACCTACATCGGGATCATCGAAGAGCTCGCCTACGGGTGGATGACGCTCACCGGGATCATCAACACCCACACGATGGTGGCGACGCTCGTCATGCAGCACGGCAATGACGAGCAGCGCAAGCGCATCCTTCCGACGATGGCGACCGGTGAGCGGCGCGGCGCGTTGTCCCTGTCCGAGCCGGACGCCGGCAGCGACACCCGCAGTATCTCCTGCCGCGCGGTGCCCGACGGCGACACGTACGTCGTGAACGGCACGAAGGCATGGGTGACCAATGGCGAGCGCGCCGGGGTCGTCGCGCTAGCCGCCAAGACCGACGAGGGGATCTCCACCTTCGTCGTCGAGAAGGAGCCGGGCGCGTCGTACGAGGGCATCTCGGTCAGCCGGCACGTCGGCAAGCTCGGCTACCGCGGGATCGAGACGGTCGAGATGTCCTACACCGACCACCGGATTCCCGCCGCCAACCTTATCGGGGTGCCGGGACGCGGGTTGCCGCAGATCCTCGGGGTCCTGGAGCTCGGCCGGATCAACATCGCCTCACGCGCCGTCGGTGTCGCGCGGGCGGCGTTCGACGCCGCTGTGTCGTATGCGCAGCTGCGGACGACGTTCGGCAAGCCGATCGCCGAGCACCAGGCGATCCAGCTGCGGATCGCGGACATGGCGACGAAACTCGAGGCGGCCCGGCTGCTCACGTGGAATGCGGCGGAACGAAAGATGGCCGGCCTGCGCTGTGACGTCGAAGCCGGAATGGCGAAGCTGTTCGCCTCGGAGACCGCCTTCGAGCTGGCCACCGACGCGATGCGGATCCACGGCGGGATGGGCTACACGACCGACCTGCCGGTCGAGCGCTACCTGCGAGACGCGCCGCTGATGATGATCGGCGAGGGCACCAACGAGATCCAGCGGCTGGTGATCGCGCGCGGGATCCTCGCCCGAGCACGCGGCGAGATCGACTAGAACCACGGCTCGCCGAACTTGCAAATTCCAACCGAAATTCGCGCTGGAACGGTTGGAAAGTGCAAGTTCGCGGTGCGTCAGACTGGGCCCATGACCCGAGTTCGCCAGTTGTATGGCGGTGACGGTCGCGCCGATCATGCCTGCTGCAACACCTGACGAGGTCCGTTCGGCCTGGCTGTCCCGCCAACTTGTTGCCTGCGTTGCAGGACCGGCGTTGTGACTGTGCCGTCAAGCCGAGCACGTCGTCGCGAGAAGCGTCGGCCGCAAGCCGATCACGTGCGTTCGGCCGGCGGTTCGTGAGATAACCACGCCGTGAGACGACCCGTGGTGGCAGTAGCGACCGCCGGCATCGCGCTTACCGGGTGCTCGAGCACCAGCAACGTCGGGTCCACCACACCCCCACCAACCGCGCCGAGAACTCATGCTGCGGTCGCGACACCGTGGCCCACGTCTCCCCCGACCCCGCCGGCGCAGAACCTGCTCCTCACCAAGAAGATCCGCCACCAGCTGCTGCTCGCGCGAGCCAAGGCGACCCATCTGCCCGACGACGCCTTCGTCCGGCTCTACAAGGGTTCGGCGTACTACGCCCACGACAACAACACCGGCACCTACTGGGCGGCCGGCAGCACCGTGCCGAACCACCACTACCTCCGCGCCGAGGTCTACACGCAGGACGAAGGCGCCTACACGATCTTCGTCCGGCACCGGCACGGCGAGTGGAAGGTGTACGACGCGGGGCGCGACGGCCCCGACGCGCGGTCAGGCGCGCAGTGCCCAGTCAAGATCCCGGCCGACGTACTGAAGGTCTGGCACTGGGCACCCAACACCTGCGACCCGCCGCTCGATCAGGTCGGATAGCCCGTCCGTCGCGAGTGCAGGTGATCGTCGCGCCGCGCAGCTCGTAGCTCATAACGCCGTCGTCCCAGGACATGTCGGGCTCCCGCTCGAGCTTGATCCCGGACACTCGCATCAGCCGGTCGAGGAAGATCCGGGTCTCGGCGATCGCCACCTGACCACCCGGGCAACGGTGCGCACCGTCACCGAAGCTCAAGTACGGCCCAACCATCTTCACGCGGTCGGCGCGGTCCGGATCCAACTCGAACGGGCACTCGCCAACCGCAACGGGGTCGACGTTGGCCTTGCGGATGTTGATGGCGAGCACCTCGCCGGCCTTGCCGGTATCGGTGCCGAGGTCGGTGTCCGCTGTGCACTGGCGCTGGATCATCGCGGCGACCGGCTCGAGCCGCAGGATCTCTTCGAGGATCTTGACCTGCTCAACCTCGTCGCCATCGAGAAACCGCTTGCAAAGCACGTCGTTGTCGAAGAAGTGCCATGCCGCCATCACGATGAACTCGCGCGTCGTCACCATCCCGGCGACGGCATAGGTCATGCACTCGATCAGGATCTGCTTCTCCGACGCCCCCTCTTCCAGCAAGTGAGAGATGACGTCCTCGCGCGGCTCCAGCCGCCGCGCCTTGATCGCCGGCTTGACGTCACGCGCCATGAACCGCATCGCGGCCGCAGCAGTGGCGAACTGCGCGAAGAACCGGAACACCGGGTGCATAGTGCGCAACCGAGTGCCGATCAACGTCGCGTTGATCCGCTTGGCCATCGCCTTCTGCTCGCTGTTGGTCAGTCCGACGATCTCCGCCGCGACAGCGACCGCGAGCAGGTAGCTGAGGTCTTCGAGCTGCGCCGTCCCGGCGGCACGAAATCCGGCCAGCAGCTCCTCAGTCTTGGCTTCCATGACGAGGCGGTGCCGGGTGCTGATCGCCTTGGGCGTGAAGAACCTGGCGATCGCGGTACGCCGCTTCCTGTGCGGCTCACCGTCGAGGAAGAACACCGGCGCACGCAGCGGGTCCTTCGAGAACTGCTTCGCCCCCGCGCCGGCCTGCAGCATGTTCGGCGCCCGCAGCACCGCGCGGCTGGTGGCGAACTGTTCCACCACCCGAGCGCCGGGATCGGCATGGACGCGCAGCTCGCCGAGGGCGCCGGACTTGCGATCGTCACGCATAGGACGACCAAGATATTCGTGTCATACCTCTGACGCCAATACAGGTTGGCCTCAGAACCCCGAGCTGTAGAACACAAACGTTGCGTGAGTCCATGCGAGTGACGGGCGCAGCGCCTCAGGAGACCACCCTCGCAACGTTTGTGTTCTACAACGCGCAAGCTCGGACGCTAGGCGAGTCAGGTGAGCGGGTCAGGTGAGTCATCCTCGCGCGCGGGCGCGGAGCTCCTCCTTCATCACCTTGCCGGTGGCGTTGAGTGGCAGGTCGTCGATGATCTCCACTCGGCGGGGTGCCTTGTAGTTGGCCATGTGGTCGCGGCTCCACGCGATGATCTCGTCGGGAGTCGCCGTCGCGCCCTCTTCGAGTACGACGAACGCCATTCCGACTTCGCCGAGCCGCTCGTCGGGGATGCCGATGACCGCGACCGACCTGATCGCCGGATGGCCGAGAAGCAGGTTCTCGATCTCGGCCGGGTAGGCGTTGAAGCCGCCCACGATGAACATGTCCTTCGCCCGACCGACGATCCGCAACAGGCCGTCCGAATCCAGCCGGCCGATGTCGCCGGTGCGCAGCCAGCCGTCCGCCGACAAGGACGCAGTAGTCGACTTCGGGTCGTCGAGGTATTCGAGCATCACGCTCGGACCGCGCAGCAGGATCTCTCCGGCCTCACCGTCAGGCAGGTCGTTGCCTCCGATGTCGACAAGCCGGATCTGGAAGCCCGGCCGCGCCCGGCCGACGGTGGTGGCGACCACCACCGGCCCGTCCAGCGGGCCGGGGGAGGTCGCCGTACCCGCCTCGGTCAGGCCGTAGCCGGAGATCACGAGCTGGAACGGCAGCTCGTCGTAGACCCGCCGAATCAGGCTGACCGGGATGTCGGCGGCGCCGGTGACCGCGACCCGCAGCGACGACAGGTCGTAGCTGTCCCGGTCGGGGTGGTCGAGGATCGACTGGTAGATCGTCGGAGCGCCCGGCAGCACGGTGATCCGCTCGTCCGCCACGCGACGCAGGACCGCGTCGACATCGAAGACCGGCTGCGGGTACATCGTGGCGCCGGCGGTGACGCTGGCGAGGATCCCGGCCTTCAGCCCGAACATGTGGAAGTACGGGTTGACCATCAGGTAGCGGTCCTCGGCGCGCAGTCCGGTCATCGCCACCCAGTCGCGCGCGACCTGCAGCGTGCGCGAATGCGTCATCACGACGCCCTTCGGCTGTCCCGTCGTCCCCGACGTGAACAGGATGTCCGAAGGGTTGTCGGTCGACAGCGCGTTACGCCGACGTGCTGTCTCGGCGACCGAGTCGGGGGATGCGAGGGCGACGAAGTCCTCCCATGCCAGTGCGGTGCCGGACACCGGGCCGTGCGCGACGACGATGTCGGCCAGCTCCGGCAACGATGCGTCCTCGAGCATCGCGACGTAGTCGGTGTCGAGGAAGTCGGTGACGGTGACGAGCAGCCGTACGCCGGCGCGACGCAGGATGTCGGACGCCTCGGCGCCCTTGAAGCGGGTGTTGACCGGGACGAGTACGCCGCCGGCCTGCCAGATTCCGAGGACGGCGACGATCCAGCGCCAGCTGTTCGGCATCCAGATCGAGATCCGCTCCCCGTCCCGGACCCCGCGCGCGACGAGCGCCGCCGCGAAGGTGCGGGACTCCGCGAGCAAGTCGGCGTACGAGAGCCGCACGCCGTCGTCGATGACCGCCGGGTCGCCATCGAGCCGTGCAGCGGCCGCCTCGAGGAGCTCGGGGATCGTCTGCGGCACTCGCTCAGCCACCCGATTTGCACCCCTCTTACCGGATTTGAGAATCTCCTTCTCGCAACGTGTAAGAATACTTCTGCCCCGCCTCCGCGAACCCCGAGACAGTCCGAAGAGGTCCCATGACGGTCGCCGATTCCGAGGTCTACTACGACCCGTATGACTTCGAGATCGACACCGATCCGTACCCGGTCTGGAAGCGGCTTCGCGATGAGCAGCCGCTGTACTACAACGCGAAGCATGACTTCTACGCGCTGTCTCGCTTCGCCGACGTCGAGAAGTGCTCGAGCGACTGGCCGACGTACATCTCGAGCAAGGGCACTCTGCTCGAGCTGATCAAGATGGACTTCCCGATCCCACCCGGCTCGATCATCTTCGAGGACCCGCCGGACCACGACGTCCACCGCGCGATGCTGTCCCGGGTCTTCCGGCCGAAGAAGATCGCCGAGCTCGAGCCCAAGGTCCGCGAGTTCTGCGCTCGAAGCCTCGACCCCCTGATCGGTGCGGGCGGCTTCGACTTCGTCGGCAACCTGGGCGCCGAGATGCCGATGCGCACGATCGGCTACCTGCTCGGCATCCCCGAGGAAGACCAGGAGGCCATCCGGCAGGCGGTCGACGCCAGCCTGCGCATCGGCGAGGACGGCAAGCCGGCAGTCGACCAGGTCGACGTCGGCGCGATGAGCAAGATGTTCGAGGACTACATCGACTGGCGGGCCGAGCACCCGTCCGACGACCTCATGACGGAGATGCTCAACGCGGAGTTCGAAGACGTCGACGGCACGATGCGCAAGCTGAACCGCGACGAACTGCTCGGCTACATCAACCTGATCGCGGCGGCCGGCAACGAGACCACGACCCGGCTGATCGGTTGGGCCGGCAAGGTCCTCGCCGAGCATCCGGACCAGCGCGCCGAGGTCGCCGCCGACCCGAGCCTGATCCCGAACACGATCGAGGAACTGCTGCGCTTCGAGGCGCCATCACCGGTGCAGGCGCGCTACATCACCAAGGACGTCGAGCACTACGGCCAGACCGTCGCTGCCGGCAACGTGATGCTGCTGCTGACGGCGTCGGCGAACCGGGACGAGCGGAAGTTCCCGGACGCCGACAAGTTCGACATCCACCGCAAGATCGACCGGCACGTCTCCTTCGGGTACGGCGTGCACTTCTGCCTCGGCGCCTCGCTGGCGCGACTCGAAGGCCGCATTGCGCTCGAAGAGGTGCTCAAGCGCTTCCCGACCTGGGACGTCGACTACGCCAACGCCGTACAGGCCCGTACGTCGACGGTGCGCGGATGGGAGAAGCTCCCGGTGGTGATCCCGTGAAGCTGATCGTGCTCGGGGCGTCCAGCGGCCTCGGTCGCAGCCTCGGAACGGCGCTCGCACGGGAGGGCAAGAACGACGTCGCCCTGTTGGCCCGCCGCGAGGACCGGCTGCAGCGCGCGGTCGAGGAAGCCGGCCCGACGTCGTTCGCGGTCGGCTGCGACGTTGTCGACGAGGACGGCTGTGCGAAGTCGATCGGCACCGCCGTCGAGCGCCTCGGAGGGTTGGACGGCTTCATCTACACGGTCGGCGTGGGTCCGCTGTCGAAGATCGAGCAGGTCGACGCAGCGACCTGGCGCAAGACGTTCGACACCAACGTCGTCGGTGCGGCGATCTCCACCGCCGCGGCGCTTCCGCACCTGCAGGCATCGAGCGGCCACGCGATCTACCTCTCGTCGGTCAGCGCTTCCGAGAGCAAGCCGTGGCCAGGGCTGGGCGCCTACCTCACAAGCAAGGCGGCCCTCGACAAGCTGATCGACGCCTACCGGGTCGAGCACCCGGCCATCAACTTCACCCGGGTCGTCATGGGCGACAGTGCCGGCGGTCCGGGTGAATCAGTCACCGGGTTCGCCGACAACTGGGACTTCGAGTTCCTCGGCGAGATCTCCCAGCTCTGGATGCAGCGCGGGCTCATGGCCGGCGCGCTGCTTCCGGTGGAAGAGCTGATCCGCGCGGTGGAGCATGTGCTCTACAGCGCCCCGGGCACCTCCATCCCGAGTGTGGTCGTCACGCCACGGTCGGTCTCATAACAGCTGTGTAAGGATTCGAAACGCGTCCGGGTCCGGGCGCCCTCACCTCGTCAGGAGCAAGTGGCATGGGACTGTTCGACGCGTTTCGGTACGACGGCAAGCGGGTCCTCGTCGTGGGCGGTGCCACCGGGATGGGCGCCGCCGTCGTACAGGTCGTGAAGGACGCGGGCGCCGAGGTGGTCGTCATGGACCGCGCCGACGTGGACGTCGACGGCGTGAAGTTCATCCGGCTTGACCTGTCGGACAAGGCGTCGATCGAGTCCGCCATCGACGAGTGCGGCGGACCGCTGCACGCGCTGTTCGAATGCGCCGGCGTCGCCGACGGCACGCCCGGCATCGAGCGGATCAACTTCATCGGTCACCGCCACCTCGTCGAGCGGGCGATCGAGAAGGGCTATGTCGGCAAGGGCGGCGCGATCGGCTTCATCTCCTCCGCGGCGGGCTTCGGGTGGCAGAACAACCTGACCATCACCAAGGAGTTCCTGAAGATCACCGACTTCGACGAGGCGACGAAGTGGACGCAGGACAACGGCAAGGCCGACTACATGTTCAGCAAGCTCACGATCAACACCTACGTCGCGCAGCAGGCCTACCCGTTGCTGAAGAAGGGGATCCGGATCAACGCGATCATGCCCGGACCGACGGACACGCCGCTGGCCCGCGCCAACGCTGACATGTGGCTCGGCTTCGGCCAGGACTACCGCGACGAAACCGGCATCCAGGCCTCGACGCCGCTCGAGCAGGCCTACCCGCTCGTGTTCCTGTGCAGCGACGCCGCGGCAGGTGTCACCGGCATCACGATGGTGACCGACTCGGGCTACTTCGCCTCGGGCGTGGTCGAGTCGTTCGAGCCGGCCGGCCCGGTCGTCGGCTTCCTCTCCGGCCCGATGTACGGCGACGCCAGCTAGAGTCCCGAGGGATCCTGCGGCTGCGTCCTGTCAGCGACGGTCGAATCGGAACGGCTTCGGCGGCGCGGCCAGCGTCGCACGGGGGCAGTTGGCGAGCGACAGCCCGCCGTACTGAAGAGCGTCGTCACACAGCGATGTCACTGTCCACCCACGCTCTGCGCCGTGCTTGGTCACAGTGGCGCGAAAGATCGTGATCTCGAACCGCGTCGGCATGCCATATGCGACCTGGATCGAGCCAATCAGGGTGTTGCCCGCGGGCCCGTCGAACCGTCGCCAGATGCTCGGGTCCGCCAACCACACCCCACCATTGCGGATGTCGCGCACAGCGAGCTCGAACAGCACCTGGCGCGCAGCGGTTTCGGGAACGATCGCGGAGGGCCGGATGACCTCGGTGACGAAACTTGCCTCGCCCGTGGCCTCTGCGACCAAGGTCTCGAGGATCGCGGTCCGGTCGTCGGTGCGCTCTGCTGTATCCATGCAGAGATGATCGACAGACGCGCCCTCTGAAAGCCATAGGCAGTGCGACCTGTTTTGTCCCGCTATTTCGTGCCATACGGGCCTGCGCCAAGTGCCTTATCGGCTTAGTCCATTCGCACTAAGGTCGCCGGGCCGTGTCTCATGGCGAGGTTTGACGGAATTTGACTGGCTTTCGACCTCAGCGTTTCAATGTCGCGGGGTCGAAAGGACAAGGGCAAATGGTCCGGACGACAGTGCACGGCTATCGGTGCCTTCTCAGCGCCGCGCTACTCGCGGCAGTCACGATTGCTTCACTCGAACCCGCGATCGCGGCGGGTCAGGTACCGCCCCGGCCGGTGGAGCTCGGCGTGCCGCTGCACGTCGGCGATCTGGTCACCGGTGTCGTACAGGCGATGGCTCATCCGCAGCGCAACCGGGCGCCACAGCCCGACTTCGTCCCTACCTGTGCGTCGAACTGGCGGAGTGCCAGGTGCACCCGGGTTGCGCTGGCGGCGATCAGACACGCCTTGGCGTCCGAGGGCGTGAGCCGCTGGAAGTTGGTCCTTCCACGCAACTACAGGTCTCTGACCGTCGGTGAGCAGACCTTCGTCATCACCGACCTCGAGCGGGTGGCACGCGGACTCAAGCCGTTCGCCGGACTGACGCGGCCATTCAACTCAGCGTCGCATGCAGCTGCCGTCGCGCGAGTCGACCCGAACCCGGCGATCTCGACCCTGCGTGCGTTCGGCGTCTCCGACTTCGGCTCGAACTGGGCGGGCGACTTCGGTCCGCTGGCCAGTGACTACGACTGGATGTACAACGACGGATATAGCAGTAACGCAATCAACCTCGCCTGCCTGACTCCGCAATCGACCGGCTGCTGGGGACATCGCGACAACATCCTCGGCACCTATCAACACCTACCCACCTTGCTCGCGGGCGCGGGCACTGCGAGTCCAGCCGGTCAGTCCATAGCGATGGTCATGACGGGCGGCCACGGCTCGCCGCCGAAGCTCACGTACAAGTGGCGCCAAGCCAGGCGACACGGTGCCGGCGCGCACGCGCCCTAGGAACCCATCCGCGAACTTGCACGAAACGACCGTTTGGCGCGCGGAAACGGTCGGATAGTGCAAGTTCGGCGAGGGCCTACTCGCCGAGGAGCTCCGTGGTGTGCTCGTGCAGGCGAGGTGGTGGGGTGAACTCGCCTGCCGGCTCCGTCCGGATCGGGTTGCCCACCATGCGCAGCGGGCCTTCCGCCGTCGGGACGGTCACGACCATGCCGCGCCTCGCGACGTACTCGCTGTCGAGGGCGTAGTCGAGCCCGACGACGGCGCCCACCGCGAGCCCTAGCGGTCGCAGCCGATCGGCCCACTCGACAGCGCTCGCCTCGGCGAGCTTCGCGGTCAACAGCGCGATCAGCTCGGCGCGGTTGTCGTTGCGCGCGTGCATCGTCGCGAACCGCGGGTCGGTCCCCCAGGCCTGCTCGCCGATCTCGTCGCAGAGCCGGCGCCAGAACTCGTCGTGCGTGACGAACAGCGCCAGATAGCTATCCTTGGTCGGGAACAGCTGCGCCGGCACGTAGAAGCTGTGGCCACCCGCCGGCTGCCGGGGTGGGACCGCTCCCCCGTTGAGGTACGCCGCCGCCTTGTAGTTGAGCTGGCTCAGCATCGTGTCGAACAGCGAGACGTCGACCTGGCCACCCTTCCCTTCATGCACCTTCGCGAGCAGACCGAGCGCGGCCATGATCGCCGAGGAGTTGTCGACCGCCGAATAGCCCGGCAGCATCGGCGGACCGTCCGGCTCCCCGGTCATCGCGGCCAGCCCGACGCCGGCCTGGATCACGTAGTCGAAGGCCGGCCATTCCGCCTCCGGGCCGTCGAGCCCGAAGCCGGTCACCGAGACGCACACGATCTTCGGGTTCGCCTCGCGCAACGACGCGTAGTCGAGCCCGAGCTTGCGGATCGCGGACGGCCGCATGTTGACCAGCAACGCGTCCGACTCGCGCACCAGCCTGTGCAGCTGCGCCTGGCCCACCTCGGTCACGAGGTCGATGTGCACGCTGCGCTTGTTGCGGTTGATGCTCGCGAAGTAGACGTTGTGCCCGTCGACGTACTGCGAACCCACCTCGCGCGACAGGTCGCCGGTCTTCGACTCGACCTTGATCACGTCGGCGCCGAGGTCGGCGAGCAGCATCGTCGCGAACGGTCCGGCCAGGATGTGACCGACTTCGAGAATCCGAAGCCCAGCAAGAGGTCCCTGAGTGGTCACGATGAACCGGGAACGTCGAGCAGCTCGACGATGGTGCCGTCCGGGTCGCGCAACGTCACGACGTCGACACCGTTGTTCAGCGTCGCCCGCCGTACGTCGGTCCCGCCGGCGGTCTCAAGCTTCGGCAGCACCTCCGCGACGTCGGCCATGAACGACAGCATGACGGTCCCGGTCTTGACGGGCAGCGCCCCGGGTCCGGTCTCGACCGGCTCAGCCAGAGTCAGCAGCTCGACGTTGCCGCGCTCGGGATGCTCCGGGTCGCCGAGGATCATCGCCCGCAGCCGCCTCGACGTGATGCCGTCGAACAGGTCTGGCCACGGCCCGTCGAACTCGCGGTCGACGATCCTCGCGAGCCCCAGCCCATCGCGATAGAAGGCAAGGCTGCGGTCCGCGTCAGCGACGAAGATGACGACGTGATCGAGGTTCATGCGGGCTAGATCTCGGGGCAGATCGACGCGAGGTACGCCGTCGTACGGTCGCGCGACTCGATCCGAGCCTCGCGGGTCTTGCCGTAGGGCAGCAGCCGCACCGAGAAGTCGGTGACGCCCGCGTCGCGGTAGCGCTCCAGGCTCTCTCGAAGGTCCGTCTCGTCCCCCGCGACCAGGAAGTCGCCGGCGTCCTTGGCGTCGCCGTGCTCGAGCAGCCGCTCGTAGTTGGGCGAGTACTCGGAATGGCTCATCGCCTTGCGGGCCCACTCGCGGGCGCCCTCGACCTCGCTCTTGGCACACAACGTCACCGGTACGCCGGCGACGATGCGTGGCGCCGGGCGGCCCGCGTCGGCCGCCGCCTTCGTGATGCTCGGCGCGATGTGATCTGCGATCGTGCGCGCGTCGGCCATCCAGAGCACCGTGCCGTCGGTCAGCTCGCCGGCGATCCTCAACATGAGCGGCGCGAGCGCAGCGAGCAGCACCGGGGTCGGCGTGATGTCGGTGATCGACAGTGGGTTGTGGATCCGGAAGTGCTCGTTCTCGACGTCGACCTGGCCCGGTCCGGCAAGACCGCGGTTGAGCACCTCGAGGTAGCTGCGGACCAACCGAGCCGGCTTCTCGTACCGCAGGCCCAGCATGTCCTCGACCACCCAGTGGTGCGACGGGCCGACGCCGAGCGTGAGCCTTCCCTCGCAGACCGCCTGCGTCGACAAGGCTTGCTGCAGCATCGCGACCGGATGTCGGCTCTGGAACGGCACGACCGCCGTACCGATCTCGATCCGGCTCGTGACGCGACCCATCAACGCGACTCCGGTCAGCGCGTCGAAGTCGTCCGGCGGCTGCGCGATCCACACGGAGGCGAATCCCGCCGCCTCGGCCGCGCGGGCATCCGACTCCAGCTTGGCGACCGACTCGCGGTAGCGGCCCGGGTCGGGGCCGACCATCAGACCGATGCGCACCCGGCCAGTTATATCCGACCGGTAATGGCATTCTCAATGCTGAGAGTCACTGTTGCAGACCGGGTCGGCTGAGCAATACTCGGCGGCGCGACACAGAGAGGAACCACATTGAGCAGGGTTGCGGTCGTCACGGGTGGCGGGTCCGGCATGGGCCTGGAGATCGGCCGGCAGCTCGCCGCGCGTGGCGACAAGGTCGCGGCCCTCGACCTGTCAGCGGAAGCCGCGGAGAAGGCCGCCGCGGCGATCAACGAATCCGGCGGCACCGCCATCGGGCTGCAGGCCGACGTCGCCGACCGCGCCGCCGTCGACGCGGCGTACGCCGCGGCGCGCGACCAGCTCGGCCCGGTCGAGATCCTGGTCACCAGTGCCGGACTCGACGAGTTCTGCGACTTCACCGTCATCTCGGCCGCGCAGTGGGACCGGATGATCGCGGTGAACCTCACCGGCACCTTCAACTGCCTGCAGGCCGCCGTACCGGACATGCTGGCCGCGGGCTGGGGTCGGATCGTCACGATCTCCTCCTCCAGCGCGCAGAGCGGCGCGAAGCGCATGGCGCACTACGTCGCGTCGAAGGGCGGCGTGATCGGCATCACCAAGGCGCTGGCGGTCGAGCTGGCCCCGCACGGCATCACTGTCAACACCATCCCGCCGGGCTTCATCGACACCCCGATGGTTCGTCGTGCCGAGGACAAGGGTGACCTGCCCGACGTGAACCTGATCGCCAAGCAGACCCCGGTACGCCGGGCCGGCACGCCCCGAGACATCGCGGCGGCCTGCGTCTTCCTGTGCTCGGAGGAAGCCGGGTACATCACCGGGCAGGCCCTGAACGTGAACGGCGGCTGGTACCTATGACCCCAGCCGGACCTGTCGAGCCCATCGTTGTTGGCGTCTCAGACCCCCTTGAGACGCCCAAAGCGTTGGGCTCGACGCGATGAGCCCCCGCCTGGGTCCGGTCGCACGTTCTGAGTGGGACGAGGAGTGCGCGACCGCTGTGCGCGCCGCCATGCCGGCCGTCGCCGCCGACCGGTTCCTGTCCGGCGGTCCCAACGCGCCGCGGCTGGCGAACGGGATCACCAGCCTGCTGCACCATCCGCAGCTCGCCGCGAAGTTCCTCGCCTTCAACGGCCAGCTGCTCTGGGAGCCCGTGCTCTCACCCCGGCTTCGCGAGCTGGTGGTGCTCCGGGTCGCTCGACACACCCGGTCCCAGTACGAATGGGTCCAGCACGCGAAGCTGTCGCAGCGCTACGACGTGACCCCGCAAGAGATCGAGGCGATCGCGAGCGGCGACGACGCCGTCTTCTCCGAGCTGGAAGCCGACGTCCTGCGCGCGACCGACCAGCTGCTCGAGGGCTACCGGATCGATGACGACGTGTGGGATCGGCTCGCCGCCGCCCTCGACGAGAAGACCCGGTTGGAGCTGCTGTTCGTGGTCGCCACCTACGTCGGCCTCGCGATGGTGTTCAACGGCATCGGCGTCGAGCTCGACCCTGATCTCGATCCGGCCGCCTTCCCCGCGCCGCCCTCCCACTGACGCGTTCGCCCGAAGTAGCACATGAACCGCTGACCGGACGGCCCTCGTGCGCCCGTTGTCCGGTTCGGACGGCGCAACATGTGCTACTTCGAGGCAGCGGCGCCGGTGAGGGCGGTCATGCTCGCGACGATCGACTCGATCGGCGTACCGGTCGGGTAGACCTCGACCGCGCCCGCGTCCTTGAGCTTCGGTACGTCGCTTTGCGGGATCGTGCCGCCCACGACGAGCGGGATGTCATCGCCCCCGGCTTCGACCATCGCGTCGTGCGTCTTGCGGGTGAGCGCGAGATGCGCTCCGGACAGGATCGACAGGCCGACGACGTCGACGTCTTCCTGTACGGCGATCGCCGCGATCTCGACCGGGCGCTGCCGGATCCCGAGGTAGACGACCTCGAAGCCGGCGTCACGCAGCACGCGCGCGACGAGCTTCGCGCCACGGTCGTGACCGTCGAGACCAGGCTTCGCCACCAACACGCGAGCAGGCACTAGGACGCTCTCTTCACCTAGAACACCACCGGCTGGGAGAACTCGCCCCACTGGTCCTTGAGCACGTCGACCATCTCGCCGACGGTGCAGTACGCCTTGGCACACTCGACGAGCAGCGGCATCAGGTTGACGTCGTCCTTCGCCGCCGCGGCTTCGAGCGCACCGAGGGTTGTGGTCACGTCCGCGCTGGACCGTGACCGCTTCACCTCCGCCAGCCGCTCGAGCTGGCGTAGCCGGCCTTTCTCGTCGAGCTCGAACCCTTCGACCTCCGGCACCGGCTCGTCGGTGGCGAACATGTTGAGTCCGACCACTGGGCGCTCACCGCTTTCCAGCGCCTGCGCGATCCGGAACGCCTCGTCGGCGATCAGCGAGTGCAGGTAGCCCTTCTCGACCGCCTCGACCATTCCGCCCTGCCGCTCCAGGTCGTCCATGATCTCGATGACCTTGGCTTCCATGGCGTCGGTCAGCGCCTCGACGTAGTACGAGCCGCCCAGCGGGTCGGCGACCTTTGCCACGCCGGTCTCGTACGCCAGTACCTGCTGCGTCCGCAGCGCCAGCGTGGTCGACTCCTCGGTGGGCAGGGCGAACGGCTCGTCCCACGCCGCGGTGAACATCGACTGCACGCCGCCGAGCACGGAGGCGAGCGCCTCGTAGGCGACCCGCACGATGTTGTTGTGCGCCTGCGGTGCGTAGAGCGACGCGCCGCCGGCGACACATCCGACGCGGAACATGCACGACTTGTCTTCCTTGGCGCCGTACCGCTCCTTGACGATGCGCGCCCATCGGCGGCGCCCGGCCCGGTACTTCGCGATCTCCTCGAAGAAGTCGCCGTGCGTGTAGAAGAAGAACGACACCTGCGGGGCGAACTCGTCGATCGTCATCCGGCCGCGCGAGACGACCTCGTCGCAGTAGGTCACACCATCCATGAGCGTGAATGCCATCTCCTGGGCGGCGTTCGCCCCGGCATCCCGGAAGTGGGCGCCGGCCACCGAGATCGCGTTGAACTTCGGCACCTCCGCCGCGCAGAACTCGATCGTGTCGGCGATCAGGCGCAGCGAGGGCCGCGGCGGCCAGATCCAGGTGCCGCGCGCGACGTACTCCTTGAGGATGTCGTTCTGGATCGTCCCGCGCAGCAGCTTGCGGGCCACACCCTGCTTCTCGCCGGCCGCGACGTAGAAGGCGAGAAGGATCGCGGCCGTCCCGTTGATCGTGAAGCTCGTGCTCACCTGGTCCAGCGGAATCCGGTCGAAGAGCAGCTCGGCGTCGGCGAGGGTGTCGATCGCGACGCCGACCCGGCCCACCTCCTCCTCGACGTCGGGGTGGTCCGAGTCGTACCCGCACTGCGTCGGCAGGTCGAGCGCCACCGAAAGGCCGGTGCCGCCCTGGGCGAGCAAATAGCGATAGCGCTCGTTCGACTCCTCCGCGGTGCCGAAGCCGGAGTACTGCCGGAAGGTCCACAGCCGGCCGCGGTACCCGGTCGGGAAGTTGCCACGGGTAAAAGGGAACTCGCCGGGAGCCGGCAGGTCGGCAGCGGGCGGCAGGTCCCCGGGGCCATAGCTCACCTCGAGCGGGATGCCCGACTCGCTCGCGACGGCCCGCTCGCCGTCCGTGTCCGCCATGACGGAAACGTTACTCACAATGTCGAGAGCACTACTCTCGCTCCGTGACATCAGAGGCTATTGCGGGGACGCCCGGTGGCGTCAGCCTGTCCATCGACGACGGCGTCGCGGTCATCACGATCGACCGGCCGGCGGTCCGCAACGCGATCGGCTTCGCCACCACCTCCGAGCTCGACACTGCGATCAGTGAGGTCGCCCGGTCCGACGCGGCGGT
>CAZEAM010000335.1:0-3867 GCA_964510285.1 uncultured Frankiaceae bacterium | reverse complement strand
CGCCTCGACCAGCAACGGACCGACCGTCAGACCCGCATAGTTGGCCAGCCCGATGTGGCCGAGCGAGCGGCCCTGGTGCTCCTCCCCGGCGATCCGCAGCAGCCACAGCACGGTGGCACTCATCATCACCGCTTCGCCGGCGCCGACCAGCAACCGGCTGACGACCAGCGCCGCCAGCGACCGCTGCCACGCCGGCAGGACGCCGGCCGCCATCACCAGCGCGCCGGCGACGACCATCGGTCGCGCTCCCAACCGGTCCGCCCAGCGTCCGCCGAGCGGGCGAAGGACCGCTCCGGTGATCGCCGGGGCTCCGACCGCCAGCCCCACGGCGACCGTCCCGCCGTGCAGGCTGTCCCCGACGTAGTCCGGCACCGCCCGCAGGACCGCGCCGAGTGCGGCGTAGCAGCACACCGCGGCGGCCAGCACCGCAAGGTAGGGCCGCCAGCCGCGCAGGGATCTCACCGTCGAGCCCTACCCGCTGGGCGCCGCGCTCACCTGACGCTCAGCCGGGAAACGGTGTGGCGACGCCGGCGAGATGACTGATGTCGTTGACCAGCCGCACCACGGAGGGACCATCGCCGCGCCAGTCGACCATCGAGATCGACGCCGGGTCGATGTGGATCCGGAACACGGTGTGCAGCGGCGCGTCGAGCGCGTCGCGCAGCATGAGCTTGATCGGCGTCACGTGGGTGACGACCAGCACCTTCTGCTCCGGGTAGGCAGCGATCGTCCGCTGCCGGGCGGCCACGACCCGCTTCTCGGTCGCGACCATGCTCTCGCCGCCCGGCGGAGCGATGTTCGGGTCGGCCAGCCACTTCTGCAGGTCGTCGGGAGAGCGTTTCGCGATCTCACCAAAGGTCGCGCCTTCCCACTCCCCGAAGTCGGTCTCGGCGAAGCCGTCGTCGACCACCACCTCGGCGCCGATCCGGGCGGCGACGATCTCCGCGGTCTGCCGGGTACGACGCAACGGCGAGGACACGATCGCGGTGAAGCCGGCTGCGACCAGGCGGGCGGCGGCGGCCTCGGCCTGGGCGATCCCGCGCTCGGTCAGCGCCGCGTCCCCTCGCCCGCTGAAGCGCTTGTCCACCGAAAGCGGCGTCTCGCCGTGCCGCAGGATTGTCGCGACGGTGGCCGGGCCGGCGGGAGCGCTCCAGCCGTAGAGCGTGTTGCGTGACGGCGCGGTAGCCACCGGCGCGCTGGGACGCGGTCGCCACTCGCGTCCCGCGGCCTGCTCGTCCATCGCCTCGTTGGCGAGCCGGTCCGCATGGCTGTTCATCTCGCGCGGGATGTGCTGGAAGTGCACGTGCCGCAACGAGCGGACCAGGGCGGCGGCCTGCCGCGCCAGCACCTGCATGTCGGGGTGCTTCACCTTCCACTCGCCGCTCATCTGCATGACGACGAGCTTCGAGTCCATCCGGACCTCGACGTCGCGCGCGCCGAGGTCGACCGCCGCCTCGAGGCCGGCGATCAGTCCGCGGTACTCGGCGACGTTGTTGCTCGCGACGCCGATTCCGCCGGCCGTCTCGCGCAGCACCTCGTGCGACTCGGCGTCGCGGACGACCGCGCCGTACCCGGCGGGACCCGGGTTACCCCTTGACCCGCCATCGGCCTCGACGACGACCCGATCAACCATGCCCGTGCGTTCAGATGCCGGACTCGGGGGTCCGGATCAGGATGCGGCGGCACTCCTCACAGCGCAGGACCTCGTCGGGCTCCGCGTCGCGGATCCGGTTCAGGTCGGTCGTGTTCAGCTGGAGATGACAGCCCTGGCACTGGCCGCGGTGCAGCGCGGCGGCCCCCACGCCGCCGGAGGAGGCCCGAAGCTTGTCGTAGAGCGCGAGCAACTCGCTCGGCAGCGTGGCCGCCGTCTCGGCCCGCTGCGCCGAGGTCTTCTCGAGGTCGGCGGCGATCTCGGCCAGCGCCGTGTCGCGGCGGCCCATCGCCTCGGCGAGCGAGGCCTCGACGCCGGACAGCTCGTCCTTCAACCCGGACAGCCGCTTCTGCACCTCTTCGCGCTGCTCCATGACCTCGAGCTCGGCGTCCTCGAGCTCGGTCTGCCGACGATGCAACGACTCGATCTCGGACTGCAGGTTCTCGAGCTCCTTCGGGGAGCCGACCTGACCGCTGTCGAGGCGCTGCTGGTCGCGCTGCATCCGGGCTCGGACCTGCTCGACGTCGGTGTCCACCTTCTGCTGCTCGCGGCCGAGGTCGCTGTCCTCGGTCTCGGCGCGCACGATCTCGTCGCCGAGCGTGCCCTTGCGCTCCCCGAGCTGCTCGATCTCGGCGTGCTCCGGCAGGGTGGCGCGGCGGTGTTCGAGGCGGTCGACCGTCGAGTCGAGATCCTGCACGTCGAGCAGCCGCAGCTGGTCATCGGGTGCAGCGTTCACGAAACCTCATCTGCGTGCGAGTGGGCCGTCCACGGGTCGGTGACGATGCGAGAGACCGTCGTCCCCACCGTAGTGCCCGCCGCTGCGGCGTCGGCGGCCAGCAGCGCCGCCGCCTCGTCGAGCCACGGCGCCTCGGTTGCCCAGTGCGCCGCGTCGACGAGCCCGAGCCCCAGATCGGCGACCGCCTCCGACGTGGAGTGGTGCTTGAGATCGGAGGTCACCAGCACGTCCGCACCCCGGCGCGCGGCGACCTCGGCGAGGCTGCCGCCCGAGCCGCCGCACACGGCGACCGTCCGGACCGCACGATCCGGGTCGCCGGCCGCCCGGACCCCCCAGCTGGTCGCCGGCAACGCGGCCGCGGCGGCGGCGGTGAACGCCGACAGGGTCGTGGGCCCGGAGAGTTCGCCGATCCGGCCGAGGCCCAGACCGCTCGGTACGGCGGCGAGCTCGGTGACGTCGTACGCCGGCTCCTCGTACGGGTGGGCGGCGACCAGTGCGCGGATCACCTGGCCGCGCAGGCGACGCGGCGCGATCGTCTCGATGCGGGTCTCCTTGACCAGCTCGACCTTGCCGCGCTCGCCGATCGTCGGCGATGTCGTCGGACCGGGCGTGAAGGTGCCCATCCCGTCACCGAGGTACGCGCATCGCGTGTAATCACCCACCGTGCCGGCGCCGGCGGCGGCCAACGCGTCGAGGACCCGGTCGGCGTCCTCGACCGGCACGAAGGTGACGATCTTGTCGAGGCTGCCGTGCGGCAGCGGCGACAGCGCGTCGGTGTCCCGCAGCCCGAGCGCGGAAGCGAGCGCATCGTTCACCCCGGGATTCGCGACGTCGGCATTGGTGTGGGCGACGTAGAGGGCGACACCGGCGCCGATCAGGCGGTGGACCAGCCGCCCTTTCGAGGAGGTCGCCGCGACGGAGGTGGTGCCCCCGAGGTAGAGCGGGTGGTGCGTGACCAGCAGCTGCGCCCCCGCCGCGATCGCCTCGTCGGCGACGGCCTCGACCGGGTCGATCGCGAAGTGGATCCGCTCGACTGCCGTGTCCGGATCGCCGCAGACCAGTCCGACGGCGTCCCACGACTCGGCCCACGCCGGGTCGTAGCGCCGCGCGAGCAGGCCGACGACGTCGGCGAGTGCGGTCATCCGCCCGACACCAGCCGCCGCATGGCCGGTGCCACGCACCCGGCACGTTCCATCCACAGCATGTGGCCGACGTCTTCGAGGACCTCCACCCACGCGCCGGGAATCCGCTCGGCCGCATCCGTGCAGGCCGACACCGGCATCGGTCCGCCGGCTGCCGCGACGAATCCGACCGGGACGCTGACGCCGGGCAGCGCCTCGGCGAGTCCCGGCATCTCGGCGACGAGGGACTCCCACAACCCTGAGTACGCCGTGATCGACAGCTCCATGCCGTCGGGCATCACGGCGCCCGTCGGGTCGGCGTAGTACGCCGGCCACATCAGGCGCAGGCTCTCCAGGGC
>CAZEAM010000334.1:0-17713 GCA_964510285.1 uncultured Frankiaceae bacterium | reverse complement strand
GTGGGGTCCAGCGAGATCGCCGGCCTGCTCGCCGAGGGCGCGATCGAAGTGCCGGTCGCGGACGAGGACGAAGACAGCGATGACGAGGACGACGATGACGCCGATCGTGACGACGATGCCGTCCTGGCCGACGGCGACCCGGCGGGCGACACGGGGTTGATGAGCGATTTGGGAACGTCGTCGTCGAGGCTCCTGGCCCTGTGCGCCGAGGAGGGCGCGTTGCCGGCCGACGTGATCGCCTCGCTGTGCGAGGCCGCGGGCTGCCTCGACGTGCTGGAGAAGCTGCGCGGCGAGTAACCGCTTGCCCGACGAACTACCGGATGTCGCGGCGATGCGGCATGCCCTCGACCAGGCGAAGCTCGCCGAGTCCGCCGGTGACGTGCCGGTCGGTGCGGTGGTCGTCGATCGCCACGGCGTGGTCGTGGGGCGCGGTCACAACCAGCGCGAGGCCCACGCCGATCCGACCGCCCACGCCGAGCTCGTGGCGATCCGGGAAGCGGCGGCGGTGCGCGGGTCGTGGCGGCTCGACGGGTTGTCGCTCGTGGTGACCCTCGAGCCCTGCACGATGTGCGCGGGGGCTGCCGTCCTCGCCCGTCTCGACCGGGTGGTCTACGGCGCGACCGATCCGAAGGCCGGTGCGGTGGGATCGCTGTGGGACGTCGTGCGCGACCGGCGGCTCAACCATCGTCCCGAGGTGGTCAGCGGGGTGTTGGCCGATGAGTGCGCGGCGCTGCTCACCGATTGGTTCGCGGTCCACCGGGCCGACCGGCCGGGCTAGGCTTTTCGCCGGTGGCGTGTCCGAGCGGTCGAAGGAGCACGCCTCGAAAGCGTGTGAGGGGGCAACTCCTCCGTGGGTTCAAATCCCACCGCCACCGCCAAGTGCAGCCGAGCGGAGAACGAGCTTGCTCGTTCTCCCGAGGCGATCGCCGGCGGTTGACGAGCGCGAAGCGCGAGGATCACCGCGGGAGGAGCGTCTACCTGGTAGATGCGTCTGTCGTGGACGCGCTACGTCTGGCTGACGGCGCGTTCGCCGAGCTTGGTTCGCAGGTCGCGCTCCCAGTCGCGCAGTGACTGCGGCAGCGCTTCCTCGCGGAGCCGGTCGAGCGTCGGATGGTTCGCTTCGCGCTCACCGTCCCACTCCTCGGCGAAGCCGCCGTCGGCGATGTTGGCCACGATCTCGCGCATCGTCGTCGCGACGTCGAGATGCCGGTAGGCGTCCGCTCGGGACAGCTGGCCGTACTGGCTGATCGGCGAGTGGTGCGCCATCTGGGCGGCGTAGCCGTCCAGCCGGAGCAGCCGGTAGGTCCGCTCGACCTCGCCGGACAGCACCAGCTCGGTCAGCACCGCCTCGATCGGGATCCCGTGCTCGAGCATGACCTGCACGAAGGTGTTGTTGACGTGCCGCAACGCGGGGGACAGACCCTGCTCGACGGCCAGGTCGAGGACCGCCTCCTGGTGCGGGGTCAGTGCGAGCGCGCCCTGGCGAAGCCCGCCGATGGCGTTCGCGACCGCGAGGGTCCTGGGGAGCGCGGTGCCGGTGTGGTCGTCCTGCACGCCGATCGCGGTGATGAACCCGATGCCCTGCTCGTAGCAGGCGCGCACCTCCGGCCCGAGCATGCGCGGGGCGATCATCGCCAGGTCGCAGCCGAAGTCGAGCTTCTCGAACGCCGGCGCGTAACCGCTCGCGACGATGACGAGCCCATCGGACGGCGGCGTGATCGGCAGGCCCGGGATGGCGTCATCCGGCACGATCAGGCACATCACGTCGGCGCTGGCGCCTTCGATCTCGCCCACGTCGAACCCGTCGGCCTGCGCGTGCGCGCGCGAGTCGTCGGCCCGCGCGAAAACACCTACGTCGAGCCCGGAGTCGCGCAGGTTCAGCGCCCACGACCGGCCCTGGTTGCCGTACCCGACAACGGCCACAGAGCGTCCTTCGAGTGCAGACGGGTCGACGTCGCTCTCGCGGTAGATCGTCGTCACGGCAGCTCCACGATCGTGCGGCGTCGTCGCATCAGTCGGCTCCCAACTTGTTGGCGCGGAATCGGAACTGGTAGTCAGCAGGTTCGACGACGGTGCTGCCGAGCCCCGCCGCCGCGCACCGATCGGTGATGCTGTCCGGCGCCACCGGTACGAAGGTGTCGTCGACGTGCACCTCGCGCATGAAAGTCGGTGGTGAGGCCAGGGCCCGGACCGATCTCGACCACGTTGTCGCCGAGGTCGCCGACGCTGTCGACCCACGGCAGCAGGTCGGTCCTGAGCATCTCGGCCCACGTCGGGCTGGCGAGGAACTCCAAGTGGCCCTGGTTCATGTGGGGATTCTCGTAGATTTGCCGCGTGCCGCGCACCGGACCTGGGACGCTTCCGCGCGCCGGGACACTCGCAACGTTCGGCATCCTGGTCGCCTGGTCGCTGCTCGCCGTGGGCGACGCCCGGCACGAGGGCTTCTACACGACCGCCGGCTTCGCGCTCGTGAGCGCCGGCTTCCTGCTCCTGCTCGGCGTGGTGGCGTCCGGCGTCGTACCGACTGCGCCTACCTGGACCACCCTCGTGCTGCCGGTCGGAATCTGCGTGCTGATGTCGGTGGTGCATCCGGTCGGGGCGTACATGTACATCTCCCATCACGGCGAGTCGGCGGCGAGGTGGCTGGTCACCGCAGGAGCGGTGGTCGCGCTGGTCACGCTGCTGATCAGCCGGATCCGCAAAGGCTGGGGGCTCGTGCCGATTGCGGCGCTCGCCACCGCGACCGCGATCGTCGTCGTCCGGGCAGCTCCGCGCCCCGCCATCGACGTGTGGGTGTTCCTCCAGCAGTCCAGCACCGGCCTGCTGCACGGCGCGAACATGTACACCCAGCACTGGGTGGGGTCGCCCTCGGGTGAGCTGACCGACGTCTACCCCTACCTGCCCGGCACGACCTTGCTGCTCGCGCCGTTCAAGTGGCTGTTCGGCGACGTCCGGTACGGGACCGCGGTGGCTGCGCTGCTCGCCGGCTACCTCGTGTGGCGGTTGGCACCGAAGGCGCCGGCGGCGCTCGCGGCCCTGATCGTGCTGATGCCGCACTGGGCATTCCTCATCGACCAGTCATGGACCGAACCGCTGCTCGTCGTCGAGCTCGCAGCGTGCATCTTCGCGCTGCGCGCCGGGCGCACCGGATGGGCGACCGCGGCGCTCGCCGCGGCCCTGGTGACCAAGCAGTTCGTCGCGCCGTTGCTTCCGCTCTTCGCGATCTGGCGCGGGTTCGGCGTACGCCGTGCCGCGACCGCCGCTGCGGCGGCGTTCGCCATCGCGCTGCCCTGGCTGGTTGCGGCTCCGCACGCCATGTGGCACGACGCAGTGACCGCCGAGCTCAACGAGGGCGTGCTGCCCGGCGCCCTGAACCTGCCGAGCTTTCTCGGGCGCCACGGCGTGGACGCCGGGTTCGTGCTGACACTGGTCGTCGTGGGTGTCGCATATGCCGTCGCGGTGACCCGCCTGCCGCGGACCCCGGCCGGCTTGGCGCTCGGATGCGCCCTGATCATGTGGGCGCTCGACATCGCCAACAAGCAGACCTTCTTCAACCACTACACGTTCCCGTTGGGGCTGATGGTCGTTGCCTTGGCCGCGGCCCCGCTGGCGGAGGACGCCGGCGGGGCGCTCCAGGCTGAGTCCACATCGGTCGAAGGGTAGGTATGGACACCTCGGAGGAGCAGCCACCGACGGTCGTCCTGGGCGCCGGGCCGGCCGGGCTCACGGCCGCCTACCTGCTCAGCAAAGCCGGTGCGCCGGTCACCGTCCTCGAGGCCGACCGCGTGGTGGGCGGGATCAGCCGGACCGTGGAGCGCGACGGCTGGCGGTTCGACATCGGTGGTCATCGCTTCTTCACCAAGGTTCCCGAGGTCGAGAAGCTGTGGAGCGAGATCCTGCCCGACGAGGACTTCCTGCTCCGCCCGCGGCTGAGCCGGATCTACTACCAGGGCAAGCTCTTCGACTACCCCCTTCGGGCGTCCAACGCGCTGCGCAACCTCGGGCTGGTCGAGGCGATCCGCTGCGTGCTGTCCTACGTCTGGGTGCGCCTGCGTCCGCCGAAGGACCAGTCCACCCTCGAAGGCTGGGTGGCGGCGCGCTTCGGCTGGCGGCTCTACCGGATCTTCTTCAAGACCTACAACGAAAAGGTCTGGGGGATGCCGGCCAGCGAGATCGAGGCGGACTGGGCGGCGCAGCGCATCAAGAACCTGTCGCTGGCTCGCGCGATGCTCCACGCGGTCTTCCCCAGACGCGGGCAGACCGAGATCACCACGCTGATCGACGAGTTCCGCTATCCCAAGTACGGGCCGGGGATGATGTGGGAGCGGGCGCACGACCTCGCGGTCGCGGCCGGAGCCCGGGTCGAGATGTCCACTCGCGCCGACACCATCAAGTGGGACGCATCGGGCGCGGTCGCAGTTGTCGCGCACCGGGGCGCCTACCAGGTCCACACGCCGGCGGCCGCAGTCATCAGCTCGGTGCCGCTGCTGGAGCTCGCGATGGCGTTGGACCCCCCGGCTCCGGACAACGTGCGCGACGCGGCGGGCCGGCTGCGGCATCGCGACTTCCTCACCGTCGCGTTGGTCGTCCCCCAGTCGGCCAGCTTCCCCGACAACTGGATCTACATCCACTCACCCGACGTCAAGGTCGGCCGGGTGCAGAACTTCGGCTCGTGGTCGCCGTACCTCGTGAAGGAAGGCCGGACCTGCCTGGGGCTCGAGTACTTCGTCACCGAGGGCGACGAGCTCTGGGAGCTCGGTGACGACGACCTCGCCGCGCTCGCGACGCGCGAGCTCAGCGAGATCGGGCTCGTCGACGTGGGCGAGGTGGAGGCGGCGTACGTCGTGCGGATCCCGAAGGCGTATCCGGTGTACGACGAGGGCTATGCCGAGGCAGTGGAGACGATCCGGCAGTGGTTCGCGGCGAACCTGCCCAACGTGTATCCGGTCGGGCGTAACGGGATGCACAAGTACAACAACCAGGACCACTCCATGCTGACCGCGATGCTCGTCGTCGACACGCTGCTCACGGGCGCCGACCACGACATCTGGGCGGTGAACGTGGAGGAGGACTACCACGAGTCCGCCGCGCAGCGAGTACCCCGGCCGCGCGCCGGCACCGGGCGCGATGCGCCGGTCCTTGCGCGGCGCTCGGCCTGACCGGCGACTCGGCCGGATGGCCGTCAAGGACCTCTAGCGATAAGCCGATGGGAGCCCGTGCCCACGTGCCCGCAGTGCGGCACTGCTGAGCCCGACGGCGCCCAGTGGTGCGGGAGGTGCTACCTCCCGTTCAGCCCGGCTCCCGCAGCCACGGCGTTCACCGGTGTCGTGCTGCCGGGGGCGCCGGTGGCGAATCCCGCGATGCAGCCGGTGAGCGCGCCTACGCCCACGCCGCCACCGGCGCCTGCGGCGATGCCGGTCGCTGCGCCTGCGGCGATGCCGGCCGCTGTGCCGCCGCCGGCTGTGCCGCCGTCACCGGAGTGGATGGGCTGGCAGCCGCCGGAGGGCCCGCCGCAGTGGATGCCGGCACCACCGCCGGGACCGCCCGGACCCGCCGCCGCGCCGCAGACGCGGCTGCTCAGCGGCCGGGCGATCGCGCTGGTGGCCGCCGCGATCGGGCTGGGGATCCTCTTGCAGGCGTTCGCCTACGAGATCTCGCGGGACCCCAGCCGCACGGTCGACAGCCAGATCCGGTGGAGCATCGTCCTCACCGTCTTGCAGTACGCCGCGGTGGCGGCGATCGTGCTCAGCCAGATCACGCCGAAGGTCAAGCTGCAGTGGGGGCCGGGCTCACCTGCGGCGCGAGTCGGCATCGGCGCTGCCGTCGGTCTCGCCGGCGGCGGCATGATCCTGCTGCTCCTCCACGCCGCCTTCGGCACGCTCACCTCGGACAACCGGGTGGTGTTGCTGATGAGCGGCGGCGATGCCACCCGGATCGTGGCTGCCATCGCGCTCACCTGCCTGGCCGCTCCGCTGGTCGAGGAGGTGCTGTTCCGCGGACTTTTGCTCGAGTCGCTGCGGTCGCACAACGTCGCGATGGGGGTGGTCGTCTCCGCGATGTTCTTCGCGGTGTGGCACCTCAACCGGCAGGCGCTCCTCTACTACACCGCGATGGGCTGCATCTTCGGCTGGCTGTACGTCAAGCGCGGGTTGGTCGCCTCGATGACCGCGCACATCTGCTTCAACGGCGCGCTCACCGTCGCGGCCGTCGTGATCGTGCTCGGCCCGTCGCACACGTACGACGTCGACGGGCTCGAGCTCACCGTCGCGGCGGGATGGACCAACGAGTCGGCCGCGGCCGCCGCCGAGTTCGGCGCCGCTGCTCCCGACCTCGCGTTGCAGGGGCCGGACGCGTCGCTGATCGTGGTGTCCGCGACACCGTTGGGCGAACGCGTGTACGACCCGGACATGGTGGCCCAGCGGCTGTCTGCCGGGAGCTACCCGTTCACCGGAGTGGCCTACGACCGAAGCTCCGTGCGCCAGGCCGACCTGCCGAGCCTCGGCCGAGCGGTCGAGGTCAACTTCACGCTGGGCGCGCTGCACGGCGAGGACGTCCTGTTCGCGGTCGATGGACAGGCCTACGCGGTGCGGTTCATCAACGGCGGCAGCGGCAAGGCCGAAAGCGACTTCCGCGACGTGCTCAGCACGCTGCGGCCACAACCGGTCGGCGCGCCCGCCTTCCGCTAGGACGCAGCCGCCCGGCCAGCACGGCCGTCGCGGCCGTGGTCTGGGCGAGCAGCACGAACGCCCCGCTCGCTCTTCAAAGCGCGAGGTGGGTACCGACGCTGAGCTGGCTCGGGTTCGGGCCGATGGCCGCGCGGTTGCGGTGGTACAGCGCGTGCCAGCCGCCCTTGACGTGGTGCGCGCGAGCGATCCCGATCAGGGTGTCGCCGCGCTTCACGACGTAGTGGCGGGTGGACGCACGCTTCGCCGTGTCGCTCTCGAGAGTCGGCGTGCGGTGGGCGTGGCGGTGCTTGGCGGCGTGGCGGTGCTTGGCGTGGTGGCGCGCCTTGCGGACGTGCGCACTCGGCCCGGGCGAGCCGGCGTACTGCGAACAGACCGGCCAGGCGCCCCAGCCTTCACGGGCCAGGACGTGGTTGGCGACGTCGATCTGCTCGGCACGGCTGGCGAGGTCGGCGCGCGGCGCGTAGTGCTTCGTGTCGAACGAGTTCCACGTGTGGGCCGCGAACTGCAACCCGCCGTAGTAGCCGTTGCCCGTGTTGATGTGCCAGTTCCCGCCCGATTCGCACTGGGCGACCCGGTCCCACTGGGCGTCAGTGGCGGCGCTTGCCGAGGATGCCGCCAGGACAGAGGCTGCGGCGGTACCGAACCCAACCACGCCGACGGTGGTCAACCGAGCGGTGGTCGAAGGCTTGCGATGACGACCGCGGTAGCGGCGCTTGGACATGCCGAAATCCCTTCCGAGCGCCTCCGAAGTGAGCTGACGGGTTCGGGCTGGAAGGTGCCCGGCCGGTAGGTTTCACCGGCTTCACCCCATGCGGCCGCTGCGTACTGCGTGCTGGCTGACACCACGTCGTACGACGCGACCGCGGGTGGGTCCCCCGGTCCTGCCAAAGTCCTCGTCTGCCCGTGCGGCCGGCAGGATTCGGCGCGCCGCCCGGGGCTTCCAAGCGTTTGCTGGAAGCAAGCAGCAGATTAGCAAATTACGCTGGGAAACAACAAAATCGCAGGTCACATATCGGGACAATTGCTTGCAACGTGCTAGCGGTAGCCGGGTGCGCTCCCGCGCTTGTTCCCCAAGATCACCGAACTATTCCTGGCGGAGGATGCGAGATTCGAACTCGCGAGGGGTTGCCCCCAACACGCTTTCCAAGCGTGCGCCATAGGCCAACTAGGCGAATCCTCCGCCGAGCATTCTAGTCGTCGCCGGGGTCGGTGCAGGGACAGTCGCGGTGCTCACAGCCCAGCACTACAGTGGGCGACGACCCCTCGTGCGGCGTTACCCCGCCCAACCCCCCAGGGCCGGAAGGCAGCAAGGGCAAGCGGGCTCTGGCGGGTGTGCGAGGGGTCCTCCAGCTTTCGGTGTCCCAGGTGTGGGAGGCGGTCCGGGATGTCGCTCGCGCTCTACCGGAAGTACCGCCCTGGCAGCTTCGCCGAGGTGGTCGGTCAGGAGCACGTGACGGAGCCGATCTGTGCCGCGCTCGACTCCGGGCGAATCCACCACGCCTACCTGTTCAGCGGTCCGCGCGGGTGCGGCAAGACGTCGAGCGCGCGGATCCTCGCCCGGTCGCTCAACTGCGAGAAGGGCCCGACCTCGACACCGTGCGGCGAGTGTGAGTCGTGTGTCGCGCTCGCGCCCAACGGTCCCGGGTCGCTCGATGTCATCGAGATCGACGCCGCCTCGCACGGCCTCGTCGACGACGCGCGTGACCTGCGCGAGCGTGCCTTCTTCGCGCCGGTCTCGTCGCGTTACAAGGTCTACGTGATCGACGAGGCGCACATGATCACCTCGGCGGCGTTCAACGCCCTGCTGAAGGTGGTCGAGGAGCCGCCGCCGCACGTGAAGTTCGTGTTCGCCACCACGGAGCCGGACAAGGTCCTCACGACGATCAAGTCGCGTACCTTCCACTACCGCTTCCGGCTGATCCCGCCGCACATCATGCGGGAGCACCTAGCCGACCTCGCCGCTCGTGAGGGGATCGAGCTGGACCCGCTCGTACTGCCGCTCGTGGTTCGCGCCGGCGCCGGCTCCGCCCGCGACGCCCAGTCGATCCTCGACCAGCTGGCGGCCGGCTCGGGCGGCGAGCTGATCACCTACGAGCGGGCGCTGTCGCTGCTCGGCTACACCGACGCGGCGCTGCTCGACGACGCAGTCGACGCGTTCGCGGCCTCCGATGGTGCGGCGGTGTTCGCCGCGGTCGACCGGGTGATCGAAGCCGGCCTCGACCCCCGCCGGTTCGCCCAGGACCTCCTGGAGCGGTTCCGCGACCTGCTCGTCCTCGACGCGGTGCCCGATGCGGCTGACGCCGGGCTGATCGACGCTGCAACCGATGCGCTGGAGCGCATGCGCAGCCAGGCCGCGCAGCTCGGGCGGGCCTCGCTGTCGCATGCCGCCGACGTCATGGCGAGCGCCCTCGTCGACATGCGCGGTACGACGTCCCCCCGGCTGGTGCTGGAGTTGGCCTGCGCCCGGGTGCTGCTGCCCGCCGCGTCGAACGACACGGCGGCGCTGCTCTCCCGGCTCGACCGGCTGGAGAAGCGGCGTGCCGCGACCGTGCAACCCGGCTCCGGCGAGCCGCCCGCGGCGCCCGCGCGGTCGATGAAGCCGGCCGCCAGGCCAACAGCTCAACCAGCCGACGAGCCGCCTGCCGAACCGGCAGCGTCCGCACCGGCAGCGTCCGCACCGGCCGAGTCGGCGCCGGTCGCGCCGGCCGCGGACCGGCCGCCTGAGCCGGCTGCCGTCGCGCCGCCGCCGGCTGCCGGCGTGGTGGACCTGCCGGCGCTGCGCCGGCGGTGGGACAGCGTGCTCGATGTCGTCAAGACCCAGAGCCGCACCGCGCATGCGCTGATGATGTCCTCGCAGATCGACTCGCTCGACGGCAACACCCTGGTCCTCGCGTTCTCGAGCACGTCGCTGGCCGGTCGCTTCATGGCCGACGTCGCGAGCACCTTGACCGAGGCCCTGAAGGAGGTGGTCGGCGTCGACCTGCGGGTGACCGCGACCGCGGGCGGCGCGCCGGCTCTGAAGCCCGTGGCGGGCGGTCCGGACCAGGCTCCCGCGACGGCTCCTCCGGTGGAGATCACGCCGGACGACATCGAGGAGTCCGACGATCTCGAGGGCAGTATCGACGCCGATCCGGAAGCGGCCGCCCTCGCCCTGCTGCAGGACGGCCTCGGCGCCCAGGTGATCGGCGAGATCGACCAGAGCTAGTCGCGTACTCGCGCCAGCCAGGTGATGGGCGGGAGGCCGGTCGGCGTCAACAGCCGCGGTGATCCGAGCCGTCCATTCGTCACCGACACCAGATAGATGCCGGGCGCCCGGCTCCCGTCGCCGGCGCGAGACCCGATGGCGATGCGGTCCCCGCTGGGAGCCCACGTGTAGTCGGGTGAGTCGTTGTCGGTCAGGAACGTCAGTGGCACGGCATCGTTTCGACCGCTACTCAGGTCCAGGACGTGCAGCGACCACGGCGGCTTGCCGCGCAGACCCCGCTCGTCCTCCGTGACGAACGCAAGCTTCCGACCGGCAGGCGACCACGTCATGGACCGGATGGCGCAGTACTGGCCACAGTCGAACACCTGGTGGGCGTCCGCACCGTCCGGGTTCGCCGTTTCGATCCGGCTCGGTCCCAGGATCACCGGGCCGCCTTGCGAGTTGTTCGGCAGCAGGTAGCTCAGCGGCCGCCGGGTGAAGGCGACGGACTCCCCGTCGGGCGACCACACCGGGTTCGTGTCGGCGGTGCAGGTCCGTTCGACGCGGGGCGCTGAGCAGCCGACGTCGGTGATCGGCTTCGGGTTGGAGCCGTCGGAGTCCATCACTCCGATCGCTTGGACGGTCGAGGTTCCGGCAGGGCCCGATCGACCGTTGTGGAGTGGCACGTCCAGGTAGTACTGAAAGGCCAGTCGCCGACCGTCCGGTGACCAGGAGGCGTCGTCCGTCGTCGACGCGTTCGGTCCACAGTCGCCGATGCAGAGCGGTGTGATCCGCCCATCGGGCTGCACCAGGCGATTGCCGTTGATCAGTAGTCGCTGGCTGTCTGGAGACCAGACGAGCGACTCGCAGGATGAGTCGGGGCAGCGGTAGACCCGGCGATCGTCGGAACCGTTGGCGTTGATGACGTGGACGTACGCGCCGTTCACGTGGGTGGGGTGCCCCGCCGATCCCACGCCGTACGTCTCCTGGGTGTAGGCGATGCGCCGACCGTCCGGCGACGCGACGGCGTAATAGATCCCGTCTGCCGCGTGAGTCAGCCGCCGGATCGCCGTGCCTTGTGGCGTGGCCGAGTACAGCGAGGTGTCGGCGAACGGATTTGTCTTGGTGACGCCGATGGTGTCTTGGCCGAACACGATCCGGCCGTCCGAATGGCCGGAGGCTGGGACCGCAGGCGGGGTCGGCGCCGGGTTGCCGATGGACACCGCGACGATCGCGACGCCGGCGACGATCACTGTCGCGCTGCCCACCGCAACGGCTTGGCGTACTAGCCGACGACGGCGGATGCGGCGGTCGAGAGCCGCCCAGTCGAGCAGGTCGGCCGGCGGCTCGGGGACGATGCCGTGCAGGTCAAGTTGAGTCACGAGACACCTCGCGTTGCTCTGATTCGTCGGTATTGACGAGCAGCACGCCGTTGGCCCGAAGAGCGGCAAGGGCCTTCGCCGTCTGGCTCTTCACGGTGCCCACTGAGCACCCCAGCGCGGCCGCCGTTTCGGCCTCGGTGAGGTCTTCGTAGAAGCGCAGGACCACGGTTGCCCGCTGTCGGGCTGGAAGGCGCCGGAGCGCCGCGACAAGGACGTGCCGGGAGTCGGCCGTTTCGTACTCATCGTTCGCCGTTCCGTCGGGCGGCGTTGCGATGGGCCGCTCTCCCCACCACTTCCTGCGCCGTGCCGAGATGTGGGCGGTAGCGATGGCCCTCCGCACATAGCCGTCAGGGTTGTCCGTCGCGATGCGTCGCCAGTGCGGGTAGCAGCGCATCAGCGCCGTCTGCACCAGGTCCTCCGCGGCATGCCAGTCGCCCGTGAGCAGCCACGCGGTTCGTAGCAGGGCGCGCCGCCGCGCCAGGACGAAGTCGTGGAACTCGACGGGTTCGCCCACGCGCCTCGCCCCCAATCGACCGATCCCACCTTGCCTGACCGAACGCGGTGGCGTGCCGAAAAGGTTGCCTGTCCGCCGGGCGCCCTAGGCTCGTGGCATGCCTCCACAGCCGAACATGCAGCAGCTGATGAAGCAGGCCCAGAAGATGCAGCGCGACCTGCTCGCGGCGCAGGAGGAGCTCGCTGCGACCCTCGTCGAGGGCAGCGCGGGCGGTGGGCTGGTGAAGGCGTCGATGACCGGCGCGGGCGAGCTCGAGGCCCTGACGATCGACCCGTCCGCAGTCGATCCCGACGACGTGGAGACCCTGCAGGATCTGGTGGTTGCCGCCGTCCGTGACGCGAAACGCGTCGCCGACGAGATGAGCGCCGCCAAGATGGGCCCGCTGACGGGCGGCATGGGCGGCGCACTCGGCATCCCCGGGCTGTAGGCGTCCTTGTACGAAGGCCCGGTCCAAGACCTGATCGACGAGCTCGGCCGGCTCCCCGGCGTCGGGCCGAAGAGCGCGCAACGGATCGCCTTCCACCTGCTCGCCGCCGATCCGGCCGACGTACGACGGCTGGTCGCGGCGCTCAACGAAGTCAAGGACAAGGTCCGGTTCTGCACCGTCTGCGGCAACGTCGCCGAAGCGGAGCAGTGCCGGGTCTGCCGCGACCCGCGACGCGACCTGTCGGTCATCTGCGTCGTCGAGGAGCCGAAGGACGTCGTGGCGATCGAACGGACGAGGGAGTTCCGCGGCCGCTACCACGTGCTCGGCGGCGCGATCTCCCCGATCGAAGGCGTCGGTCCGGACGACCTGCGGATCAAGGAGCTGATGGCCAGGCTCGCCGACGGCAGCGTCACCGAGCTGATCCTCGCGACCGATCCCAACCTGGAGGGCGAGGCGACCGCGACCTACATCGCGCGGTTCGTCAAGGAGATGGGAATCAAGGTCACCCGCCTCGCTTCGGGACTGCCGGTCGGTGGCGACCTCGAGTACGCCGACGAAGTGACGCTCGGCCGGGCCTTCGAAGGTCGCCGCGCCTATACGTAGGCGGAGATGGGACAGGTCCCTCCGCGACTAAGGCGAGCATGCTGCCGTTTACGTCGCTCCGGGACCTCTCCCATCTCCGATTCGGCTGGCGCGCTGGGGGTCAAAATGTCAGCCTCGCTTTGCCATGAACAAATGGGGATCGGGGATTCGTTGCGGTCCGTATCCTTGTGTTATGGCTCTCGTCGTCCAGAAGTACGGCGGGTCGTCGGTCGGTGACGCCGAGCGCATCAAGCGGGTGGCCCAGCGGATCGTCGACGCGCGCCGTGCCGGCAACGACGTCGTCGTGGTCGTCTCGGCGATGGGCGACACCACCGACGAGCTGCTGGACCTCGCCCAGCAGGTGACCCCGCTGCCGCCGCCGCGCGAGCTCGACATGCTGCTCACCTCCGGCGAGCGGATCTCCATGGCGCTGCTCGCGATGGCGATCGCCAACCAGGGGTTCGAGGCGCGGTCCTTCACGGGCTCGCAGGCCGGAGTGATCACCGACTCGAGCCACGGCAAGGCCCGGATCATCGATGTCACCCCGGGCCGGATCACCGACGCGCTCGCCGGCGGCAACATCTGCATCGTCGCCGGCTTTCAGGGCGTCTCCCAGGACACGAAGGACATCACGACGCTCGGCCGTGGTGGGTCGGACACCACCGCCGTAGCGCTCGCGGCGGCGATGAACGCGGACGTCTGCGAGATCTACACGGACGTCGACGGCGTCTACTCCGCCGACCCGCGGATCGTCGGTACCGCCCGCCGGCTCGATCGGATCTCCTACGAGGAGATGCTCGAGATGGCGGCGAGCGGCGCCAAGGTCCTGATGTTGCGTTGCGTCGAGTACGCCCGGCGTTACGGCGTACCGATTCATGTGCGTTCGTCGTTCTCCGACCGCGAAGGCACCTGGGTCGTTGGCATCCCCGAGGAGGAACTGGTGGAGCAGGCGATCATCTCCGGAGTCGCCCACGATCTTTCCGAGGCGCGGGTCACCGTGGTCGGGGTGCCGGACAAGCCGGGTGAGGCGGCCGGCATCTTCCGCACGATCGCCGACGCCGGGGTCAACATCGACATGATCGTCCAGAACGTGTCGGGCACCACCGGTCGCACCGACGTTTCCTTCACCCTTCCCAAGGCGGACCTCAAGGGTGCGATGGAGGCGCTCGGCAAGGTCCAGCAAGCGATCGGCTTCGAGTCGCTCAACTCCGACGACCACGTCGGGAAGGTGTCCCTCGTCGGGGCCGGCATGCGTTCTCATCCAGGCGTCTCCGCGACCTTCTTCGAAGCGCTCGCGTCGGCCGGCGTCAACGTGCAGAACATCTCCACCTCGGAGATCCGGATCTCGGTGGTCTGTGCCGACACCGACGTCGCCGCCGCGGTCCGTGCGGTCCACGAGGCGTTCGGCCTCGACGATCCGGAGGGCGCGCCTGCGGTCGTCCACGCCGGATCCGGCCGATGAGCGACCCCCGGCGGTCCCGCGGGAGCGCCGCATGAGAGTCGGCGTCGTCGGTGCGACCGGCCAGGTTGGCGGGGTCATGCGCAAGCTCCTCGAGGAGCGCAGCTTCCCGGTCGAGCAGATCCGCTACTTCGCCTCCGCGCGCTCGGCAGGATCGACGCTGCCGTGGCGTGGTGCGGACATCGTCGTCGAGGACGCATCCGTGGCCGACCCCGGTGGCCTCGATGTCGCACTGTTCTCCGCCGGCGCCACGACGTCGCGCGCGCAGGCCGAGCGGTTCGCCGCGGCAGGGGTCACCGTGATCGACAACTCCTCGGCCTGGCGGATGGACCCGGACGTGCCCCTCGTGGTCAGCGAGGTGAATCCGCAGGCGATCGACGAAGCGCGCAAGGGCATCATCGCCAACCCGAACTGCACGACCATGGTCGCGATGCCCCCGCTTCGCCCGCTGCACGACGAGGCCGGGCTCACCCGGTTGGTGGTGAGCACCTACCAGGCGGTCTCGGGCAGTGGCGGTGCCGGGGTCGACGAGCTCGACAAGCAGGTCCGCCAGGTGGTCGACCGCGCCAGCGAGCTCACCCACGACGGCGAGGCGGTGTCGTTCCCCGCGCCCGAGAAGTACGTCGCGCCGATCGCGTTCAACGTGCTGCCCATGGCCGGGTCGATCGTTGATGACGGTGAGTTCGAGACCGACGAGGAGAAGAAGCTCCGCAACGAGAGCCGCAAGATTCTCGGCATCCCGGATCTCGCGGTGTCCGGGACCTGCGTGCGGGTGCCGGTGTTCACCGGGCACTCGCTGTCGATCAACGCCGAGTTCGCGCGGCCGTTGCCGGTCGAGCGGGCCCGCGAGCTGCTCGCGTCCGCGCGGGGCGTGGTCCTGGCCGACGTGCCCCACCCGCTGCTCGCGGCCGGCAAGGACCCGAGCTACGTCGGCCGGCTGCGCCAGGACCCGGGCGTTGCGGACCAGCGCGGGCTTGCCTTGTTCGTCAGCGGCGACAACCTGCGCAAAGGCGCCGCGCTCAACGCCGTGCAAATCGCGGAGCTGATCGCCGGGAAGTAGGTTGCGACGGCGCGGCGAGTCCGGTCCTCGCAGCTCATGAACTCGCCGAAGACCGCGGCGAGTTCATAGGCTGCTGCGGTCGGATCTCGCCGCCGTCGCTTCGCTCGGCGGTCAGTGCTGGGACTTGCTGGCGTCTCGCTCGGCGACGGTTAGTTGCGCCTCCACTTGAGCAGGGGGCCGGTCAGGGCGTCGAGCATGTTTGCCGGGTCGACGGACTCGGCGGGGGACAGCGGGCCTTTGCCTTCCGCTTTCAGGGCGAACTCGACCAGGGCTAGGGCCGTGAAGGCGTAGACGTCGGTGACGTCCACCGTCACCGTGGCGCTCTGGTTGCCGCGGGTCGCGGTCGCGGACACCGTCGCCTTCGCGCTGGCCCGCGTCTCGTCCGTCGGGCCCTCCGGCATGCGCTCCACCATGCGGCGCAGCAGCGACGCCGCGACTTTCAGCATCGGACCGGTGGCCGGGCCGAGGACCGGGACGATTGCGTGCGCGGCCTTGGACACCGCGAGGTTGGCGGTCACCACCGCGTCGCCGGCCCAGCGGCCCGTGGTGAGGAGGTCACCTAGCGGGACTTGCAGAGCCGGGCGGTCGCCGACCGTCGCCCGCCGGATCTGTGGGTTGCCCTGCGCGAGGATCGCGCCGAGCGCGCTGCGCGCGGTTCCCCGGGTCGGCTTGATTCCTTTCGCGGCGTATCCGATGTCAATCCGCTCCGGCTTCCCGTCGAGCATCGACGCGGCCACCGCAGCCGCGCAGTCGCTCGGTACGTAGTCATAGCCGCACGCGGGGATCACCGCCGTGAGCGCGCTGCTGTGCGTCTCGTACGCCCACGTCATGAAGTCCGGTTCGCCGGTCGAGTCGATGTAGTGGACTCCTGCGGCGACCGCCGCGTCGACCACTGGGCGGCCGAGGATCTCGAACGGGCCCACCGTGGAGATCACGATGTCGAGTCCGGCCATGAAGCGATCGAGCGCGGCACGATCGGTGGTGTCGACGACTACCCGCTCGGCGCCATCGGCCGCGTCCACGCGGGACAGCCGCTCCTCGGACCGCCCGCCCAGCCGGACCGGGATCTCGCGCAGGGCTAACTCCGTGGCGGTGAGCCGTCCGGTGTAGCCGGTCGCTCCCAGCAAGCCGATCTTTCGCATGGCCGCCATCCTGCCGCATGAACTGACCTGTCCGGAATGACGATGGTTGCCCGGGAATGGGTAGGGCAAGATGGTGATGTATGACGCGAGGGACAGTCGTGTCGCGCCAGTTGTGAGCGACCGCGCGGAACTGGTCCTCGACGCGAGCCCGACCGCCGTTCGCGTCGCGCGCGCCTTCGTCGAGCGGGAAGCCATCGATCGCGGGGCCGCCAACGTCGTCGACGATGTGGCGCTGGTCGCGGCCGAGCTGATCGCCAATGCGATCCAGCACGGTTCTCCTCCGGTCACCGTGGCGGTGAGCGGGAACTCCGATCTGATCCGGGTGGAGGTCCGCGACCACAATCCCCGGCCCCCGGTCCGGCCGGCGACGAGCGCCACCAACATGACCGGCCGCGGACTGGCGCTGATCTCTGCGCTGGCGGACAACTGGGGGGTGACCCCGGGTGCGGGCGGCGTGAAGACCGTGTGGGCCGAGGTGGTTCCCACGCGCGAGGTCGAACACTCCGAGCCCACGGGGGCGGACCTCGACCGCCTGCTCGCGAACTGGCCCGAGCTCTCGCCGGCAACCGGCGAGGTCCGCTACACGGTCGTCCTCGGCGACGTACCGACCGATCTGCTCATCGACGCCAAATCCCACATCGACAACCTGGTCCGCGAGTTCTCGCTGGCAGCCAGCCGAGCGAGATCCGGCGCTGATGCGCCGGAGCATCTGGTTCGGCTGATCCAGACCGTCGTTCACGGCTTCGCCGAGGCGCGCGACGCGATCAAGCGCCAGGCGCTTGCCGCCGCCCGGCGCGGGGAGAGCCGAACCCGCTTGGTGCTCGACCTACCGGCGAGCGCGGCCGATGCGGGCGAGGCCTACCTCACCGCGCTGGACGAGGCGGACGCCTATGCGCGGGCAGCCAGGCTGCTCACCCTCGAGACGCCGCATGTCCATCGGCTCTTTCGCCGTTGGTACGTCGAGGCGGTGATCCGCCAGCTCCGTGAGCTCTCCGCCGGCCGGGAGTCCGCGCCGGTCGTCGCCTTCGAGACCCGGATGCTCGACGAGATCCAGCGGCTGGCCATCCTGCAGCGAATCACCGATCGCGCCGCTCGCCTGCAGCGCGTCACGGCCGCGCTCGCCCGAACCCGGACTCCTGCGGACGTGGCCGACGTCGTCGTCTCGGAGGGCGTCCTGGCGTTGGGGGCTGCCGGCGGCGGCCTCCTGGTCCCCGACGAGGACGGCGAGCACATCGCCGTCCCCGGTGCGGTCGGGTACGGCGAGGAGCTGGTCGGGG
>CAZEAM010000333.1:0-1619 GCA_964510285.1 uncultured Frankiaceae bacterium | reverse complement strand
ACGACCTCGCTCGCGAGGGTGCCGAGCGCCTGGCCCACCTGGCCGCCGAACATCAGGCCGCCGACCTGGGTCATGACGCCCATCAGCGGGGCCGCCATCGTCCGGACCTCTTCCGGCAGCGCCGCACCCATCGCCGCGCCGACCCGCTCGGCGACCGGTTCGACCAGCTCGGTCCAGGCCGGGCGGGTGGCCTCCAGCCAACGTCGCCGGCTCCACGCCTCGGTCGACACCACGCCGGACGGCAAGGTCGTGACCGGGTCGAGCCAGATGTCGGCCAGCCGGATCGCGTCGGCGACCTCGGCGCCGTCGGCCGCCGTCGTGCCGGTGTCGGCGCCGATCACCGCCATCGCCGACTGCCGGGCGACCTGCCAGTTCACCGGACCGGTCTGTCCGGACAGCAGATCCCCCAGCTGGTGCAGCATCGCCCCGAGATCCGGCGTCGCGCCGAGGCCGGCGAACGGGTCGCCCTTGGCCGGCTCGTCGCCACCACTCGGCCCGAAACCGAAAGGCGGGGAAGTCATCTCCCCACGGTAGGCGTCAAGATGAACGAATGGCTCCCGGCCCCGACCCGGTTCGCCGACAGCGCAGCGAACCGATCGCGGTCACCGGCGTCGGTCAGCCGCTCGGCGCCGCCCTGGTCGCACGGCTGCGCCAGCATCCCGCCCGGCCTGCCGTCATCGAGATCGACTCCGTCGGGCCCGGCCTCGAACCTGCACTGGCCGGCGTGCGGACCGTCGTACACCTGGCCGTCGACCGAACCACCGACGCTGCCGCCGAGCAGCGCCGCGCGACGAACATCGCCGGTACGACGGTGCTGCTCGACGCGGTGCGGTCGGCCGGCGTGGGCCGCGTCGTCGTGCTGACCAGCGCGATGGTCTACGGAGCGGCGGCGACCAACCCCGTCCCGCTCGACGAGGACGCGCCGCTCGCGGCTACCCCTTCGGAGGGCCTGGTCGGGGATTGGCTGGCGGTCGAGCGCCTGGCCGCGTCCCGCGCCGCCGTGAGCGAGTCGGGGCTCGAGGTCGTCTCGGTGCGCCCGGCGTCGCTCGTCGGCCCGGTGACCGATCCGCTGCTGCCGGGGCTGTTCGAGGCCGTGCGGCTGCTCGCCATCCGCGACGGCCGGTGCCTGTGGCAGTTCTGCCACCTCGACGACCTGCTCGACGCGCTGGCGGCCGCCGCGACCGGAGCGGTTTCGGGGGCGGTCACGGTCGGGTCGGACGGGTGGCTCGAGCGGGACGAGGTCGAGCGGATCTGCGGGATGCGGTCCGTGGTGCTGCCCGCCGCGGCAGCCTTCGCCGCCGCCCAGCGGCTGCACCGGGTGGGGGCGTTGTCCGGGCCGGCCAGTGACCTTTCCTACCTGCAACATCCGTGGGTGGTGGGGTCGCAGCGGCTCCGGGCCACCGGCTGGTCGCCGCGGTGGACCAACCAGGCGGCGCTCGAGGAGCACCTGACCCGGCTCGGCGACCGGGTGGGTCGCAGCCTGGTGGTCGTGGACCGCAAGTACGCGACCCGCGCCGCGGCCGGTGCCGGCGCAACCCTTGCGGTCATTGGATCTTTCGCGCTTGCGCGCTCACGAATCCGTCGTCGCTGATCGCACACAACAGCCGTCGTACGCCCCT
>CAZEAM010000332.1:0-12478 GCA_964510285.1 uncultured Frankiaceae bacterium | reverse complement strand
GGCGCGGGCGGGATCGGGTCGGCGATGTTCTCGATCTCCTCGCTCGGGTTGCTCGTCCGCATGACGCCTCCGACTCAGCGCGGCCGGGCCATGGGCTTCTGGACCGGGGGCTTCCTGCTCGGCGGGATCACCGGGCCGGTGGTCGGTGGCCTGATCGACGAGGTCTCGATCCGGCTCCCCTTCTTCATCTACGCCGCGACACTGACCGCGGCCGGTGGGATCGGGCTGATCCAGCTGCGCTCCACCCCGCTCGCCGACCGCGCCCAGACCGCAGCGGCCGGGCGGACCACGCTGCCCGCGGCCCTGCGCAACCCCGCCTACCGGGCGGCGCTGGCCGCGAACTTCGCCGACTCGTGGGGCGCGATCGGGGTCCGCTCGGCGCTGGTGCCGCTGTTCGTCAGCGACGTCCTGCACCGCAAGCCGATCTGGACCGGCGTCGGGTTCCTCGTCGTGTCGGCGCTCAACGGTGCGACCCTGCTGCCCGCCGGGCGGTACGCCGACCAGGTCGGCCGCAAGCCGCTGCTCATCGGCGGATGCGTCTGCAGCGGCGCCGGGATCGCCGTGCTCGGCGCATTCCAGGACCTGCCCGGCTACGTGGTCGGCCTCGCCGTGCTCGGCCTCGGGTCCGGCCTGCTCGACGTGGCCCCCGGCGCGGTTGTCGGCGACCTGGTGGAAGGGCGCGCCGGGCCGGTGTTCGCGGCGTACACGATGTCGTCGGACATCGGCAGTGTCGGCGGGCCGGTGGTCGCCGGCGCAATAGCCGACGCGTCGTACGGCGCCGCGTTCTTCAGCACGTCGGGCATCCTCGGGGTGGCTGCCGCCCTGGCCGTGATGGCTCCGGAGACCCGCGGCCGGTCATCCCAGGGCGCGCTCCAGATCGGTGACCAGATCGGTCACGGACTCGATCCCGACGGACAGCCGAACCAGGTCACCGGGGACCTCAAGGGCTGACCCGGCGACGCTCGCGTGGGTCATCCGCCCCGGATGCTCGATCAGCGACTCGACGCCGCCGAGCGACTCGGCGAGGGTGAACAGCCGGGTCTTGCTGCAGACCTCGAGGGCGCGCGACTCGCCGCCGCTGACCCGGAACGACACCATCCCGCCGAACCGGCGCATCTGCCGTTTGGCCACCTCGTCGGTGTCGGGGTAGCGGACCTCGGCGACGCCGGGGTGCTCACGCAACATCGCCACGATGCGCTCAGCGTTGTCGCAGTGGCGCTCCATCCGGACCGCCAGCGTCTTGATCCCGCGCAGCACCAGCCACGCGTCCATCGGCCCGGCCACCGCGCCGATCGCGTTCTGGTGGAAGGCGACCTCGTCGGCCAGGCCGTTACCACCAACGACCAGCGCACCGCCCACAACGTCGCTGTGTCCGCCGAGGTACTTCGTCGCCGAGTGCATGACGACGTCCGCACCGAGCGACAACGGCTGCTGCAGGTACGGCGAGGCGAAGGTGTTGTCGACGACGAGCAGCGCGCCCGCGCCGTGCGCGACCTCGGCCAGCGCGGCGATGTCGGTGACCCCGAGCAGCGGGTTGGTCGGCGTCTCGCACCAGATCAGGCGGGTGCGGTCGTGGATCGCGCCGCGCACGGCGTCGAGGTCCTGCTGCGCCACCGCGGAGTAGTCCAGCCCCCACTGCTCCAGCACCCTGGCAAACAACCGGTAGGTGCCGCCGTACGCGTCGCCCGGGATCACCACGTGGTCGCCGGGCCCGCAGATCGTGCGCAGCAAGGTGTCGGTCGCGGCGAGCCCGCTGGCGAAAGCGAACCCGCGAACCCCGCCTTCGAGTGCCGCCAGGCAGGTCTCGAGGGCAGCGCGCGTCGGGTTGCCGCTTCGGCTGTACTCGTAACCGCCGCGCGTGCCGCCGACGCCGTCTTGCGCGAACGTCGAGGTGAGGTAGACCGGCGTGGTCACCGCCCCGGTCGTCGGATCGGGTTCCTGCCCCGCGTGGATCGCAAGGGTCTCGAACCCGTCCCTGTCGGCGCCCACGACCTCACCCTACGAGGGTTGTGAACAGCTACCGCCCGCCTGCGGGCGCACAAGGCCAACAACCCTGCTGTCACCAGACCAATCCCGGCGGGAGCGGCTCAGGACAATCTGGACAAACCCTGAACTTCCCGGTCCATCCTTGCTGGCGGAGGATGATCGCCTGTTGCGCCGCGACCGCGCACGAGCGGTCCACAATGTCGGACCACCCGTAGCGAAGGTGGCGCAGCCCGGCCACCTCACTGCGGTTGTCCCGGCGCATGTCTCGCCAGAGCTCGCGAGCCCGGTCATGACCGAGCCGACCGTCCAACTCGACGTGGAGTGCGTATTCAGCAATCACGACATCGAGATACTCAATGCCTTCATCGGTGCGACGAACTTGACGGTCGCCCGCAGGTAGGCCGTGGCGCCGCCGGAGCGCCGCGTCTCGAAGCTCGAGTGGCGATTGGGCGCCCCGGTCGAGGTCAGGAAGTGCGTCAAGCAGTACCTGCCGCCATCGCGTCGTCGGCTGGGCCGTGAGTGCGGCACGCAGCCGCGCCGCAGTGGTTCGTCGCGCCCGGAGCGCATCAGCTGCGAGACCGAGCGCCGCATCCGCGGACGGCCGGGCGCGAAGCAGGTCAAGCACCGTTCGCTCGATGGTGGTCCGCGGCGGCAACCCGATCGAGTCTGCTGCCGACAGCGTCCGCGAGCGGTGAACAACGAGACCGGGTTGGTCGGCCACGTCCCGCCCGTACGGAACGCTCACGTGGATCCGACTCGGGGAAGCTGCGGGTCACGGCGGCGCGGAATGTGGATGAGACTCGGGCTGTGGATCCGATCGTGAACGATCTCCGCCGTTCCTGGGGCGGCGAAGCCGCACAAACTACTGGGCGGCCAGGAAGCCGAGCAGATCCTGCCGGGTCACGATGCCGATCGGTCGGCCGTCGTCGAGTACGACGGCGGCGTCGGCATCCTGCAACGCGGCCATCGCCGCGGCGACCGGCTCGCCCGACCCGACGTGGGGCAGCGCCGACGACATGTGTCGCTCGAGCGGATCGGCGAGCCGGGCGCGGCCGTTGAACAGCGCATCGAGCAGGTCACGCTCCACGACCGAACCCATCACCTCGGCGGCCATCACCGGCGGCTCGGCGCGAACGACGGGCATCTGCGACACGCCGTACTCCCGCAGGATGTCGATCGCCTCGCGCACGGTCTCGTTCGGGTGGACGTGGACGAACTCCGGCAGCCGCCCGCCCTTTCGGGTGAGCACGTCACCCACCGTCTCGGCCTTGCCGTCGACGGACAGGAAGCCGTAGTCGGCCATCCACTCGTCGTTGAAGATCTTGGACAGGTAGCCGCGCCCACCGTCCGGAAGCAGTACGACGACCACGTCGTCCGCGCTCGCTGACTGTGCCGCGCGCAAGGCGGCCACCACGGCCATGCCGCACGACCCACCGACGAGCAGACCTTCCTCGCGGGCGAGGCGGCGGGTCATGACGAACGAGTCGGCGTCCGACACCGCGATGACCTCGTCGCAGACGTCACGGTCGTAGTTGGCCGGCCAGAAGTCCTCGCCCACTCCCTCCACCAGATAGGGGCGGCCGGTGCCGCCGGAGTAGACCGACCCCTCCGGATCGGCGCCCACGATCCGGACCGTGCCGTCGGACACCTCTTTGAGGTAGCGGCCGGTCCCGCTGATGGTGCCGCCGGTCCCGATGCCGGCGACGAAGTGGGTGATCCGACCGTCGGTCTGCTGCCACAGCTCCGGACCGGTGGTCTCGTAGTGCGACTGCGGGTTCCAGGGGTTGGAGTACTGGTCGGGCTTCCAACCACCCGGCAGCTCCTGGGCCAGCCGGTCGGAGACGCTGTAGTAGGAGTCCGGGTGCTCGGGCGGCACGGCGGTCGGGCACACGACGACCTCCGCGCCGTACGCCCGGAGCACGTTGATCTTGTCCGCCGACACCTTGTCGGGGCAGACGAACACGCATCGGTAACCGCGCTGCTGCGCGACGATCGCCAGCCCGATGCCGGTGTTGCCGCTGGTCGGCTCGACGATCGTCCCGCCGGGCGGGAGGGCCCCGCTCTTCTCGGCGGCGTCGATCATGCGGGTCGCGATCCGGTCCTTCACCGAGCCGCCCGGGTTGAGGTACTCCACCTTTGCAAGCACAGTGGCCGGGACGTCGCGCGCGACGCTGTTGAGCCGCACCAGAGGGGTCCGGCCGATCAGGTCGACCACCGAGTCATAGACCTCCACGGGGCAGAACGTACTCTTGGACATCTGCCATCGGCGGACACGTACACCCGCGAAGGAGATGTCATGCCAGAGGCCGTCATCGTTGCCACCGCTCGTTCCCCCATCGGTCGCGCCTTCAAGGGTTCCCTCGTCGACTTCCGCCCCGACGACCTGGCGACCACCATCGTGCAGGCCGCGCTGGACAAGGTGCCCGCGCTCGACCCGCACACCATCAACGACCTGATCGTCGGCTGCGGTCTGCCCGGCGGTGAGCAGGGCTACAACATCGGCCGCGTGATCGCGGTGAAGCTCGGCCTCGATGACGTACCCGGTACGACGATCACGCGCTACTGCTCGTCGAGCCTGCAGTCCACCCGGATGGCCTTTCACGCGATCAAGGCCGGCGAGGGCGACGTGTTCGTCAGCGCCGGCGTCGAGATGGTGAGCCGGTACAGCAAGGGCAACAGCGACTCGCTACCCGACACCCAGGACCCGTCGTTCAACGACGCCCAGGCACGTTCGGCGAAGATGGCCGAGGGCAACTTCACGTGGACCGACCCCCGTGAGGCGGGCAACCTTCCCGACGTCTACATCGCGATGGGCCAGACCGCCGAGAACGTCGCGCAGATCAAGGGCATCTCACGCCAGGAGCAGGACGAGTTCGGCGTCCGCTCGCAGAACCTCGCCGAGAAGGCGATCGCGAACGGCTTCTTCGACCGCGAGATCATTCCGGTCACCAAGCCCGACGGCACCGAGGTCGCCAAGGACGACGGCCCCCGCGCCGGCGTGACCATCGAGGGCGTTTCGGCGCTGAACCCGGTGTTCCGTCCGGACGGCACCGTGACGGCCGGCAACTGCTGCCCGCTCAACGACGGCGCGGCGGCGGTCGTGATCATGAGCGACACGAAGGCGAAGGAGCTCGGGCTCACGCCGTTGGCCCGGATCGTCTCGACCGGGGTTTCGGCGCTCAGCCCCGAGATCATGGGCCTCGGCCCGATCGAGGCCAGCAAGCGCGCCCTCGCGCTCGCCGGCAAGTCGATCGAGGACATCGACCTGGTCGAGATCAACGAGGCCTTCGCGGCGCAGGTGATCCCCTCGGCCCGCGAGCTCGGCATCGACCCGTTCGGGGACAAGCTCAACGTCAACGGTGGGGCCATCGCGGTCGGCCACCCGTTCGGCATGACCGGCGCCCGGATCACGACCACCTTGCTGAACGGACTGCAGACTCACGACCTGACGTTCGGGCTCGAGACGATGTGCGTTGGCGGGGGCCAGGGCATGGCAATGGTGATCGAGCGACTGAGCTAGTACCTGCTGGGGGTGCACATTGCCCGCGGATCGGCGGGAAGAACCAGGGGGGCTACTAACGGCGATCGGCATCGATGGTGTCGCGACCGAGCAGGTCTGGCGCGCACTCATGCGGTATCCGAACGCGAATGTTAACGACCTCGCCAGCCGCGTAGGTGCCACGGTCGATGAGGTGCAGTCCGCGATCTCGAAGCTCATCGACGCCCAACTTCTGTCGGACAGCCCTAAGCCTGCGGGTGCGTCCGCCATTGATCCGCGACTTGCGATCGAAACACACCTCGCCAGGGCCGAACGCCAGCTCGCCGAGAGGAGCGCCGAGATCATCGGTCTCCGAGCTCACATTGCCGACTTTGCCGAGGACTACACACAAGGCCGAGCGGCGCTATCAGAACAAGCTTTGGTTGAGATCGTTACCGACCTCGAGGACGTCCGCCGGCGTGTGTACCTCGCCTCTGAAGCAGTCGTTGGGGTCCAACGCAGTTTGATCCGTTCTCCGTCCGCCGAAGGCTTGCGAGACGGTCGCCACAGCGATCGCGACCAGGAGCTCCGCGGCGTGGATCAGCGAACAGTCATTGGCACGACGGAACTCGCAGATCCTGAGGTATACGCGCACTTCCAGGACAGGCACGCACGCGGCGAGCGGATTCGCGCCGTCGCCGACGTGCCGACGCAAATGCTGATCATGGACGAGTCGGTCGCGATCCTCGCGATCGACCGGGAGAATCCGCGCAAGGGCGCGATCTTCATCCAAGAACCCGGCTTGCTGCAACTCCTCCTCTACTTGTTCGACCACCTTTGGTCTGAAGCAGACAGTGTCTTTCGCACCTCGATCGACCCGGACAGTCCCGTGGGCCGACCGGCACGGATCTTGGAACTTGTTGCGGGCGGAGTGAAGGACGAACGGATCGCCAGAACGCTTGGAGTAGCCACCCGGACGGTCCGGAGGGACATCGCTGACCTGAGAGCGCAACTCGGCGCCACATCGCGAGCGGAGATCGTGGCTGCGGCCATTCGGCGCGGTTGGCTCTGAGGTGCTAGTTCATCGAGTTTCGGCCAGAGCCTGGTCCAGGACGGCCTGCACCTCGACCAGTGAGTCGGCGGCTGCCGCTCGGGACAGGAGCATGAGCACGTCGCCGCCAACCACGGCGATTGCGTCGGCCAGCACGTGATCGGCGACGTCCGGAGCGGCGAGAGTGCGACCTTCCAGATCCGCATTGAGGGCGACCAGGCGGGAAAGAGCGAGGCGTACCGGTGCTCGATAGGTCTGCCATGACTTCGGCGAAAGCACCCTCAGCCTGCCCACCAGGCGGCTCAGGCTCGCCTCGGCATCGGCCAGATCGGCCTCGAAGGCAGTCCCACCCGCCACGGGAGCGACGGTAGCCGGGTTGGGTCTTGTCGGGGGGCGGCCGGTAGGGGACGCTTAGCGGACGGGAATCCCGTCGCGTGACGCAGGAGGCGCAAATGTCGATGCCCCACTCCGAGGACACCCACCAGTCGCTGCTGGCGAGGATCCCTCACGCAACGGGGCGCGACCTTCATGCTTGGTTCGGCTGCCTGGATGCCGGACCTACCCTGCTGCGGTTCGACGAGCGGGTGACCTGGCTGCGCGACGAGCACGACCTGCCGCACGGGTATGCGCGCGCGATCGTGCACGAGCACGACCGGCGACGCGCTGCCTCGCGCGGTTAGCGCCACCAGGTCCCGCCGTGGAGATAGCGACCGCGATCGAGTTCATCCGGACCAACCATCGCGCCGTGCTGGCCACCCTCCGCAAGGACGGAAGCCCGCAACTGACCCCGGTCACGGTCAGCGCGGACAGCGACGGGATGGTCGTCATCTCCACCCGCGAGACAGCCGCGAAGGTGAAGAACGTACGACGCGACCCTCGGGCGTGGCTCACCGTCATGAACGACGGCTTCTTCGGTGAGTTCGTGCAGGTCGAAGGGGCCGTGACGATCGTCGAGCTGCCCGAGGCGATGGAGGGCCTGGTCGACTACTACCGATCCGTCTCGGGCGAGCACCCCGACTGGGACGACTACCGCGCGGCGATGGTGCGCGACCAGCGGGTGCTGATCAAGATCGATGTGGAACGGGCCGGCCCGACCTACTCGGGCTGACCGGCACGCACTACCCGTAGACGAGTCGGGTGATCCACTCGGCGACCAACGCCGGCTTCGACTCACCCTCGATCTCGACCGTCATGGTGCGGATGGTGTGCAGCGTGTTCGGGTCCTTGAGCTCGACTCCCGACAGCACGCTGGTGCAACGGATCCGCGATCCCACCTTCACCGCCTGGATGAAGCGGATCTTCTCGAAGCCGTAGTTGACGCCCATGACGAGACCGTCGAACCGCTCCATCGGCTGGTGAATCGACGAGCTGAGCTTGACCAGCAACGACAGGGTGAGGAAGCCGTGCGCGATCGTCACGCCCCACGGAGACAACTCGGCGGCCTTCTGCGGGTCGACATGGATGAACTGATGGTCTTCGGTGACGTCGGCGAACTGGTTGATCCGCTCCTGGGTGATCTCGAGCCAGTCGCTCGTGCCCTCGGTCTCCCCGACAGCCGCCTTCAACAGCTCGTAAGCGGTCTCCGCCTTGGTCATCGATGCCCTCTCACTGGTTACGTTTCGGGTGGTCGCTCCGGGTACCCCCGGTCGGATTCGAACCGACACTGACCAGATCTTAAGTCCGGTGCCTCTGTCCAGTTGGGCTACGGGGGCGACCCGACGTTACCCGCCGGCAGCCGCCCGCTCGAAGTCCCGGCGGGGATCCGCGAAACTGCCCAGCGACACGATCTCGCGCCGGAAGAACAGCGCCAGCGTCCAGTCCGCCAGCACGCGCATCTTGCGGTTGACGGTCGGCAGCCGCGCCACGTGATAGGTCCGGTGCATCCACCAGGCGGGAAGGCCTCGAAGCTTGATGCCGTAGACCTCCGCCACCCCGCGGTGCAGACCGAGGCTCGCGACCGATCCCGCGTAGGCATGGCGGTACTCCTTGACTTCACGACCACGCAACGCCGCCACGATGTTGTCGGCGAGCTGCTTCGCCTGCCGCACCGCATGCTGCGCGGTCGGCCCGCACAACGCCCCCTCCCCCTTCGTGACGTCGGGTACCGCCGCGCACTCCCCGGCCCCCCCGGCGTCGTCCACCCCGACCACGCGCAGCTGCGCGTGACCCCGCAGGCGCGTCGCGGCGTCGAGCGGCAGGTCGCTGTGCTCGAGGAGCGGGTTCGGTCGCACGCCCGCCGTCCAGACCACGGTGTCGGCGGAGAAGACCGACCCGTCGTCGAGCTCGACAACCCCGCCGACCATCGACTTGACCCGGGTGTTGAGCCGGACCTTGATCCCGCAGCGCTCCAGCTGGCGAACGGTGTACTCCGCCATGTCCAGGCTGACCTCGGGCAGGATGCGGTCCGAGGCCTCCACCATGGTCCAGTGCATGTCGGCGGGACTGAGCCCGTCGTAGGACCGCAGGGCGTCCCGCGCCATGTCCTGCAGTTCTGCAATCGCTTCGATGCCGGCATAGCCGCCACCGACGAAGACGAAGCTCAACGCCCGGGCACGTACTTCCGAGTCGTCGGTCGAGGCGGCGAGGTCGAGACGCGACAGCACCTGGTTTCGCAGGTACACCGCTTCCGCCACGGTCCGAAAGCCGATCCCCTGTTCCGCCAGACCCGGGATCGGCAGCGTCTTGGCGATCGAGCCGCACGCCACCACCAGCACGTCGTACGGGACGGTGCGGGCCGCACCTTCATCCGGACGGAACGTCACCGCGCGGTCCCCGTGGCGGATCTCGGTGATGCTGCCGGTCAGCACCTCGCACTTGTCCAGCACCCGCCGCAACGGCACCACCATGTGGCGCGGCTCGAGGTTGCCTGCGGCCGCCTCGGGCAGGAACGGCTGATAGGTCATGTAGGCCTGCGAGCCGATCACCGTGATCTGCGCCTCGTGGCGGCGGAGCCGGCGCTGCAACCGCAGCGCCGTGTACATGCCGACGTAGCCGCCGCCGACGATCAAGATCCGAGGTCCCGGCATGGCCCCGTTCCTACCCGATCATCGCGGTACGCAGTCGGTTGGCAGGCAGTTAGCACGATCACACCGTGCTGACCGACACTTATCGACGCCAACGGGCGGCAAGGAAACCAGCGATCTGTCCCCGCTCGCTCCTTGCCGCCCGCCGCAGGAATCAACCTAGGCCGCACCCGCGACCGGACAGGTCAGCCCTCCCAGCCATGGCCGAGTAGCGCCAGCAGAAAGTCGATCATGTTCACCTCCACGGGTCGTTTCGTTACCGCGAGGGCAGTGTTTCGGTGTCGCCTTGTGGCCGACCAGGCCAGATTTCTGGGCTGTGGATAACTCGACCGCTGGCTATTCGCCGGCGAGCCGGGCGGCAGCCCGGGCGAAGACCGCGTCGAGCATGGGCTCGGTGAGCCGGCCGGTGAAGGTGTTCTGCTGGCTGGGGTGAAACGACGCCAGCACCAGTAGGCCTTCCGGCGTCACGGCCTCCACGAGGTGCCCGAACTTCGGGCGGGGTCGGGGCGGCGTATGGCCCAGGGTGGCTAGCACCGGCCAGACCACCGACCACGCGAACCCGCCCAGCGCGACGACGACCCGCAGGGTCGGCTGAAGCAGCGCGAGCTCACGTTCCAGCCATGGTCGGCACGTGTCGCGTTCGCCCGTCGTCGGGACGTTGGCGGGTGGCGCGCAGCGCACCGCCGCAACCATCCGGACGTCGATCAGCTCCTGCCCGTCGTCGGCGTCGACCGAGACCGGCAGGCGCGCGAAGCCCGCGCGATGCAACGCGGCGAACAGCCAGTCCCCACTGCGGTCGCCGGTGAAGACCCGCCCGGTCCGATTGCCGCCGTGCGCGGCGGGCGCCAGGCCGACGATCGCGACGCGGGCATCGGCCGGCCCGAAGCCGGACACCGGCCGGCCCCAGTACGCCTGCCCGGCGTACGCCGCGCGGCCGGTCCGCGCCACCTCCTCGCGCCACGCCACGAGGCGCGGACACGCGCGGCAGACGGTGACTCGAGCGCTGAGCTCACCGATCGACGTCGAGGTCTCGGCGAGGCGGACGACCTCGGCGCTCGTCTCCGCCACCGGCGTTGTCGCAGACGCGAGATCGCCGGTCCATCCGCTGCCCGGTTCGGCCACCATCAGCGGTCAACGATGCTGAAAGCGATTCCGTCGAGGATGTCGTGCTCGCTCGCCACCACATCGGCGAACCCGCCCTCCGCCATGATCGTGTCGAGGACGAGCGCACCACCCCCGATCACGTCGACCCGACCCGGATGCATCACCGGCATCGCCGCACGCTGCGCCCTGGTCGCAGCCAACAACTCGTCCGTGAGGCGGCGCACGTCGGTGCGAGTGATCCGTGCATGGTGGATACGGGTCGCGTCGTACTCGTCGAGGCCGAGCGCCAGCGCGACCACAGTCGTGACCGAGCCGGCCAGACCGATCAGCGTCTCGGCCTTCTCGATCGGCACGCTTGCCTTCGCCCGCTCGACTGCGGCAACGATGTCGCGACGGGCCGCGTCGATCTGCGCAGCCGTGGGCGGATCGTCGACGAGGTGGCGCTCCGTCATCCGCACACAGCCGACATCGACTGAGCATTCGGCCGTCGCCCCCGACGGGTCACCGAGCACGAACTCGGTCGATCCGCCGCCGATGTCCACGACGAGGTACGGCGAGGCCAACGCGTCGCGCGCGAGCTCGCGCGTCGCACCCGCGAAGGACAGTGCCGCCTCCTCCTCGCCGGTGACCACCTCGGGGTCGACGCCCAGGCGCTGCCGCACTCCCTCGACGAACTCGGCGCGGTTGCTCGCATCGCGCGTCGCACTCGTGGCAACCATCCGGACCGCCTCCGCACCGAGCGCGCGAACCTGCTCGGCGTACTCGTCGAGCACTCCGAAGGTTCGCGCAAGGGCTGCCGGGGCGAGTCGCCCGGTCCGGTCGACACCTTCGCCGAGCCGCACGATCTCCATCCGGCGTACGACGTCGGTGAGGCTCGACCCGTCGACGTCGGCGACCAGCAACCGCAGCGAGTTGGTGCCGCAGTCCAGCGCCGCGACGCGGGTCATCTCGAACCATCCGCTTCCGCCGCCGGATCGACGCACGGGCCGTCGGTTCCCCAGTCGTCCAGCTGGTCGAGGGCCTCGTCGCCGAACGGATTGACCCCGCGGCCGGCCGCCAGCGCATGCGCGACGAGGACGTGCAGGCACTTGACCCGGTTCGGCATCCCGCCCGCGGTCACCGTCGTACCGAGCGGTTCGATCTCGTCGCGGCGCGCCAGGTATGCCTCGTGCGCCGCCTGGTAGCGGCTCGCCAGGTCGGGTTCGGCCGCCAGGCGCTCGGTCATCTCGCGCATCAAGCCGGCCGCCTCGAGCCGCCCGACCGCCGACCGGGCCTTCGGGCAGGTCAGGTAGTACAGCGTCGGGAACGGCGTACCGTCCTCAAGCCGGGGCGAGGTCTCGACGACATCCGGAAGACCGCACGTGCAGCGGTGCGCGACCGCGCGTGTGGCCCGCGGTGGCCGGTGCAGCTGCTGCGCGACGGCCGCGAGGTCGTCGGGATCAACCACGGTGCGAAGTGGGTTCCGCTCCCGCGGTCTGCATCGACTGCCAAAGCTGGGAGTACCAAGGGCCGCTCGAGACCGGCGGGGCGGCCGGGTGGGCGATCGCGGTGGCGATGTCCTTCTGCACGTGCGACGGCTTCGGGCCCAGGACGACCCGGTTCTTCTCGCCGGGCATCACGTAGTGCAGCCGCTTGCGCGCCTGCGCCTCGATGTACGCCGGGTCGTGCCACTTCTGGTCCTCCGCGTTGAGCGCGGCGACCCGGTCCTGGGCCTGCTGGATCTGGGTGTTGAGCGACTGCAGGTCACCGCGCTGGCTGAGCCAGATCTTGAACGGCAGGGCGACCGCCACGATCACGAAGGCGAGCGCGAGCGCGAGGATCGCGGCCCGGCCGGTC
>CAZEAM010000331.1:0-7425 GCA_964510285.1 uncultured Frankiaceae bacterium | reverse complement strand
GACCACGCGATCGAGGTGGTCGGCAAACCGGAGGCGATCCTCGCGGCGTATGCGTCCGCCCGCCGCGGCGGGATCGTCACGCTGGTCGGCGCCGGCCGGTACGACGAGTCGGTCACCTTCGGCGCGCTGTCACTGATGGCTGACTCGAAGCAGATCCGCGGCAGCGTCTACGGCGAGACCGACGCGGCGCGCGACCTGCCGGTGCTCGCCGAGCTCGCCGTGGCCGGCAAGCTCGACCTCGCCGCGCTCGTCACGAGGCGCATCGGGCTGGCCGAGGTGAACGACGCGTTCGACCAGATGGCGAAGGGCAACGGCGCCCGCAGCATCGTCGTCTTCCAAGGACCCTCGCCTAGTTTGTATGCATCGAGGCCGGCGTAGCCGACGCCGCAGAAGGGCGGCGGTGGGGAGGAGGACGCGTGCCTGCCCAGTTGGCTGCCGGGTTGCTGTTGTTCCGGCGTACCTCCGGCCAAACCGAGGTGCTCATCGTTCACATGGGCGGGCCGTTCTGGGCGCGGATGGACGAGCGGGCGTGGTCGATCCCGAAGGGTGAGTACGACGAGACCGAGGTGCCGCTCGCGGCGGCGCTCCGCGAGTTCCGCGAGGAGCTCGGCAGCCCGGCGCCGGACGGCGAGCGCATCCCGCTGGGCGAGATCCGTCAGCCGAAGGGCAAGCGCATCACGGTCTACGCCGTGGAAGGCGACTTCGACGCCACGACCGCGCACAGCAACACCTTCACCCTCGAATACCCGAAGGGATCGGGCAACGTCCGCGAGTACCCCGAGGTCGACCGCGCCGAGTGGTACGACATCCCCACCGCGCGGGAGAAGCTGGTGAGGGGGCAGGTGCCGTTCCTCGACCGGCTGCTCGAGCACCTCGATGGAGTCACGCCGTCACGTCCCGCCGGCTGAGTGTCACCATCGCGACGATCAGCGCGACCGCGGCGTAACCCACCGACGCGAGCACTGCGGACAGGTACGGCGCGTCCGTGACGCCGCCGACGGCAACGGTCGCGAACAGCAGGCCCGGAAACACCTGCGTCGCCGTCGGCCATGCGTTCTGGATGATGTGCTCGAGCGGGAAGGTCCACACGATCGCCATCGCCAGCGCCGGGACGGTGGAACGGACCACGACGGCGATCGCCGTACCGAGCAGCGCGAAGAACGCAGCGCCGAGCAATGCGTTGAGGTAGTCGCCGAACGCCGCCGCGATGCCGCTACCGCTCAGCCAGGCGCCCGTGCCGACGTCACGGATCGGAGCCATGATGTACGCCGTGACGACGCCGGCCACCAACGCCGCCGCGAACGACGCGACGAGCAGCGTCGCGAGCGCGAGCAGGCGCCCGGTCAGCCACGCCTTGCGGTCAGGTTGCGCGAGGAACGTCGTGCGAAGCGTGCCGAGGCTGAACTCGCTGGTGGTGTTCGCGATCCCGACGATCAGCGCGACCAGCCCGAACAGGCTCATGCCGAGCGAGTAGCCCTGCGTCATCCCACCCGCGCCCGCGAGCGACGACAGCCGCTGTACGAAGTTCGGCCCGCCGGCGTCGTACGTCGGCGAGGACTTCGCGAGCGCGAAGGTCAGGACGGTGGTGAGCACCGCAAGAAACGCCGGGAGTGACCCGGCCACCAGCACCGCGCGGCGGCGCAGCTTGAGCAGCTCGGAGAGGTAGGCGCGTCGCATCAGGACTCCTTCGTGGTGACGAGTGACTCGTACCGGTCTTCCAACGTCGCGCGCAGCGGGGTGATCTCGATGAGCGCGATGCCCTTCTTGACCGCCGCGCGGTTGAGCGCGGCGAGCGCTGCGTTGTCGACGTCGCCGATGAGGTGCAGCCGGCCGGCGTCGGGCCGGGCCTCGAAGCCCGCGGCGGTCGCGACCGAGGCGAGCGCCACCAGATCCGCGTCGTGCTCGGGCCGCACCATCACCGCCTGCCGTTCGGCGCGGAGCAGGTCGGCAGCCGGCCCCTGGTAGACGCGCCGGCCGTGGTCGAGCGCGACGATCCAGTCGCAGACCTGCTCGAGCTCGGCGAGCAGGTGCGAGGAGACGAGCAGGGTCGGGCCGGACGCCGCGAGTGAGCGCAGCAGCTCGCGCATGTCACGGATCCCGAGCGGATCCAGCCCGTTGGTGGGCTCGTCGAGGACGAGCAGCGCCGGGTCGCCGAGCAGAGCCGCGGCGATGCCGAGCCGCTGCTTCATGCCGAGCGAGTAGGCGCGGAAGGCGTCGTCACCGCGATCCGCCAGGCCGACCCGCTCGAGGACGGCGTCGACCCGAGCGGCCGGATGGCCGCCGAGGGTGGCCAGCACCTCCAGATTGCGGCGACCGGACAGCGCCGGATGGAACGCCGGGCTCTCGATCAGCGCACCGACCCGTGACAGGTAGCGGCCGGGGGAGGACAGCGGCGCCCCGAGCACCGTGCCGGTCCCCGCGGTCGGCCGGATCAGGCCGAGCAGCATGCGCAGCGTGGTCGTCTTGCCGGCACCGTTGGGCCCGATGAAACCGGCGACCACGCCGGCCGGGATGGACATGTCCAGTGCGCTGACCGCGTCTCGGCGGCCGAACCGCTTCGACAGTCCGCGCACTTCGATGGCTGTTTCGGTCATGCCACCAGCGTCGCGATGAGGGGGCGCCGCGTCGTCAGCCCGACGTCGCCTCCGACGTACGCAATCCTGCGTACGTCGGGTCGTCACGTCGGCGCAACCAGTCCCGCCTGATGCGCCATCACGACCAGCTGCGCGCGGTCACGAGCGGCGAGCTTCAGCATCACCCGGCTGACGTGGGTTCGGGCGGTCGCCGGGCTGATGAACAGCCGGCCCGCGATCTCGTCGTTGGACAGCCCCTGACCGGCGAGCGCCATCACCTCGCGCTCGCGCGGCGTCAGCTCGCTGAGGTCGGGCGCCTGCGACGCGGGGCCACGCGCGGCGAAGGCGCCGATCAGGCGCCGGGTCACCGACGGCGACAGCAGCGAGTCTCCGGCCGCCACGACGCGGACCGCGCGCAGCAGCTCGGTCGGCTCCGCGTCCTTGACGAGGAAGCCGCTCGCGCCGGCGCGGAGCGCTTCGAAGACGTACTCGTCCATCTCGAAGGTCGTCACCATGACGACGCGGGTGCCTGCGAGCGTGGCGTCCGCCGTCACCTCGCGAAGCACGGCGAGCCCGTCGAGGCCCGGCATCCGGATGTCGAGCATCGCGACGTCGGGGCGGGTACGACGGATCACCGCGAGCGCCTCGGTACCGTTGTCCGCCTCGCCGACCACCTCGAGGTCGTGCTCGCTCTCGAGCAGCACGCGCAGTCCGACCCGCACCATCGGCTGGTCGTCGGCCAGTACGACGCGGATCACGGCGAGGCCACCGACCTCGACTGATCGGCCGTGGGGTCGACCGGCAGCCATGCCTCCAGCCGCCAGCCACCTCCGTCACGCGGGCCCGAACGGCACCAGCCGCCGATCTCACCGGCGCGTTCCTGGAGCCCCACCACACCGTGCCCCCCGCCGGCCGGCGACGTACCGGTCAGCTGACCGTCGTCATCGACCGTGATCTGCACCGCGTTCACGTCGTACCGGATCGTCACGTCGACCCGGGAGGCGGCCGAGTGCCGGAGCACGTTGGTCAACGCTTCCTGCACCACCCGAAACGCCACCTGGTCCACCTGCGAGGGCAGCTGCCGGTCGACGTCCGCGGCGACGTCGAGATCGACCTGCAGCCCGCACAACCGCACCTCGGTGACGAGGCCAGGCAGCCGGGCGAGGCCGGACACCGGCGTACGCCGCGCGGTCTCGTCCCGGGCGAGGGCGAGCGTCGTACGAAGCTCGTCGAGCGCCTCGGTGCTCGCCCGGCGGATCGCCTCCAGCGCCGCGCGGGCCGCGTCGGGCTGGCGATCGAGCAGGTGCAGCGCGACACCGGACTGCAGGGAGATGACGGACAGGCCGTGCCCCACGACGTCATGCACCTCGCGCGCCAGCCGCAGCCGTTCCTCGTCGACCTGCCGCCGTTGCGCCTCGTCCTCGGCAGTGCGTCGCGCGTCCCGCGCCACCGCGACCAGGGTCCCGAGGATCGACGCGACGATCGGCCAGGCGAGCTGCGCCACACTCCCGAGCAGACCGCCGATCGAGTGGTCCGTGCTGCCGACCAGATCCGCGGCCACGAGGGCGATGCCCGCGGCGCCGCCCGCCGCCAGCGCGAGCTCGCGACGTACCCGGACAGCGGCAACGAACGCCGCGACCGCGACCGCCGGGCCGAGCGGCCCGTAGGCATACCCGCGGCCGAGGTAGACGGCCGCGACCACCGCCTCGACGCCGAACAGCGCGAGCGGGAGGTGCCGGCGCAGGACGAACGCGGCGCCCGCGACGGCAAGGATCGTGTAGGCGAACGCATCGAGCGGCGTACGGTCTTGCGCGATGTGCTCCGACGCGCCCTTCGACCCGCCGATGAGGATGACCACTGCGATGGCCGCAGGCAGCAGGTCGGCAGCAATCGCTCGACCGATCACGGTCAGGCGCTCGTACCTCACGATCCGACGCTAACCACGCGACCCGGGCCCGCGCGTCCGCTCCACGTCGTATTTCTGCCCCGCGAATCCGTTCGAAGTAGCACACAAAGTGGCCCCCGCAGCCGCCCTGCCCGCTGGTGTGAGCGGGGAGCGGCCGCGGGGGCCGGACTTTGTGTGCTACTTCGGGTTAAGCGAGGACCGGCTCTAGCTCTTGGACGTGGGCGAGGTCGCTCGCGTTGTCGGCTGCCGCCGGTGGGCGGCGGACCAGCGAGCCGACCAGGACCAGGGCGAACAGCATGATCCCGACCGACACCCAGAACGCGGTGGTGAACCCGTGGACCTGCGCCGCCTTCGAGAACCCGCCGTGCGCCACGGCGTACGACGCGGTGGCACTGGTCGCGATCGTGTTCAGCAGCGCGATCCCGAGCGAGCCACCGATCTGCTGCATGGTGTTAACCAGTGCGCTCGCCGCGCCCGCGTCGTGGTTCGGGACGCCGAGCAGCGCGGTCGAGGACAGCGGCACGAACACCTGTCCCATGCCGAGGCTGATCAGCAGCTCCGAAGGCACGACGTGCGACCAGTACGCCGCGTGCGGCGGGAGCTGGGTCAGCCACAGCATGCCGAGCGTCGCCAGCGCGAAGCCGGTGATCGCCAGGGCTCGCGGACCGAACCGCGGCAGCGTCTTCGACGCGATCGTCGAGGACGTGATCACGCCGATCGGGAACGGCAGGAACGCGATTCCGGCCTTCAGCGGGCTGTAGTCCAGGACGCTCTGGAAGTAGTAGCTCAGGAACAGGAACGAGCTGAACATCCCGAGCGTGGTCAACAGGAAGGCGGCGTACGAGCCACCGCGGTTGCGGTGCAGCACGATGCGCAGCGGCAGGATCGGGTTGCTCGCCCGGGTCTCCCAGATGACGAACTGCACGAGGACGATGCCCGCGACGATCAGCAGGGCCAGGGTTCGCGGAGCCGACCACCCGTGGATCGACGCCTCCGTGAAGCCGTAGACCAGCAGCGCCAGCCCACCGGTCACCGCCACGGTGCCCGGCAGGTCGAAGTGCCGGTCGCCTTCGGCGCGGCTCTCCTTGAGCAGCGGGAAGGCGGCGAAGGCCACCGCGATCGCGATCGGCGTGTTCACGAGCAGCGTCCAGCGCCACGAGATGTACTGCGTCAGCGCGCCGCCGAGGATCAGGCCGAGCGCACCGCCGGTGCCGGAGATCGCGCCGTACACCGCGAACGCCTTCGCCCGCTCCTTGGCCTCGGTGAAGGTGGTGGTGACGAGCGAGAGGACGGCGGGCGCGAGCAGCGCGGCGAACACGCCCTGGATGGCGCGAGCGCCGAACAGCATCGCGCCGTTCTGCGCGACCCCGCCGAGAGCGGACGCGCCCGCGAAGCCGATCAGCGAGACCAGGAAGATCCGCTTGCGGCCGAGGTAGTCGCCGATCCGGCCGCCGAGTGGCAGCAGGCCGCCGAAGGTCAAGGTGTACGCCGTGATCGCCCATTGGCGGTCGGCGTTGGAGATGTGCAGCGCGGTCTGCGCGTCAGGCAGCGCGATGTTCACGATCGAGGAGTCGAGGATGATCATCAGCTGCGCGATGCCGATGACGGCGAGCGCCAGCCAGCGCCGGTCGTGGTCTGCGGTCATGGTGGTGCCTCTGTCTTCTTTGGTTACGTGTCTGCGTGGTGACGCGTTGCGGAATAAGGCCTCTCGCCGTACGCTTGTGACATAAGCGGAGGCTGCTTCCAGTTACGCTAACGGAGGCAACCTCCGGTTAGCAAGTGGATATTCCCGTGACCTGCGCCACATGTCGCGGGTGGCCCGAAGGGACGCGAGCAACGGTGCCGACGAGGACGCCTTCCACGCCGGCCGGGCGCACACCCCGGTGCGACCCACCGCGCGAGATGCGCGCCGATGCCCGCCGCAACCACGACCGCCTCGTCGAAGTGGCCGCGACCGCCTTCGCCCGGGACGGGATCGACGCCTCGCTCGAGGAGATCGCGCGCATCGCGGGGGTCGGCATCGGCACGCTGTACCGCCATTTTCCCAACCGCGACGCGCTCCTGGAAGCGGTTTTCCGCCACAACGTCGACGACATCGCCTCGCAGGCCGACGAGCTGATCGCGACGCTGCCCGGCGACCAGGCCCTCGCCGAGTGGATGAACCGTTTCGTGCGCTATGTGTCGACGAAGAAGGGCCTTGCCAGCCACCTGAAGTCGGTGGTCTCGGCCGACGCGGAGATCTTCGAGTACAGCCACGCGAAGATGGACTCGGTGATGCAGCGCCTCGTCGAGGCGGCCCAGAAAGAAGGCGCGATCCGCACCGATGTCGACCATCGGGACGTGCTGAAGGGGCTGTCCGGGGTCTGCATGATGTCCGATGTGCCAGGTTGGCAGGACCAGGCGTGTCGCGTTTCCAGCCTGCTCATGGACGGCCTGCGCTACGGCGTGGCCCCGCCGGCACCGAAGAAGCGTCGCTCCGCCTGACCGCGGCCTGGCCTGGTCATTTCAGGCCAGACGGATAGCCCGCCGGGTCCCCGCAGATCGGGACTTCTGGACGATGTGCGCGCGATGCCGGTCGGCTGAGACTGGGCAGATGCAGCCGTGGTCGGAGTGGTGGTCCCCCACGCGCCCCCCGCGCAGCATCGCCGTAGCGGTCGCGATGGTCGCTTCTTTGATCCTGGTAGCCGCCGGATCGGTGGCGATGGAGCTGGTCACCACCGCCACCTTGATCACGATCGCCACCCTGCTGATCAGCGGGGAGCGTCGCCATGACGCGCTGCGGCGCTGCCGCCTGCTGATCCTCGCCGCACTGATCTGCTCGTTCACGTCGGCGTTGATGATCGCGCTGTACGAGCTCGCGACCGACCGCGAGCCACCGATTCCGTGGATCGGCGACGCCGTATCGCTCAGCTATGTCCCGCTGACCGTCGCCGGCATGATGCTCAT
>CAZEAM010000330.1:0-1899 GCA_964510285.1 uncultured Frankiaceae bacterium | reverse complement strand
TTCAGCGCGTCGACCCGCGACGTCGACTCCCAGGTGAAGTCGAGCTCCGGGCGACCGAAGTGCCCGTACGCCGCGGTCTGCGAGTAGATCGGGCGGAGCAGGTCGAGGTCGCGGATGATCGCAGCCGGACGCAGGTCGAAGACCTGGAGGATCGCATCCTGGATCTTCTCGTCGGCGATCGTCCCGGTGCCGAACGTGTCGACGAACATGCCGACCGGCCGCGCCTTGCCGATCGCATAGGCGACCTGCACCTCACACCGCTCGGCGAGCCCGGCCGCCACCACGTTCTTCGCCACCCAGCGCATGGCGTACGCCGCGGAGCGGTCGACCTTGGACGGGTCTTTCCCGGAGAAGGCCCCCCCGCCGTGGCGGGCCATGCCGCCGTAGGTGTCGACGATGATCTTGCGGCCGGTCAGCCCGGCGTCGCCCATCGGGCCACCGATCTCGAAGCGCCCGGTGGGGTTGACCAGCAGCCGGTAGCCGTCGGTGTCGATGCCGATGTCGGCGAGCTCGGGCTCCACGACGTGCTCGCGAACGTCCGGGGCGAGCAGCGTGTCGATGTCAATGTCGGCGGCGTGCTGGCTGGAGACCACCACGGTGTCGAGCCGGACCGGCTTGTTGTCGACGTACTCGATGGTGACCTGGGTCTTGCCGTCGGGACGGAGGTACGGGACGGTGCCGCTCTTGCGGACCGCCGAGAGGCGGCGGGCGAGCCGATGGGCCAGCGCGATCGGCAACGGCATCAGCTCGGGAGTGTCGGTGCAGGCGTAGCCGAACATCAGCCCCTGGTCGCCGGCGCCCTGACGGTCCAGCGGGTCGTCGTCGCCCTCCGCGCGGTGCTCGTAGGCATCCTCGTCGCCCTGGGCGATGTCGGGCGACTGCGATCCGAGCGAGACGCTCACGCCGCAGGAGTCACCGTCGAAGCCCTTGCGGGAGGAGTCATAGCCGATGTCGAGGATCTTGTCGCGGACGATGCCGGCGATGTCGACGTAGGTCTCGGTGCGCACCTCACCCGCCACGTGCACCTGACCGGTGGTGATCAAGGTTTCGACCGCGACCCGGCTGGCCGGGTCTTCCTTGATCATCGCGTCGAGGATCGCGTCGCTGATCTGGTCGGCGATCTTGTCGGGGTGACCCTCGGTGACGGACTCGGAGGTGAACAGACGGCGCGACACGACAACTCCTTGGGGTGGGCCGGTCGCGGCGGCGCCGGCAGACCGGTCGATCCTACCGAGGCCGGGTGGCTTGCGCGCTGACCCGTTCGAGCGCTACTGCCGCCCCGAGGCCAAGGTCGAGCGGGGGGACAGGTTCGCTCACGAGTCCAGGCGGGCGGCGACCAGGTCCCAGATCGCGTGGCCGAGGTCTTCCTTGCTCACGTCGTCGACCGACGTACTGCTGCCGTCGGCACCGAGGATCGTCGCCGTGTTGTGCTCCGCGCCGAAGGTGAGGTTCTCACCCACCTGGTTGACGACGATCAGGTCACACCCTTTGGCGGCGAGCTTCGCCCGGCCGTTGTCGAGCACGTCGTTGGTCTCCGCGGCGAAGCCGACGACGACCTGCCGGTCGCGGCGGCGGTTCGCCGAGATGTCCGCGAGGATGTCAGGGTTACGGACCAGGACGATCGGGTCCGGGTCGTTCGAGCCCTTCTTGAGCTTCGCGTCTGCGCGACTCGCCGGCCGAAAGTCCGCGACGGCAGCGGCCATGACGATCGCGTCGGCGCTGGCGGCGTACTGGTCGACCGCGAGGCGCATGTCCTCCGCCGTGCGCACCCGGACCACCTTGGCGCCGGCCGGATCGGCGAGCGCGGCGTTGGCGGCGATCAGCGTCACCTCGGCGCCACGGGCGAGCGCCGCGCGCGCGAGGGCGAAGCCCTGTCGCCCACTCGATCGGTTGCCGAGA
>CAZEAM010000329.1:0-5350 GCA_964510285.1 uncultured Frankiaceae bacterium | reverse complement strand
GACCCGCGGCCGGCGATCTCGTGGCGCGGGTCGTCGCCGAACGCGATCGTACGGATCGATACGTCGGCGCGGGACGCCGCCGCGATCGACACCGGCATCGCGCCGTTGCGCGCCACGACGACCGCGTTGAGCAACAGGCCGAGGGTGACAAGTGCCACCCCCGCGACCTTGAGGTTGGCGATGCAGAAGACCGCCGCGAACGCCGCGGATAGCGCCAGACCGGTCGGGTACACCCATCCGGCGCTCGTGTGGTCGGCGAGCACGGCGCCGAGGACCTGCGTGACGACGGCGAGCACGACATAACCGGGGGCCCGCAACAGCTCGTGGGTGAACGCGTGCCACCGTCCGCCGGTGAGGACGGCGACGATCGCCGCACCGACGAGGACGACCCCCACTAGTGCCACACGACAAGTGTGCGGGAAAACCGATCAGGGACACTGTTGCCGCGATGTTCGAATCCCTCCTTGTTGCCAATCGTGGCGAGATCGCTCGCCGGGTGCTACGGACGGCCAGCGCCATGGGCCTGCGCACGATCGCCGTGCATTCCGAGGCCGACACCGCCCTGCCGTTCGTGCGTGAGGCCGACGAGGCGGTGCTGATCGGACCGCCGCCGCCGGCGCAGTCCTATCTGGACGTGGCCCGGGTGCTCGAGGCGGCCAAGCGTTCCGGCGCCGACGCGATCCATCCCGGATACGGCTTCCTCGCCGAGAGCGCCGAGTTCGCCGAGGCCGTGCTCGCCGCCGGGCTCGGCTGGGTCGGTCCCGCACCGGAGTCGATCCGGGCGATGGGGGACAAGATCAGCGCCCGCAACCTGATGTCGGAGGCCGGCGTTCCGGTCGCCCCCGGCACGCGAGAGCCGATCGACGAGGTCGAGGCGGCCGTCGAGGCGGCCGCCGAGATCGGCTACCCGCTGATGGTCAAGGCCTCGGCCGGCGGCGGCGGGATCGGGATGGGGATCGCGCGGGACGAGGCCGGGCTGCGGGCGGCGTTCGAGACCGCACGGACCCGGGCGGAGCGGTTCTTCGGCTCACCGGCGATCCTGCTGGAGCGCTACGTCGATGGTGCGCGCCACGTCGAGGTGCAGGTGCTCGGGCTGCCGGACGGCCGGGTGGTCGCGCTCGGTGAGCGGGACTGCTCGGTGCAACGCCGCCACCAGAAGGTCGCCGAGGAGACGCCGTCGCCGGGCGTGTCGGACGCCCTTCGGGCCGAGATGCTCGCCGGCGCGGTGCGCGCGGCCGAGGCGGACGGCTACCGCGGCGCCGGCACGGTCGAATGCCTGGTCGACCCGGTCGCACAGACCTACGTCTTCCTGGAGATGAACACCCGGTTGCAGGTCGAGCACCCGATCACCGAGCTGGTCACGGGCATCGACCTGGTCGAGGAGCAGCTGCACGTCGCGGCCGGCGAGCCGCCGCGCGCGAACCTGACCGACGTCACCGTCCGCGGCCACGCGCTCGAGCTGAGGGTGTACGCCGAGGACCCGGTGCGCTTCCTGCCCTCGCCCGGGGAGATCACCAGGTGGGAGGAGCCGGTCGGCGAGCACGTCCGGGTGGACGCGGGGTACGCCGCCGGCACGTCCGTCACGCCGTTCTACGACCCGTTGCTGGCCAAGCTGTGCGTGTGGGGCGGAGACCGCGACGAGGCGCTTGCCCGCGCGCAGGAGGCGGTGGCGCAGTTCCACGTGGAGGGGCCCAAGACCAACCTCCCCTTCTTCACCAGGCTGCTCGAGGACAAGCGGTTCGTCTCGGGCGAGTACGACACCGGCCTGGTCGACCGGATGAGCCAGTGACCGCGCAGACGCCAGAAGGGGCGGGGTGGTGGACGTGACCGACGGTGACCTCATCCACGAGCGCGACGGCGGGATCCTGCGGCTGCTGATCAACCGCGAGGACAAGCGCAACGCGCTGTCCGCGAACGTCATGCGGGGCATGCTCGGCGGTGTCGTGGAGGCGTCGTCCGACGACGGCATCCGCGTGATCGTGATCAGCTCGGTGGGGGAGCGGATCTTCTGCGCGGGCGCGGACCTCGCGGTCATGGCCAACGACGCGACCGGGCTCGAACAGCACGAGGGCCGCGGTCTGCTGGCCAAGCTGGTCGTTGCGATGCGCGGGTGCCCGGTGCCGATCGTCGCGCGGGTGCAGGGCATGTGCCTGGCCGGCGGCATCGGGTTGGCCGCGGGCGCGGATGTCGTCCTGGCCCGCGAGAGCGCCGTGTTCGGGATGCCGGAGGTCGACCGCGGACTCTGGCCGTTCATGGTCAGCGCGTTGCTCGCCCGGCACGTCTCCCCGAAGCACGCGATGGACCGGATGCTCGCCGGCGACCGCTTCGACGCCCGTGCTGCCTACGAGATGGGGCTGGTCTCCCGGGTCTACCCGGACGACCGCTTCGACGCCGATGTCGACGCGTACGTCGCCAAGCTCGCCGCCGCCCCGCCGGTCGCCGTACGGCTCGGCAAGGCGGCCTGGGTGACGGCCACGGAAACCGGGCCGCTCGCCGTCGCGCTCGAGGCGATGCAGGCGCAGCTGTCCCTGCTCACCACGACCAAGGACGCCGCGGAGGGCATCTCGGCCTTCTTCGAGAAGCGTCCCCCGCGGTGGACCGGCCGCTGAGCGCGGGTGCGCGGCGGCGATGACCGTCGGGGTGGTCGTCGGTGTCGCGATCCTCGCCGGCCTGGCCGCGATCCTCGTGGCCGGCTACCTGGTCTCCCGGCGGCGCGCGGCCGAGGTCGTGCCCGGGGCGCCCGACCGGGTGTCCGGGGAGGTCGTCTCCGGCCTGATGGGCGAGCTGCGCAAGGCGCAGGCCGAGGCGGCGCACTGGAGGGCGGCGGCCGAGCGCCTCCAGCGGGAGATCGACGGGCGGGACTGAGCGGTTCGAGCGCCGGGACGCCCGGCGGTTACGCTCTGCACCGCGCCGCGAGAAACGGAGTCGATGTGGCTGAGGTACGGGCCGAAATGGTCGCGAACGTCTGGAAAGTCCTGGTTTCGGAGGGTGACCAGGTCGCGGACGGCGACACGCTGGTCATCCTCGAGTCCATGAAGATGGAGATTCCGGTGCTCGCGGAGGGCTCCGGGACGGTCAGCCAGCTGCTCGTCGCCGAAGGCCAGGTGGTCCAGGAGGGCGATCTGATCGCCGTACTGGCGTAAACCGGCCGCTCGGGTGCACGATCAACCGGGCGTGAGCCCGCTCGGGGCAGGGGTCAACTTATCCGGTCAAGGTGGCAGCACATCACGCCGAAGGAGAAGACGTGTCGGCCTTGATGATCGAGCCGTTCCTACGCGCGCTCGTTGACTGTGGGGGCTCCGACCTGCATTGCAAGGTCGGATCGCCGCCGCGGGTACGAATCGACGGTCGCCTGCGCAAGCTGGAGACCCGTGACCTCACGCCGGCCGATACCGAGCAGATGGTCCACGAGGTCCTGCGCGAGGACCTGATCGAGGACTTCGATCGCACCAACGAGGCCGACTTCGCCTACTCGCTGCCGGACGTGGGCCGCTTCCGGGTCAACGCCTTCCGCTCGCGTGGCTCCGCGGGTCTGGTCTTCCGGCGGGTCTCGGTGGGTGCCATCCCGCTGCAGGACCTCGGGCTGCCCACCGTCCTGGAGACGCTGGCGCTCGAGCCGCGCGGTCTCGTCCTGGTCACGGGCCCGACCGGCTCCGGCAAGACCACGACGCTGGCCGGGATGATCGACCACATCAACGTCAACCGTGAGGTCCACGTCGTCACGATCGAGGACCCGATCGAGATCCTGCACTTCGACAAGCTCGCGATGATCAACCAGCGCGAGGTCCGGGTCGACACCGACGACTTCCACGTCGCGCTGCGCGCCGCGTTGCGGCAGGACCCCGACGTGATCCTGGTCGGCGAGATGCGTGACCAGGAGACGGTCCGTGCGGCACTCGCGGCAGCCGAGACCGGGCACTTCGTCATGTCGACCCTGCACACGACCGACGCGCAGGAGACCATCACCCGTGTCGTCGACTTCTTCCCGCCGCACGAGCAGAAGCAGATCCGGATCTCGCTGGCCAGCGCGCTGCGCGGCATCATCTGCCAGCGGCTCGTGCCGCGCGCCGACGGCGAAGGCCGTTGCGTCGCGATGGAGATCTGCGTGAACACCGGACGCGTCGCCGACGCGATCATGGACGCGGAGAAGTCCGGGTCGATCATGTCGCTGATCGCTGAGGGCTCCTACTACGGCATGCAGACCTTCGACCAGCACCTGGTCGCGCTGATCCGCGACGGCGTCATCTCGCTCGACGCCGCGATGACCGCCTCGACCAACCCGCACGACCTTACCGTCGAGCTGCGCCGCGTAGGCCTCGTCGCGTAGCCCGGACGACGACTGGCGGCGTTGTCGTCGTCGGCGGTAGGTACACTACCGCCTTCCTCCTCCGCCTTGCCATTCGCCGTCCGGATCTGCGCGCCGTCAACCGCCTTAGGCTCGTCGCGTGCCGACGATGGACGAGCTGCTCGCGAAGCGGGGCTTCGTCGACGTCTCGGCACCGCGTGCGGGTGGTGTCGCCGAGACGCTGCACCGGCTGGTCGCCGACTGGCAGCTGCTCGCGGACCTGTCGTTCGCCGACCTTCTGCTGCTCGTGCCGGGCGAGACCGCGCAGCAGTTCGTCGTCGTCGCCCAGATGCGGCCGACCACGGGGCCGACCGTCTACCAGGACGACCTGGTGGGCAGCGTCATCTCGGCGGCCGAGCGGCCACAGCTCGCCGTCGCGCTGACCGAGGGGCGGATCTGCCGCGAGGGGGACCCGGTGTGGGTTGCGGACGCGCCGATCCGCCAGGAGGCCCTACCGGTACGGGTCGGCGACGCGGTCGTGGCGCTGGTGGCGCGCGACACCAACCTCGCCACGGCTCGTACGCCGAGCCAGCTCGAGATCGCCTACCTGCGCAGCGCCAGCGACCTGGCCCAGATGCTCGCCGAGGGTCGTTGGCCGTACCCGGGCGAGACCGGCGCCGAGTGGAGCGGCCCGCGGGTCGGTGACGGCCTGATCCAACTCGACGCCGACGGAGTTGTGACGTTCGCCAGCCCCAACGCCCTGTCGGCGTACCGCCGGTTGGGGCACCGCAGCGACCTGGCCGGGCAGTCGCTGTCCGACGTGACGCTCTCCCTGGCCGGGTCGAGGCCGAATCCGCCGCTGGCGACGGTGGCGAGCGGCCGGATCCCGGCAGGTACCGACATCGAGGCGCACGAGGCAGTGGTTCAGCTGCGTGCCCTCCCGCTGCGACCCGGCGGGGAGCACATCGGCGCGCTCGTCCTCGTCCACGACGTGACCGAGCTTCGGCGGCAGGAGCGGGCGCTGGTCGGCAAGGACGCCACGATCCGGGAGATCCACCACCGGGT
>CAZEAM010000328.1:0-5551 GCA_964510285.1 uncultured Frankiaceae bacterium | reverse complement strand
GACGCCACCTTCGGGCACTCGCTGAAGTCGGTCCGCCCCGGCGGGCGCGTCGTGGTGTGCGGCTCGACCAGCGGGGGCGTGACGCCGCTCGAGCTGCAGCGGACGTTCTTCCTCCAGCTGGAGATCCTCGGCTCGACGATGGGTACGAAGGCCGAGTTCGGCGCGATGCTCGACTTCATGGCCGCGCACGGCTTGCGGCCACCGGTCGACTCGGCGTTCCCGCTGACCGAGGCCAAGGCCGCGTTCGCCAAGCTGTACGACGGTGACGTCTTCGGCAAGATCGTCCTCACGACCTAGTGTCGGGCTCGGTCATACTGGCCGCCTCAACCCGGGGAGCGTTGCACATGGCGAGTTCAGGACTGTCGAAGTCGGAGCTCAAGGACCTGGTGGCGAAGCTTGGCGCGCTTCCGCGCTTCGCTGATTGCAGCAAGGCCGACCTCGAGCTGCTCGCCAAGTCCTCGGCGGTGTCCGCGGTGCCGGCGAACTGGCCGTTGATCAACGAGCGGACTCCCGCCGACGCCTGCTACGTCATCCTCGACGGAGACGTCGAGGTTCGCGTGGACGGCAAGCCGGTCGCGCAGCTCACGGCGGGTGCGGTCGTGGGCGAGGTCGGCTTGCTCAACTCGAAGCTGCGCAACGCGACGGTGGTGTCGACCTCACGCGTCTCCATGCTTCATCTCGTGCCCGAGGTGTTCAGCCGCTTGGTGAGCTCGAGTCCGGCGATCCGAGTCGCGCTGCAGGGCGCAACGGTGTCGGAGGCAGGCTCGCAGGCTTAGCCCTGATCGTGCTCGGCGGCCAGGAGGTCGGCGTACATCCCGTTGACCACCGTGGCAACCGCGGCGGGGTCGTCGAGCATCGCGTCGCCCTCCTGGGCTGTCACGGTCGCGCCGTCGCGGGACAGGCTGATCTTGAACGCGCCGTCGGCGTCCGGGGTGAGCGTGATCGTCACGCCCTCTGTGATGGTCGCGAATCCTGAGGCTGGCATGACCAGCGTCTACCCGGCGCAAGCCGCGTTCAGACCTCCGAATGCAGCCGATCCGACAGGAGGGTCTGGACCAGGTCCGGGTCCAGGTCGGCCGCGGCCTGGCAGGCCGGATGGTCGACGACGACGCGGGCGGCAGCGCCGGCGGAAAGTGCGTCGACCAGCGGGTCGGTGAGGTCGAATCCCAGGAAGTGCACCGAAACGGTGTGCGTGCTCGCTCCCTCATCCGGCGGGGGGATGTCGCGGGCGCGGCACGTCATGCCGTCGACCTCGAGCCGAATCGCGTCGTGCAGCCCGTCGAGCCGCGCAAGCTCGGCGCGGATCCGGTCCGGATCGTCGATCTCGATGAACATCGTCGCGGTCAGTGTGTGCGAGGTGGGCAGCAGCCGTTCGTAGACCGCTACCTCTTCTGCGGCCGCCGCCGGGTCGGTGATCCGCTCGACGTAGAGCATCTCCTGCGCCTGGTAGCGCAGCGTCTCGGCGTTCTCGAACTCGAGCAGGATCTCGTCACCGAGTCGCACCCGGCGGGCCCGCCGGAGGGCGATCGCGTGCGATCGCCGCTCCTTGCGGACCTGCGCGTACGCCTCCGGCGAGAGCTCGAAGCTCTCCGGTGACAGCACGGACATGGATCAGGCTCCGGCGCGGAGCTTCTCCAGGGCCTTCTCGTAGCGGCCCGCGTGCGTGCGCTCCGCGCGCGCCAGCGTCTCGAACCAGTCGGCGATCTCGTCGAAGCCCTCGTCGCGTGCCGTCTTCGCGAACCCGGGGTACATCGCCGTGAACTCGTAGGTCTCGCCGGCGACCGCCGATGCGAGGTTCTCCTCGGTGGTGCCGATCGGCTCGTCGGTCGCGGGGTCACCCGCCTGCAGAAGGAACTCGATGTGCCCGAACGCGTGGCCGGTCTCGGCCTCCGCCGTGTCGCGGAACAGCTCGGCGACCTCCGCGTGCTTCTCGGTCTCTGCGCGGCGAGCGAAGAACAGATAGCGGCGGTTCGCCATGCTCTCGCCGCCGAACGCCTCCTTCAGGTTCGCGTGTGTCTTGCTGCCCTTGAGCTCAGCCACTTGCTTTTCTTCCTTTCTTGTGTGAAGCCCTGCATTTCGCGCACTCGCCATGGATCCGTAAGTCGTATCCGGTGACTCGGAAGTCGTGTCGTGAGACGAGTGGGTCGATGGATTGCCGGCGGTCGAGCGGCAGGTGAACGTCCACGACGCTGCCGCAGCTGTTGCAGATCAGGTGGTCGTGGCGCTCAACGTTGCGGTCATACCGCATCGGCGACTGGCCAATCCGCAGCTCGAGAATCTGCCCGGACTCGACCAGCAGGCCGAGCGTGCGGTAGATCGTGGCCGGGCCCACGCCGGGCAGGATCTCCGACACCCGGTCGAACACCTCCGCAGCGGTCGGATGGTCGTCGGACCGGCTGACCACCTCGAGCACGGCGCGACGCTGCGGCGTCGACCGCGTGACGCTCGCGCTCACCGAAGCTCCTCGGGAATCTCCTCCCACCACTGGCACCACCACGGTCCGCCCACGAGAATCCGCAGCTTCGGATGCCAGCAGTAGGAGATGTCCTCGCTGGTGTCGGTGTAGTACAGGCAGTTCTGGCACTTCTCGTCGCCGTTGGGACGGCCACGCAGCACGGCGTCCTTCGCGAGGTGCATGAGCTCGGTGTTGCGCTGCTCGTCGACCTCGGTCGGCTCTGGCAGTGGAAGATCGGCGCTCACGACACCTCCGGTTAGGGCCTTATTGAGAGATAATCCTATCTGAGATTACCTCTTATCTCAACCGCAGGGCCGCTAGTCCTCCTCGTCGTCGGCTCGGGCGAGCCACGTCGCGAGGCGGTCGATCGCGGTCTCGAACTCGGGGTTGAGGTCGACGAAGCTGCGCAGCCGCTCGCCGACCTCGAAGTAGGTCAGCACCTCTTCGCCGCGCCGCTGTTCGAGCTCTTCGATGCCCCGGTCGGTGAAGTACACCGCGCACTCCTACGCGAACGCGGCTTCGAGCAGCGCAGCCTGCTCGACCTCGTGCGTGTGATGCGACCCGGTCGACGGGGCCGCGGAGGCGTTGCGGGAGACCCGAAGCAGCGGTCGGCCGCCGAGGTGCTCCGGCAGCCGGAGGGCGATGTAGGGCCAGGCGCCCTGGTTGGCGGGCTCCTCCTGCACCCAGATGAGGTTCGCGTCGGCCGGGAAGTCGGCGAGCGCCGCCTTCAGCTCGATCGCCGGTAGTGGGTAGAGGCGCTCCGCGCGGATGATCGCGGTGTCGGTGACGCCCAGCGCCGCGCGCTGCTTGACCAGGTCGTAGTAGACCTTTCCGCTGCACAGCAGGATGCGCTGGATCGCCGAGCGGTCCGGTACGTCCTCGACGATCAGCGGCTGGAACCCGCCGCTGGTGAAGTCCTCCGGCATCGAGGTCGCCGACTTCAGCCGCAGCATCGACTTCGGGGTGAAGACGACCAGCGGCCGCTGCCGCGCGCCGAGGGTGTGCAGCCGCAACAGGTGGAAGTAGTTCGCGGGTGTGCTGGGCATCGTGATGACCCAGTTGCCCTCCGCCGACATCGTCAGGTAGCGCTCGATCCGCGCCGACGAGTGGTCGGGGCCCTGCCCTTCGTAGCCGTGTGGCAGCAGCAGGACGACGTTGGAGGTCTGCCCCCACTTCACCTCGCTGGCGGAGATGAACTCGTCGATGACCTCCTGCGCGCCGTTGGCGAAGTCGCCGAACTGCGCCTCCCAGGCGACCAGCGCCTCCGGCCGGGCGACCGAGTAGCCGTACTCGAAGCCCATGGCGGCGTATTCGCTGAGCAGCGAGTCGTACACGTAGAACGGTGCCTGGTCCTCGGTGAGATGTGACAACGGCGTGTACTCCGCGCCGGTCCGGCGGTCCACGATCACCGAGTGGCGCTGGCCGAACGTCCCGCGCCGCGAGTCCTGGCCGGCCAGCCGTACCGGCCGCCCTTCCATGAGCAGCGAGCCGAAGGCGAGGGTCTCGGCGAAGGCCCAGTCGATGCCGCCCTCGGTCACCATCCGGGCGCGCCGCTCGAGCTGCGGCAGCAGTCGGGGATGGACGTTGAAGCCTTCCGGCATCGAGACCTGCGCGTCGCCGATCCGCTTGAGGACCTCCGGGGTGACCGCGGTGGGCGGCGGGGGACCGACCGGCACCTCGGGCACCTCCTCGAACGGCGGCGCGGTGGCGTCCCGGCTTTCCGCGAACACCTTCTCGAGCTGACCCTGGTAGTCGCGCAGTGCCGCCTCGGCCTCCTCGACTGTGATGTCCCCTCGACCGATCAACGACTCCGTGTAGAGCTTGCGGACACTTCGCTTGGCGTCGATCAGGTCGTACATCAAGGGCTGGGTGAAGCTCGGCTCGTCGACCTCGCTGTGCCCGCGCCGGCGGTAGCACAGCATGTCCACCACGACGTCTTTCTTGAACGCCTGCCGGAACTCGTAGGCCAGCTCCGCCACCCGTACGACGGCTTCCGGGTCGTCGCCGTTCACGTGGAAGATCGGCGCCTGGATCATGCGCGCGACGTCGGTGCAGTAGACTCTCGAGCGGGCGCTGGCCGGTGAGGTCGTGAACCCGACCTGGTTGTTGATGACGACGTGCACCGTGCCGCCGGTCCGGTAGCCGCGCAGCTGGGAGAGGTTGAGCGTCTCGGCGACCACGCCCTGACCGGCGAACGCGGCGTCTCCGTGGATCAGGATCGGCAGGACGGTGAAGCCCCCCTCGCCGCGGTTGAGCATGTCCTGCTTGGCCCGCGCGATGCCTTCCACGACCGGATTCACCGTCTCGAGATGTGACGGGTTGGAGGTGAGCGTGACCTTGACCGTCTCGCCGTCGATCGCCGTATAGGTGCCTTCGGCGCCGAGGTGGTACTTGACGTCACCCGAGCCGTGCGCCGTGCGCGGGTCGAGGTTGCCTTCGAACTCCGAGAAGATCTGTCCGAACGACTTGCCGACGATGTTCGTCAGTACGTTGAGCCGGCCGCGGTGCGCCATTCCGATGACGACCTCGTCCATGTCGTCGTGCGCCGCCGCGGAGACCACCGCGTCGAGCAGCGGGATGACCGACTCGCCCCCCTCGAGGGAGAACCGCTTCTGGCCGACGAACTTGGTCTGCAGGAAGGTCTCGAAGGCCTCGGACTCGTTGAGCTTGCGGAGGATCCGGAGTTGCTCCTCGCGGTCCGGGCTGGTGTGCGGACGCTCGACCCGATCCTGGATCCAGCGGCGCTGCTCGGGGTCCTGGATGTGCATGTACTCGATGCCGACGGTTCGGCAGTACGAGTCGCGCAGCACACCGAGGATGTCGCGCAGCTTCAGCATCGCGTGGCCGCCGAACCCGCCGCACGGGAACTCGCGGTCGAGGTCCCACAGCGTCAGCCCATGGGTTACGACGTCGAGGTCGGGGTGGCGGCGCAGCTCGAAGTCGAGCGGGTTGGTGTCGGCCATCAGGTGGCCGCGCACCCGGTAGGCGTGGATCAGCTCGATGACGCGTGCCGGCTTGCCGACCTCCTCGTCGTGGCTCACCGCGATGTCCGTCGTCCAGCGGATCGGCTCGTACGGGATCCGCAGAGACGCGAAG
>CAZEAM010000327.1:0-9164 GCA_964510285.1 uncultured Frankiaceae bacterium | reverse complement strand
CACCGTCCCGCCGTTCTTCCCGCAGGCGAGCCTCGCCGACCAGCCGCCCGCCGCCAACGTCGGCGACCTCGAGGCGCGGTGGGCCGGTTTGCAGGCCCACAACCGGTGGCTGGCCAACTTCTGCGCCGAGGCGCCCGGCCGGCGGGCCGGCATCGCGCAGATCATGCTGCACGACATCGACGCCGCGGTCGCGGAGATCCGCTGGGCGAAGGAGAACGGGCTGACCGGCGGCGTGCTGCTGCCCGGCGCGCCGCCCGGCTCCGGACTCCCCCACCTCTTCGACCCGGAGTACTACGAGCCGCTCTGGGCGGTCTGCGCCGAGCTCGACATGCCGGTCAACCACCACAGCGGCAGCGCCGCACCGGCGACGGGCGAGCGGCCCGAGGACCAGGTGATCCTCATCCTCGAGGTGACCTGGTGGGCGCACCGGGCGTTCACGCACCTGGTGGTGTCGGGAGCCTTCGAACGACACCCGGACCTGCGGCTCGTGCTCACCGAGCAAGGGACCGCGTGGATCCCGGAAGAGCTGATGCGGCTGGACTTCTTCTTCGACCGGTTCCGCAACGCGACCGGATCGCAGGAGGCCGAGTGGGGGCTGCCGGTCGTCGAGCGGATGAGCCTCAAGCCCAGCGAGTACTTCGCCCGCCAGGTCAGCGTCGGCTCGTCGTTCATCCGCCCCGACGAGGCCAAGATCCGTCACGCGGTCGGCGTCGACAAGATCATGTGGGGCAGCGACTACCCGCACAAGGAAGGCAGCAACCCCTACACGCTCGAGGCGATGCGCGCGAGCTTCGCCGGCATCGACCACGACGAGGTCCAGGCGATGCTCGCCCTCAACGCGGCCCGCACCTACGGCTTCGACGTCGACGCCCTGCGCCCGCTCGCCGACAAGTTCGGCCCGCTGGTCACCGAGGTCGACGAACCGCTCGTCCCGCAGAGCCTTCCGCACGAAGCAGAGAAATGCCCGGCGCTCGTCGGCTTCGGCCGCCCCGAGTAGGCAGCTTTCGGCAAACCCGAATAGGAGATCGCGACATGGCACGAGTCAGGTACGGCGCACGATCCCTCGACGAGCTTCGCAACCGGGAGGTCGAGGCAACGAAGGTCGACACGTGGGCAACCACCCTCGTCGCGACGTACGAGACGGACCCGGAGGCGATCGCAGCCGTGCTCCCACCGCCGCTGTCGCCGCCGGCCGAGCCGCTCGTCCGGGTCACCATCGCCACCGTCGACGTCGGGCGTGGCTACCCGATCTTCGGCGCCGGCACGTTCGCCGTCCACGCGCGGCACGAGGGCGTCGACGGTGACTACGCGCTGGTGATGCCGATGACCACCGAGCAGGCGGTCATCGGAGGGCGCGAGACGTTCGGTGAGCCGAAGAAGCTGGCGGAGATCAGCCTCGACCGCGAGGGGGACGACGTCCGCGGGCACTTCACCCGGATGGGGACGACGTTCGTCGAGATCACCGGCCGGGTGACCGGCGAGGTGGAGCCCTCACCCGCCCGCACCCGCACGAGCTTCTACCTGAAGTTCCTGCCCTCCCCCAGCGGCAAGGGCTTCGACGGCGATCCGATGCTCGTCTACTGCCGGCGCGACGAGAAGACACGCACGATGTGGAACGTCGACGGCGAGGTGGTCCTGCGCGAGTCGCGATTCGACCCGGTCGCCGACCTGCCCGTGCTCAAGCTGCGCTCCATCGAGCTCGCCGAGCGCTCGAGCATCCAGACCGGCGAGGTGGTGGCGACGGTGCCGGCCGACTGGGTTGCGCCCTACGTCCACCAGCGCTACGACGACCTCTCGCCGGTCGGGTCCGACTGAGCATGGACTCGGTCGAAGGGCGGGTGGCCGTCGTCACCGGAGGCGCCGGCGGCATCGGCCGCGCGCTGGGTGAGACGTTCGGCAACGCCGGGATGAAGGTGGTGCTCGCCGACGTACAGCCCGAGCCGCTCGCCAAGACGGTCGACGAGCTGCAGGCGCAGGGCCTCGACGTGATCGGCATCCCGACCGACGTTGCGACGTACGACTCGGTGTGCGCGTTGCGCGACGGCGCGATCGAGGCGTTCGGGACGGTCAACGTCCTGTGCAACAACGCCGGGATCGGAGCCGGCGCCGAGGGCCCGATCTGGGAGCACGAGCTTCGCGACTGGGAGTGGGCGATCGCGGTCAACGTGTGGGGAGTGATCCACGGCATCAACGCGTTCGTGCCCGGGATGGTGGCAAGTGGCGAGCCGAGCCACGTCGTCAACACCTCGAGCGGCAACGGCGGGCTCTCGCCGCTGCCGTCGACCCCGCAGTACGCCGCGACGAAGGCCGCGGTCGTCACGATCACCGAATGCCTCTACGGCCAGCTCGCCGACACCGACGTGTCGGCCTCGGTGCTGTTCCCCGGCCCGCACATGCTGCGCACCGGTTTGTTCGAGTCGTGGCGCTCGCGACCGGAACGGTTCGCGAAGACCCGGCCGCGGGCCACGCCGTACACGACAGTCGAGGCGTTGGAGGAGCAGATGAAGGCGGCCGGCGTACCGATCGCCTACACCGAGCCCGCGGACGTCGCGCAGGCGACGCTCGACGCCATCCTCGCCGACCGGTTCTGGATCCATCCCGAGAACCCGCGGACCGACGACGTGCTGCGGCAACGCACCCAGTCGATCCTCGACCGAAGCCAGCCCGACAACTACCTGCGCGCCGTGCCCGGATGAGCAACAGGAGTACGCAATGAGCAACGACGTCTACACGGTCATCTCCTCCGACGCGCACGCCGGGCTGCCGACGCCGGCCTACCGCGACTACCTGGAGAAGAAGTACTGGCCGGCGTTCGACGAGTTCCTCGCCGGCCGCGACCAGGCGGTCGAGGAGATCAGGGCCATGGGCACCTCCGACAAGGCGTTCGCGGAGAAGTGGTTCGCCGAGAACGAGGAAGGTCTCGAGGGCGGCTGGGACGCCGAGCGACGCAACAAGGAGATGGACAACGACGGCATCACCGCCGAGGTGATCTTCCCGGACGCCGATGCGGTCGAGTCGCGCACCTGCGCGCCGTTCGGCGTCGGTCTCGGGCTGTCCGGCGACACCGACCCCGAGCTCGGGCTGGCCGGGGCCAAGGCGCACAACCGCTGGCTCGCCGAGCTGTGCTCCGACTCCCCCGAGCGGCGCAAAGGCGTCGCGCTCGTGCAGATCACCGCGGCGCTCGACGACGTACTCGCCGAGATCCGGCGGGCCTACGACTCGGGCCTGCGCGCGGTCATGATCCCGGCGATGTGGATGAACGCCGAGCCCTACCACTCGCGTCGCTACGACCCGGTATGGGAGCTGTGCCAGGACCTGCAGATGCCGGTGTGCACGCACAGCGGACCCGCGGACAAGGAGTCCTACGACGACCACCTCGGCATCTACGTGACCGAGGTGGTGTGGTGGCCGGCCCGGCCGATGTGGTTCATGTTGTGGTCGGGGGTGTTCGACCGGTTCCCGCGGCTGAAGTTCGGCGTCACCGAAGCGGGGTGTTGGTGGGTACCGAACCTGCTGTGGTTCTGGGACCGCCTCTTCCTCGGCCAGAAGGGCGCCGAGAAACTGTCGTCGATGGGCATCCAGACCCAGCCGAGCGAGCTGTTCGACCGCAACTGCTTCATCGGCTCGTCGAACACGAAGCGCCGCGAGATCGGGATGCGCTACGAGATCGGCATCGACAACATGCCGTGGGGCAACGACTTCCCGCACCCGGAGGGCACCTGGCCGCGGTCGCGCGAGTGGCTGGCGAAGACCTACCACGACGTACCGATCGCCGAAACGCGGCGCATGATCGGCGAGGCCGCCGCCGAGATCTACGGCTTCGACCTCGCGGCGTTGCGCCCGCACGCGGAGCGGATCAACGTCACGCCCGAGTCGTTGGGGCAGACCGACGACGCCGCGAACGTCGAACGGTGGGCCGGCCACAAGGAGGTCGGCCGGCACTGGCTGACCGGCCACGACTTCCCGTTCGCCCCGGTTCCTCAGTAGCCGAGTGACCCAGCGCGCAGCGCGAGAACGCGAGGCCGGCGTCAGCCGGGAAAGCGTTGTCGACACCGCGATCCGGATCGTCGAGGAGAACGACCTCGACGCGCTGACGATGCGGCGGCTCGCGGCCGAGCTCGGTACGGCGGTCACCTCGATCTACTGGCACGTCGGCAACCGCGACGCGCTCGTCGACCTGATGGTCGACAAGCTGCTCGCCGACATGCGCGACGTCACGGTGGGCGGGCGTACGCCGCGGGCGCGGATCGCATCGCTGTGCCGGCAGTGGCGGGAGCGGTTGTGGGACCACCCGCACCTGATCGCGCTGGCGCACGAGCGGAACAAGACGCTGGCGATGTTCCAGCCGATGCAGGCCGCGCTCGCCCGCGAGCTGCGCGCGGTGGGGCTGCGCGGCAAGGAGGCGGCGATCGTGATCCGCGGCCTGCAGCTGCACGTGGTGTCCTCCGTCGTACTGGAGCGGACGGCACAGCGCGGTCCGACGACCGACGCGACAGACCCGACCGCATGGCCGGCGATCACCGACGACCCGGAGCTCATCGCGGCACTGTCTGCGCAGGTCGACTACCGCGCCGCCTTCGACATCGGCCTCGAGGCATTGCTCGACCGCTTCCTCGACTGACACGCACTCCGAGCGCCTGGTGGGCGGCAGCTACGGAATCTGCGCGCGCTAAGCCACGAGGCCCGTGGCCCGCGCTTCGTCGTAGTGCTTGTCGCACCATTCGCGGAAGCTGATGTCGAACAGGTCGAGGTAGTCGAGGGCTTCTTCCATTTCCTCGTACTGCTCTTCGGTCAGCCTGGGTGGTTCGGGAAGCGGCTCGTCGGCGCGCGGCGGGTCAGGGTCCGCGGCGTCGGGGAGCCGATCGGCGATGTCGAGTGGTGGTTCGTCGTCGATGGGCGGCGGGTCGGGAAGCGGGAAGTGGGGGGGCCGTCTGGTGTAGGTGAACCCGAGATAGCTGGTCCAGGTCTCCGACCCGTCGGGGTTGTGATCGACCTTCCACAGCTTCTTGGTCTTGAGCTCGTGATGGAGCTTGCACAGCGGCTTGAGGTTGCACTGGTCGGTGCACCCGCCGCGGTTGAACTCGCGGCGGTGGTCGATCTCGCAGCGGATCGCCGGCATCCCGCACCCCGGCGCGGTGCAGGTCCGGTAGATGGCTTGCGCAGCTTGGCGCAGCCGCGCGGACGGCGCGTACGAGCGGCGGCCGAGATCTTTCACTTCCCCGGTAAGCGGATCGGTGAGCAGCCTGCGCAGCCGGTGGTCGGCGCTGATGCGGCGCAGTTGGTCGGCGCTGATCGGGCCGTAGCCGATCAGCTCACCCGGCTGGTCATCGAGGCCGATCAGCGTGCTGATCTGACCGATGGCCAGCATTTCACGTTGGTTGCGAGGCGCTGTGGCCTGACCGCTACGGCCGAGCACGAGATCGACGAGAGCGTGGAAGCGGCGCACCCCGAGCGAGCGGTCATCACCAGCCCGGGCCATCGCCGCGGCGGTGTCGTTGACGGCGTCGAACATCTCCCGGGCCAGCGGCGCGTCACCGGTAGCGCTCAGGGTCGCCGCCCCGTCGGGCTGCGGATAGAACTCGACGTCGGACGCCGATCGCGCCGCCGCTTCCCGCTCCGCGGCACCTGCCGGGTCCAGCTCGAGGACCAGCTTGCGGGCGGCTTTGCCGGTCTCAGCCGGGGTCCAACCGCGCTCGATCGCACCGGGCACCACGCACGCGTCCACCGCCGCGGCGACGCGCGCCGGGCAGTGTTCGGTCGCGCGGTCCACCGCCTTCACGTGTTGCAGTGACACCTCACCCCGGTCCAGCGCCTCCCAGGACTGGTGCAACGTCTCGTCGATGCGGCGCACCAGGGCCAGATGCGCCCGCGCCGTCGGGTACGCGACGTGCGTGGCGCAGGCGTGCTCCTGCGCGGCGAGCATGTCCGCTTCCTGCGACGAGTGCGGCTGCCACCCTTCCCGCAAGCAGTTGACCGTGTCGAGGGTCGCGACCATCTGCCGCGCCTGCGCGTGCGCGATGACCTTGCCCCATAACGCATGCAGCCGGACCGCGGTCGCCGCATCCATCGGCATCGACGACAGCACCTCGAGTTCGCGATGAAGCCGCGCCCCTACTGGCATCTCCTCGGCGACGGAGACCCGCGCGGCAGTCCGCCCGAACGAGGCGCGCAGCTCGGGGTGCATGTATCGAACATATGTTCGATACTTTCAAAAGTCAAGCGCCTTTTCTCTTTATTTCCAACGGAATCTATCCACAGGACCGTAGCAACCGAGAGCCGACGTCGATCCAGCTCACGCAGCGGACCGCTTCTTGGAGGGTTTCGGGTTCGAGAACTCCATAGCGCCGTCCTCCAGCTTCGTGAACCGCAACTGGAAAGCGTCGATCGCGTAGTTCATCGACAGCCGCCACGGCTGTGTGGCGCCCTGCTTCGGGTACTTGTCCAGCGCGCGCAACACGTATCCGGAGGAGAAGTCGAGGAACGGCACCTCGTCCACCGCCTCGTTGAGGCGAGGGGTGAACTGCCGTAGGCCGAGCCGGTCGATGTGCTTGATCAGCCGGAAGGCGTAGGCGTATGTCAGGTCGACCTTCAACGTCCACGAGGCGTTCGTGTAGCCGAAGAACAGCAGCAGGTTCGGGACGTCGCTGAGCATGATGCCCTTGTAGGCCATGTGCTTGGGGGTATCTACCTTCTCGCCGTCGACCACGAGCTCGACGTCTCCGAACGGCACCAGGTTGAGCCCGGTCGCCGAGATCACGATGTCGGCCGGGATCTCCTCACCCGACTTCACCTTGATCCCGGTCTCGGTGAACGTCTCGATGTGGTCGGTGACGATCGACATCTTCCCGTCGCGGACCGCCGTGAACAGGTCGCCGTCCGGGACGAGGCACAACCGCTGGTCCCACGGGTTGTACGTCGGCGTGAAGTGCTCGTCGATCATCGGCTTGGGAATGCCCTCGCGCTCGATGCCCTTGCGCAGCGCCGCCTTGATGATCGCCGGCCGGCGGCGGCTGAGCTGGAAGCTCAGCAGCACGAGCAGGACGTTCTTCCAACGCACGATCCCGTAGGCCAACATCGGCGGCAGGTGCCGGCGCAGGAAGTTCGCGAGCCGGTCCTCGCTCGGTCGCGACACGATGTACGTCGGCGAGCGTTGCAGCATCGTGACGTGCTCGGCCTTCTCGGCCATCGCCGGGGCGAGCGTCACGGCGGTGGCCCCGCTGCCGATCACGACGACGCGCTTGCCGGCGTAGTCGAGGTCCTCGGGCCAGAGCTGCGGATGGATGATCGGGCCCTTGAAGTTCTCCTCACCCGGGAAGTCCGGGCGGTAGGGGTCGTCGTAGCTGTAGTAACCGGCGCAGGCGAACAGGTACGAGCAGGTGACCTGGGTGACCTCGCCGGTCTTGGTGTCCCTCGTGTCGACGGTCCACAGCGCGCTGTCGCTGTCCCACTCGCAGCGCTCGACCTTCCTGGAGTACTGGATGTGGCGCTCGACGTCGTACTCCCGGGCGGTCTCGTGGACGTAGTCGAGGATCGACGGTCCGTCCGCGATCGCCTTCGCCGCGGTCCACGGCTTGAAGCGGTACCCGAGCGTGTGCATGTCCGAGTCCGAGCGGATGCCCGGGTACTTGAAAAGGCTCCAGGTCCCGCCCATCTCGTCGCGCTGCTCGAGGATGGTGTAGGTCTTGCGCGGGAACTCCTTGCCGAACTGAGCCCCGGTGCCCACACCGGACAGGCCGGCGCCGACGATCACCAAGTCGAAATGGTTATCCGCCACGCCGTGGATAATCCCACGAATCGGAGGGGTGAATGTCCAAAGGTACGGCGCTGGTCACCGGCGCCTCGTCCGGGATCGGCGAAGAAACCGCGCGTGAGCTTCACAAACGCGGATTCACGGTGTACGCCGCGGCCCGGCGGGTGGAACGGATGGCGGCACTGGAGACCGCCGGAATCCGGGTCCTCAAGATGGACGTGACCGACGAGAAGTCGGTCAAGGCCGGCATCGCCAAGATGCTGAAGGAGACCGGCCGGGTCGACGTACTGGTCAACAACGCCGGTTACGGCTCCTACGGCTCGGTCGAGGACGTCGCGATCAGCGAGGCGAAGTACCAGTTCGACGTCAACGTGTTCGGTCTGGCGCTGGTCACCCAGCTGGTCCTCCCCCACATGCGCGAGCAGCGCAGCGGGCGGATCATCAACATCTCCTCGATCGGCGGGCGGATCTACGAGCCGCTCGGTGGCTGGTACCACGCGACCAAGTTCGCCGTGGAGGGCCTGAGCGACTCGCTGCGGCTGGAGCTCAAGCCGTTCGGCGTCAAGGTGGTCGTGATCGAACCGGCCGGGATCCGTACCGAGTGGGCGCAGATCGCGGCGGACAACCTCCGCAAGAGCTCCAGCGACACGGCGTACGCCGGGCAGGCGCAGCAGGCGGCGGCGATCCTGGAGCTCGCCGACCGGCCGGCGTTCAGCTCGCCGAGCACGGTGGTCGCGCGGCGGATCGCGAAGGCAGCGACCGCGCGCCACCCGCTGACCCGCTACCCGACCGGACGCGGAGCCGGGATGATCCTGTTCACCCGCTGGCTGTTGCCCGCCCGGGCGTTCGACGGGGTCATCCAGACCGCGTTCGGACTGGCCGCCAAAATCGCGCGACCTACCGGGCGGTAGGCCGACCCAGCGGTCTACCCTGAACTGAGCACCCGCCAAAACATCCAGAACGCAGGGCCACCGATGCTGTCTCACCCCACCGCTAGGGGCCAAGCGAACGAAAGAGGAGCGGTCAGGCAGTGACGCCTCGATGACCGAGATCGCCGAAACCCCCGTCGAGCGTCTGGATCATGTGGTGATCCGCTTTGCCGGTGACTCCGGCGACGGCATGCAGCTAGCCGGCGACCGGTTCACCTCGGAGACCGCGGAGTTCGGCAACGACCTCTCGACGCTTCCCGACTTCCCCGCCGAGATCCGCGCCCCGGCCGGCACGCTGCCCGGCGTCAGCGCCTTCCAGCTGCACTTCGGCGACCACTCGGTGCTCACGCCGGGTGACCACGCCGACGTCCTGGTCGCGATGAACCCGGCAGCGCTCAAGGCCAACCTCCACCAGCTGCGCCGCGGCGGCACGATCATCGTCAACTCCGACGAGTTCACCGCGCGCAACCTCAAGAAGGTCGGGT
>CAZEAM010000326.1:0-2636 GCA_964510285.1 uncultured Frankiaceae bacterium | reverse complement strand
GCGCCGGCCAACCAGGGCGGCGGAGGCGTGCCGGTGGTGGTGACCAACGGACAGGGCAAGAGCAAGGTCACCCAGTACTCGCAGCTGACCTACACCGCGAACCCGACGCCCTGCCAGCTGTCCATGGGCACCGGAATCACGACGGGCCTCCTCAGCTAGGTCCGCCGCGCCGAAACCCTTGCGTGATCATGGCGTTTACGTCAGAAACGCCGGGCGTGTCTGACCACTTCGCCATGATCACCACGTTCCTGATGGGTGTCGCACCTCGGTCCTACAGTGGCGCGCTCGACCGAGGAGGCCGCGCGGGCACCAACAACCGAGCACGTCGAGCGGCGAAGCGCCGTAGGCATCGCGGCAACGCGAACACATGGCGCCGCGACCCTGGGCACCCGAATGACTCGGCGCGCCCGAGCGCTGCCGACGAGGCAGCGACCGAGCTCACGCGCTTGCTCGCTGAGCTGATCGCGAGCGCGCTGCACCGCAACTGGACGCCGACCGACCTGACGGAGATCACGCGACGGAAGCTGTCAATGCGGCATGTCGAGCTGGTGGCACTTCTCGTTGCACAGGCCGGGCGGGGTGAGCTGGTCGACCTGGCAGCGGAAGTCTTCCCGATTGCTCGCGCCGTCGCCGCCCTGTTGCGAATGCTGCCGCCGATCCCCGACGTGACCCAGCGGCCCAAGCCGGGCAGGCACGACGGTGAGAACAGTGCGTCCGCAGGCGTGCTCGCGAAGGTGCGGGCACTGCTTGCCAAGGCGGAGTCGACCGAGTTCCCCGCAGAAGCAGAGGCGCTGTCGGCCAAAGCGCAGGAGTTGATCGCGACCTGTGCGCTTGACCGGTACGCCGCGCAACTCGACGGTCCCGGGCCGGACGGTGCGATGACGGTCCGTCGGCTCTGGATCGACGCGCCGTACGTCGAGGCGAAGTCACTGCTCGTCGATGCGGTGGCCGAGGCCAACCACTGCAAGGCCGTCCTCTCGACGTACTTCGGGTTCGTGACCCTCATCGGTCAGGCGAGCGACGTCGACGCCGTGGAGCTGCTCGTCACCTCGCTGCAGGTGCAAGCGAACCGCGCGATGCTGAGACACGGCCGGATCGAGGTCCGGGCGGGTGAGTCGCGGACTCGCTCGTTCCGGAAGGCCTTTCTCGTCTCCTACGCGTCGCGGATCCGCGAACGACTGCGCCAAACGACCAGCGAAACGCTGGTGTCGTCCGGGCGCTCGAGCGAGCTGGTCCCGGTGATGGCCCGCCACGACGAACGCGTCCGCGCGGTGACCGCCGAGCTCTTCCCGGAGATCGAGACGCGCCGTACGACGATCAGCAACCGGGAGGGATGGATGGCTGGCCGGGCGGCCGCGGACCTCGCGCGCCTCGACATCCGCGAGCCGGTCACCCGAGAGGCGACGGCGTGAGAACCGTTCCGGCGGTAGGTGCATCCCAAACTGGTACCATCAGCCCGGTGAGTACCCAGATCGCGGTGCGGCTCCCGGAAGAGCTGGTCGCCTACGTCGACCAGGCGGTCGCGGCCGGTCGGGTCAAGAGCCGCGCGGAACTGGTGACGAGGCTGCTCGAGCGCGACGCACGTCGACAGCGGGCGGAGGAAGACCTGCAACGGCTGATAGACCGCGGCGCGCTCGACGATCGTGAGGCTGCCGCCATCGTCGAGTCGGTGGCCGACACCGCCCTGAAGATCGACTGATGCGCCCGATCCACTGGGTGACGCTCGACAAGCGTCGTCCGGCAGTGGTGCTGACCAGGGGCCTGATGGTGGGGCGGATGTCGACTGTGACGGTCGCGCCGATCACGTCGACCATCCACGGCATCGCCACCGAGGTCCTGGTCGGCAGGGGCAACGGCCTGGACCAGGATTCGGCGGCGAAGTGCGATCAGATCGTGAGCATCCCGACCGATCGGCTGCACGAGCGCTGCGGCTGGCTGCTTGAAGCGCAGGAGCTCGCGCTGCATGAGGCGATCCAGGCAGCCTTCGATCTCGTGTAGCTGGCGTATTGCGTGAGGTCGGCGGATCGGTGAGACTGCGGCCGTGAAAAGAACCGCTTTGCTATCGATCGTTCTGAGTGTCCCTTTCGGCGCCTCGGCGGCGTACGGGTCCGGTGCGCACCACACGAAGGTCGTCAGCGACTGCATTCACGCCCACTACAAGCCGGGCTCGATCACCCTGGCGTGCGGTGACGGCAACTTCGCGCTCACCAAGATCAAGTACTCGAAGTGGGGAAAGCGGGTCGCGAACGGCACCGATCGCACCTTCGAGAACAGCTGCGATCCGGACTGCGCGGAGGGCAAGCCGGTCTATCACCACGACCACTTCAAGTTGGATCATCCGAAGAAGAAGCACGGCGTCAAGGTGTTTACCCGGGCGCGGGTCTACCGCGACGGCAAGCTCTACATCACCTATCCGCTCGGCTGACCGCTACCGCCGCAGCGGACCGAGCCGACACGCGACGTCGCTGAACGTGCGATGCCACGGCGCATCTTCATCTACTTCCAGCCGATCGACTCGCTCAACACCGGCGGCTGCCACACGGTCGGCCACATCCGGATCTACAACAACTACTTCGCGCAGGGCGGGCCGGCGTACCCGTGCTTCGCGTACACCGACATGGTCAAGGAGCACAACA
>CAZEAM010000325.1:0-5694 GCA_964510285.1 uncultured Frankiaceae bacterium | reverse complement strand
CCGGGTGATCGAAGCCGGCCGCGAGCAGGCGAGCGGTCTGTTCGTCGCGGACCTGAGCATCGCGCGCGGGCTCGACTACTACACGGGGACCGTCTACGAGACCGTCCTCGTCGGTCACGCCGACCGTCTCGGTGAGCAGCGCCCGGACCTTCGCCGGCCCGATCTTGGCCAGCTTGTCGACAGTGCGAAGCACGCCGAGGTAGTCGGCGATGCCGAGCCCGCGGTAGAACCCCTCCGGGATCTTGCGCGTGTTGACCCGGATCTGCACGGCCGGGACCGGCAGCCGGCTCAACGCGTCGGCGATGACCAGCGGGAGCTCGACCTCGTAGTGGAACGGCAACGCGTCGCGGTCGATCACGTCGATGTCCGCCTGGAGGAACTCGCGGTAGCGGCCCTCCTGCGGTCGCTCGCCGCGCCACGCCTTCTGGATCTGGTAGCGGCGCAACGGGAAGTCGAGCTTGCCGGCGTTCTCCAGGACGTAGCGCGCGAACGGCACGGTGAGGTCGAAGTGCAGCCCGACCCCTTGGCCGGCATGAGCGCTGTCGCCCTCCTCAGCGTCGGCCTGCAGCCGCCGCAGCAGGTAGATCTCCTTGTCGGTCTCCCCCTTGCGAAGGAGCTGGTCGAGCGGCTCCACCGAGCGAGTCTCGATCGGCACGAATCCGTGCAGCTCGAACGTCGACCGGAGGGCGTCGAGCACCTGCTGCTCGACCATCCGCTGGTGCGGCAACCATTCCGGGAACCCCGACATCGGGGCAGGCTTCGCCATCGCGGCTACAGACCCCGGGTGACCGGCGGCAGCGCGCCGCCCTCCGCCTGCGTGGCGGCGATCTCCACCAGGAACGGGTTCATCCGACGCTCCCGGCCGATCGTCGTCTGCGGACCGTGCCCAGGTCGCACGACCATCTCGTCCGGCAGCCGCAGCGGGATCCGGGCGAGCGACTCGAGGATCTCGGCGTACGAGCCTCCGGGCAGGTCGGTGCGCCCGATCGACCCGGCGAACAGCAAATCGCCGGAGAAGAAGTCCGTGCCGGCGGTGAAGGTGACCGAACCCTTGGTGTGGCCGGGGGCCCAGTCGACGGCGAGGTCGAGACCCGCGAGGTGCAGCGTCTCTCCGTCGCTCAGCTCACGGAGGTCGCTCGGCTCGGCCCACTCGAGGCGACCGAAGATCGGCGTTCCGCTCGGCACGCCGAGACCCGCGGTCGGGTCGGTGAGCATCCCGCGGTCGGCCGGGTGGATCAGCGCCGGAATGTCCTTGGCGCCGCACACCGGCGCGACCGCCCACACGTGGTCGAGGTGCCCGTGGGTGAGCAGGACGGCGACCGGTGCCAGCTTGTGCTCGTCGAGGACGTCGTCGAGCAGGTCTTCCGCTCCGACACCGGGGTCGATGACGACGCACTGCTCCCCCTGCGCCGGCGCGACCACCCAGCAGTTGGTCTCGAACGGACCAGCAGGGAAGCCGACGACGAGCACGAAAATCCTTTCAGGAGGCTTTCAGGCCAGCCTATCGGCCGTTCTTTTAGACTCCCGTGTCGTTTGTTGACCGCGCATTGCGAAGGCGCATTGCTCGACCGAACCCGGAGGACGACTTGGCGACCAGCCGACGCCGCGAGCGCGAGCTCGCCCGCCGAAGGTACGAACGTCGTCGCCAGGCGGAGCTCGAGCGCCGCGCGCGGGTCAGGCGACGCAACACGATCATCGGCGCCTCGACCGGTACGGCGATCGTCATCGCCGTGCTGCTGGTCCTGACGTTCACCGTCTTCACCGGCGGCTCGAGCAAGAAGGCCTCGGTCAAGCCCGGCACGTCACCGAGCGCGTCCGCCACGGCGTCGAGCACCGCCACCCCGAAGGCCCCGACCAAGTGCGCCCCGATCAAGCCGAACCCGCCGATCAAGGGCGCCCCGCGGGTCCCACCGGTCACCGGCAAGGCGCCGACCAAGCTCACCACCAAGGACATCAAGGTCGGGCACGGGCGAGCGGCCAAGAAGGGCGACAGCGTGTCGGTCTTGTACACCGGCGTCAGCTGCAGCACCGGCAAGATGTTCGACTCCTCCTACTCCCACCCGCCGGTCAAGCCGTTCCCGGTGTCACCGCTCGGCTCGGCCAGCGTGATCTCCGGGTGGAACAAGGGCCTGATCGGGGTGAAGGCCGGCGGGGTCCGCGAGCTGATCATCCCGGCGGCCGAGGGCTACGGCGCCACGGGACAGGGCGACATCAAGCCGAACGAGACGCTGATCTTCGTGGTCCAGGTCAAGTCGGTGAAGGCCCAGTGAGGCGGGCACTGCTCGGACTGGGCGCGGTGCTGCTCCTCGCCGGCTGCGGTGGGTCGAGCAGCGGCGGCGGCACCGCGCAGGTCGCTCCGACCGCTTCCGTGCCGGAGCAGGGCACCGGAGGCAGTGCCGGCGGCGCGAAGAACGCCAACGGCTGCACGACGCCACCGGAGCAGCACGCGAAACCCCAGCAGTTCTCGGCTGAGCCCAAGGTCACGATCGCGCGGACCGACTACACCGCGACGATCGTGACGAACTGCGGAACGATCGTGGCCACCCTCGACGGCAAGGACGCCCCGCACACGGTGAACTCGTTCAAGTTCCTCGCCGGCAAGGGGTACTTCGACGACACCAGCTGTCACCGGCTGACGACCTCGGGGATCTTCGTGCTGCAGTGCGGCGATCCGACCGGCACCGGCCGGGGCGGCCCCGGCTACACGATCCCGGACGAGAACCTCAAGGGTGCGACCTACCCCACCGGCACGCTGGCCATGGCGAACACCGGCGCGCCGCACACCGGCGGCAGCCAGTTCTTCTTCGTCTACAAGGACACTCAGCTGCCGCCCCAGTACACGCCGTTCGGCACGGTCACGAAGGGCCTCGGCGTGCTCCTCCGGGTCGCGGCGGCGGGGAGCAACCCGCCGGAGGACGGCAGCCCGGTGCAGCCGGTCGTGATCGAGTCCTTCACCGTCACGAAGAGCTGATCGAGACCCGCCGGCCGAGCGCAGTCAGATTCCGGACGTGACGCGGTAGGCGTCGTACACGCCTTCTACGCCGCGGACCGCGCGCAGCAGGTGCCCGAGGTGCTTCGGGTCGCCCATCTCGAAGGTGAACTTCGACAGCGCGACGCGGTCACGCGAGGTCGACACCGCCGCGGACAGGATGTTGACGTGCGCGTCGGACAGCACGCGGGTAACGTCGGCGAGCAGGCGGCTGCGGTCGAGCGCCTCGACCTGGATCGCGACCAGGAAGACCGACGCCGACGTCGGCGCCCACTCGACCTCGACCAGCCGCTCCGGGCGCGCCGTGAGCGCGACCGCGTTGGAGCAGTCGGTGCGGTGGACCGACACTCCGTGGCCGCGGGTGACGAAGCCCAGGATCTCGTCGCCCGGGACCGGTGTGCAGCAGCGCGCGAGCTTCGCCCACACGTCGGGCTCACCCTTGACCATCACGCCGGGGTCACCGGCCGAGCGTTGCCGGCCCGGGGCCCGCGTGGCGGTCTCGGTCTCGGCGATGTCCTCGACCGCACCCTCCGGCCCGCCCAGCGCCTGGACCAGCCGGGTGACCACGGTCTGCGCCGACACGTGGCCTTCACCGACCGCGGCGTAGAGGGCCGACACGTCGGCGTAGTGCATGTCGTTGGCCAGGGTCACCAGCGCGTCGCCGCCGAGCAGCCGCTGGAGCGGCAGCGCGGCCTTGCGCATCGCGCGGCTGATCGCCTCCTTGCCCTCGTCGATCGCGTCTTCGCGACGTTCGCGGGCATACCACTGCCGGATCTTGTTGCGCGCCCTCGGCGACTTGACGAACGACAGCCAGTCACGGCTGGGTCCCGCGGACTCCGACTTGGAGGTGAACACCTCGACCACGTCTCCGTTGTCGAGCGCGGACTCCAACGGCACGAGCCGGCCGTTGACCCGGGCGCCGATGCAGCGGTGCCCGACCTCGGTGTGTACGGCGTACGCGAAGTCGACCGCGGTCGCGCCGGCGGGCAGGCCGATGACGTCGCCCTTGGGGGTGAAGACGAACACCTCTTGCGCGTGCAGGTCGAAACGCAGCGAGTCGAGGAACTCCCCCGGGTCCTGCGTCTCGCGCTGCCAGTCGACCAGCTGGCGCAACCAGCTCATGTCCGTCTCGGCCGCGCTGCTGGCACCGCCGCTGCGCCGGGTCTCCTTGTACTTCCAGTGCGCCGCGATGCCGTACTCCGCGGTGCGGTGCATCTGCGCCGTACGGATCTGGATCTCCACCGGCTTGCCCTGCGGCCCGATCACGGTCGTGTGCAACGACTGGTAGAGGTTGAACTTGGGCATTGCGATGTAGTCCTTGAACCGGCCGGGCACCGGTGACCAGATGGTATGGATCACGCCGAGGGCCGCGTAGCAGTCCCGCTCGGTGTCGACCGTGATTCGCACGCCGATCAGGTCGTAGATGTCGTCGAACTCCCGGCCGCGGACGATCATCTTCTGGTAGATCGAGTAGTAGTGCTTCGGACGGCTGGTGACCGTCGCCTTGATCTTCGCGGCGCGCAGCTCGGTCTGGACCCGCTCGCTGACCCCGGCAAGGTAGGTGTCGCGGGAGGGAGCGCGCTCGGCGACCAGCCGGACGATCTCCTCGTACCGCTTCGGATACAGCGTCGCGAACGACTGGTCCTCGAGCTCCCACTTGATCGCGTTCATGCCGAGCCGGTGAGCCAGTGGCGCGTAGATCTCGAGCGTCTGCTTGGCGAGCCGTTGCTGCTTGTCGGGGGGCAGCCACGACAGGGTACGGACGTTGTGCAGGCGGTCGGCGAGCTTGAGGATCAGGACCTTCGGGTCCTTGGCCATCGCGATGACCATCATGCGGATCGTCTCCGCCTCGGCGAACTCGCCGTACCGCACCTTGTCCAGCTTGGTCACACCGTCGACCAGACGCGTGACCTCTTCGCCGAAGTCGCGGGTGACGTCCGCCAGCGACAGGGCGGTGTCCTCGACCGTGTCGTGCAGCAACGCGGCACATAGGGTCGGGGTGTCCATGCCGAGGCCGGCAACGACCTGGGCGACCGCGAGCGGATGGGAGATGTACGGATCGCCACTGCGCCGAAGCTGCCCGCGGTGGCTGCGCTCGGCCACCTCGTATGCGCGAACGACGAGCCGGGTGTCAGCCTTCGGATGGTTCTGGCGCAGGGTCTTCAGCAACGGCTCGAGCTCGCTCGGCGGGGTGCTCTTCGACCCGCCGGACAACCGGGCCAGCCGGGCCCGCATCCGGGCGGCGGCAGCCGGTTCGGCGATCGGCTCGATCGGGCCCGGGAGGTCTACCGGGGGCTCGGGCGCACGCTCGTCCGCGACCGGGACGACCTCGTGCGACACACCTCACCCCTCATTCGTTCGTAGCCCCAGTCTAGTAAGACAACAACGCGTGGACGTCGATGTCGGCGACACGCGCCCGGCCGCCGAGCGCGGTGAGCTCCAGAAGCACGCTGCAGCCCACGACCTGTGCGCCGGATCGGCGGACCAGATCCGCCGCCGCGCCGACCGTCCCGCCGGTCGCCAGGACGTCGTCCACGATGAGGACCCGGTCACCCGCGCCGAACGCGTCGCGGTGCACCTCGAGCACCGCCTCGCCATACTCCAAGGTGTACGCCGCAGCGTGGGTCGCGCTGGGAAGCTTTCCTGCCTTGCGCACCGGGACGAAACCGGCGCCGAAGTGGTAGGCCACAGCGGCGGCGAGGATG
>CAZEAM010000324.1:0-5344 GCA_964510285.1 uncultured Frankiaceae bacterium | reverse complement strand
AACAGCCGGGCCACCTCGTCATACCCGGCGTCGCCGGCCCTGCGCAGGTCGCCGTGCAGCCGGCCCGCGAGCGCGGACCAGTCCGCGACGGTCGCGGCCGCCGGCGACGGCAGGGCGGGGGTCGGGCGGGGCAGCACCGAGCGGGTGGGCCGCGGGGTGGGGGAGCCGCCCGCGCTGCACGCGCCGAGCAACCCCGCGGCCCCCGTCCCGGCCAGCAGACCGAGCGCCCGTCGACGGCTCACCCGGTTGCCGGTCACCTTCCCAAGACGGCTGGCGTCGTGAAACGGTTGGCAGCACCGGACGCGCTCTAGCCTTGAGCCGCTTGCCCCGTTAGCTCAGTGGTAGAGCACTCGCCTTGTAAGCGAGCGGTCGTCCGTTCAATCCGGACACGGGGCTCCACGGTCCGGGATCGGGGAGGAGGGGCCACGTGCCACAGACGCCTCCCGCGCCGATGCGTCCGAAGCAGCCGATGGCGCCGCGGCGTCCCAGCCCGCCGATGCAGCCGCTGGCGCGGCGTACGCCGATGCCACCGCTCGCGCCACTCGCGCCCCTGCAGCCCGGCGAGCGCCGGCCCCCCGTCCTGCCGCGGGTGGCGTCGTACCAGCAGCTGCCCGCGGCGCCAGTCGTGTTGCCGCCGCCGGTGGTGGAGGAGCTGCTTGCGCCCGCGCCGGTCCAGCAACCGCAGGTGGTCAACCTCGGGCTGTCGCAGTCGCCGATCACCAACTGGGGCGGGCTGCCCCGGCCACCGGTCCCGGCGCAGCGCCGACCGGTGCCAGTCCGCCGGCCGTCGGGGACCAAGGCCGGCGCGTTCATCGGCATCGTCGTGGCACTCGTCGTCGCGCTCGCCGCGATCGGCTCGCGGTCATCCAGCGGCACCCACCCCTTCGCGATCCCGTCCATCGACGTGTCGGTCCCGCCGCTGTCCGGCGGCGGCACGGCGCACCGCCCGGCGCCCCACCAACCGGGGCAGTCCGGGGCGAGCGCTGCCACCCCGCGGTCGGGACGGACCTTGACCCTCGACGGCACGATCCCGGGGCAACGGATCCGGGTGACGTTCACCCGGTGGGCCAACGACGCGTCGTCGACCGACGGCTTCTTCGGGCCGGGCCCGGGCAAGCGCTATGTCGCGGCGCAGTTCCGGGTCACCAACACCGGCACCGTGCAGTACGTCGACGCGCCGGCCAACGGGGCGCGCGTGTACGACAACCGGGGGCACGCGTACCGGGCCACCTTCATCGTCAGCAAGCTTCGTCAGGGCAAGGTGTTCGATGCCGCGGTGAGCCTGCGGCCGGGGCGCTCCGCGGTCGGATACCTGGTGTTCGAGGTGCCCCGGCGGGCCAGGATCGCGAAGGTCCAGTTCAGCCAGAACTCCGGGTTGGGCGACAAGGCGACGTGGACGTTCGTCAAGGCTTGACGACGACGTGCACCACCCACAGCTGCTGCGCGATCTCGCAACGCGGCGTGGTGTGCAGGCAGGGCGCGTCGGTCATCGAGCTGACGTCCGCGTGCCCGGCAGCGACCGCCTTGAAGGTCGCTCGCGCGTCGTCGCCGGTCGGATACCCGCCGGAGTAGCGCAACCGCTGCAGGACCCTGGGTCGCGACGAGTGCGGGCGCTGGTACGCCGTACCGAGATGCACCTTCAGCCGGTCGCCGACATGCAGCCGGACCGTCTGGTTGCTCGCCGTCGGCGCGGTCACGGTGTGCGGATGGCGGGTCCGCGCCGACGCGCTGGTGGTGCCGGCGGCGAGAGCGGCGGCCACACACAGGATCGCGATCAGTCGCGAACGCACGCCCGAAGTATCACCCGTGACGGCCGCGCTTGCGCGGTGCACCGGCCAGCATCCGCCACGCGGCGAGCAGCATCGCGGCGATGGTGATCACGATGACCGCCAGGCGGGTCTTGGTGTGCTGCAACAGCAGGGACAGCCGGCCGACGTACGGCACCGTCGCGACCACGTGCGGCACCGTCGGCGAGTCGACCCGCAGCGTGAACGGCTCGGGCGCCGGGTTCGCGTCGCCCTTCGTCCGGACCAGCGGCTTGCCGTCCTTGATGGTGACGCTGATGACGCGGTGCACGTAACGCTGGCTGGGTTCGCTCGGGACGGGCAGCGCGACCACCTGACCGACCCGCACCGACGTCGCCGGCTCCGGCCTGGTGACGATCAGGTCACCGGGGTGGAACGTCGGCTCCATGCTTGGCGACAGCACGGGGGCGAACCCGAGGTGCTGCGTCATCACGATCACCATCGCGGACACGGCCCCGACGGCCGCCGCGATCAGTAGAAGACCGGTGACGATCCGCCACAACTGGTGCAGCACCCCGCGTGGTTCGGCGGACGCGGGGGGTGGGGCTTTTGGGGAATCGGGCTCCGCGGACTCGGGCTCCGCGGACACGGGCTCCACGGACACGGGCTCCACGGACACGGGCTGCGGCGCAGGGCGGCGCTGGCGTGGCAACGCGGACATGACGTCCGCCGCCACCGCGGCGTTGTTGCGCCGCAGGGTCTCCGTCGTACGCCGCACCCGCGGCGCCACCACGACGGACCGCGGCTGCGAGGTGGTACGCCGGACCCGGGGGGCTAGCTGTTCGTCGTCACCGCGGCTCGCGCCTGGCTGCGGCTCACCGAGACGTTGACCGACGTCGTGAAGCTGCCCAGGTTCAGCAGTCCGGTCGCGGCGGCTTTCACGCTCACGTACGAGCCGGCCGGAATCGGCACGGACGCCGCGGTCGGTCCGCTGCTCGAGTCGCCGAGCGCCACCGTGGTCCCCGAGCACGACCCGCCCAGACCCAGCAGCGTGCTCCAGTCGTCCCCGACGCAGGCGGTCAACACGATCTTCGGCCCGCCGGAGATCGTCGTGGTGTAGGTCTCGGCGTTGAGGTTGAGCGACCCGGTGTTCACCACTTTGAAGAACTGCGGGTTGACGCCGAGAAGATTGATCGTCCAGTGCAGCTGGAACGGGGTGCCGATCGTCGGCGACCCGCCGTTTGTCGATCCTGCTGCTCCCCATGACGCGCTCCCTACCGTCTGGCTCTTCGTCCACTTGGCCTTCTCGCCGGCCCATGCCGGTGACGCGGCGAACAGCACCAGCGCGGCGATCGTCGCCAGCACGCTGGTGCCCACTCGTCTGCGGGTCACCGGAGGTCCTCCGTTCCACCGCCGACGCGGCGCCCCGACGTGGTGTCGTGGCGCCGCGGGCGGTAGGAGCTATCAGCTGTCGGTGGTCGTCGCCGTCCGCTGCGACTCCTGGAAGGTGTAGGTCAGCGACACGGACCGGCCCTGGATGGTCCCGGTGGGCGCCGCGCCGTTCGCGGTCGTCTCCGACTGGTCGGGAAGCTGCACCTCGACCTGCAGGTGCTTGACCGCGCCGCTGGCGATCGATCCGGCGACCAGCGACTGCGCCGAGGCCAGCGTCGACAGCGGCGTCGCGCTGAGCAGCGAGGCGACGGTGCCGGAGTTCGTGCACTCGCCGGTGGTGTTGTCCCAGCTGGTCGAGCAGGACTTGACCGTGACCCGCAGCGCCTTCGTCGCGGGGCTGGTGCCGTCGGTGATCAGCTGGCTGTCGCCGGTTGCGGCGACGGTCAGGGTGAGCGCCTGCGCGTCCAGCGTGCCGCCGTTGGTCAGGTCGACGTAGCGGTTGACGGTGTCGCCGGGGGCGAGGTTGCTGATCGAGCTACTGAAGCCGGCGCCGTTGTCGCCGAGGGTCAGCGACAGGGTCCCCGAGTCGACGTCCTGGGGGGTGGTGTTGAACGCCGTGGCGTCCAGGCCGGCCCAGACGCCGAAGCCGGCGGTCATGAGCAGGGCGCCGCCGGTCACGGCGACGGCGAGGGGGCGCCACGCGGTACGGCGACGATCGTCGGCGTCGGCGTGACGAGCGGTGTGAGCCACTGGGCCTCCATGGGCAAGAGTGCGCCACCTCCGTCGTGACGCGAACAGCGATCCATCGGTGCGGGCACCCGCGGCTCAAGGCGAAGCGCGTAGTCATTTCGGCCCAAATGTCATGGCTAGGAGTTGGGTGGCACGATGGCGTTGTGACAGCGGGAGCCGCGCGGCAGTCGGCCTGGGAGTCGGCGCAGCTTCAGCTCGCCGAAGCGGTGAAGCATCTCGGGCTCGACGACGGCATGCACCAGCTGCTGGCGACGCCGCGGCGCGAGATGACGGTCAGCATCCCGTTGCGTCGCGACGACGGGAACGTCGAGGTGCTGCGCGGATACCGCGTGCAGCACAACTTCTCCCGCGGCCCGGCGAAGGGCGGCATCCGCTACCACCCGTCGACCGACATCGACGAGGTGCGTGCGCTCGCGATGTGGATGACCTGGAAGTGCTCGCTGATCGGCATCCCGTACGGCGGGGCCAAGGGCGGCGTGACGATCGACCCGCGGCTCTACAGCGCCACCGAGCTGGAGCGGGTGACCCGCCGCTACGCCAGTGAGATCTTCCCGATCGTCGGCCCGGAGAAGGACATCCCGGCACCCGACGTCGGGACCGACGAGCAGACCATGGCGTGGTTCATGGACACCTACTCGGTGCAGAAGGGCTACACGGCCACCGGCGTGGTCACCGGCAAGCCGGTCAGCGTCGGCGGCTCGGAAGGGCGCGCCGGCGCGACCAGCCGCGGTGTGATGATCGCGGCGTTTGCCGCCTTGCGGGAGGCCAGCGTCAACCCGCGCGAGGTGACCGTCGCGGTGCAGGGCTTCGGCAAGGTGGGCGGCCTCGCCGCGCAGTACCTGCACGACGCCGGGTGCAAGGTCGTCGCGGTCTCCGACGTCAAGGGCGGCGCCTACAACGCGATGGGCATGAACCCCGCGAAGATGCTGCGCGACGTGCGTGCCGGGCTGGACTCCGTCACCGGCTATCCCGGCACCGACACGATCACCAACGAGGAGCTGCTCGAGCTCGACGTCGACGTGCTCGTGCCGGCTGCCCTCGAAGGCGTCATCCACGAGGGCAACGCCGCCGCGATCAAGGCGCGCTTCGTCGTCGAGGGAGCGAACGGCCCGACGACGCCGGCGGGCGACGCGATCCTGGAGGACAACGGCGTCACCGTCGTCCCGGACATCCTCGCCAACTCCGGCGGCGTCGCCGTCTCCTACTTCGAGTGGGTCCAGGACCTTCAGGCGTACTGGTGGACCGAGCACGAGGTCACCGACCGGATGAAAGCGATCCTCGAGCGGTCGTACGCCGAAGTGTCGGCGCTCGCCGACGAGCGTGGCGTCTCCAAGCGGACCGCGGCGCAGATGATCGGTGTCGGGCGGGTTGCGGAGGCGCACCGCACGCGAGGGCTCTATCCGTGACGCCCAGCCCGGCCCTTGCGTGACCTGAGCGCCTCCTCATGCCAGAATGAC
>CAZEAM010000323.1:0-9007 GCA_964510285.1 uncultured Frankiaceae bacterium | reverse complement strand
GAAGGCGCAACTGCGGCCCTACCAGCTCGACGGCTACCAGTGGCTCAGCCTGCTGTGGGACCTCCAGCTCGGCGGCGTGCTCGCCGACGACATGGGCCTCGGCAAGACGGTGCAGACCCTCGCGATGGCGGTTCGTGCCCGTGAGGCGGGGTCGCTGGGTGGCGAGTCCGGCCCGCTGCTGATCGTGACGCCGACGAGCGTGATGTCCACGTGGGCAAGCCAGGCGGCGCAGTTCGCGCCCGACCTCGACGTACGCATCGTCCCTGGGACGCAGCGCAAGACCTCGACCACGGTGGCAGAGCACGCCGCCGGCGCCGACCTCGTGATCACGTCGTTCACGCTGTTCCGCCTCGACGAGGAGGCCTACCGGTCGGTGAAGTGGTCCGGGCTGGTGCTCGACGAAGCGCAGTTCGTGAAGAACCACCAGGCCAAGACCTACCAGTGCGCGCGCAGGCTGCCCGCGCCGTTCAAGCTGGCGATCACCGGTACGCCGCTGGAGAACACGCTCATGGACCTGTGGTCCATGCTCTCGATCGTCGCGCCGGGCCTGTTCCCCAACCCGGAGCGGTTCAACGAGTTCTACCGGCGCCCGATCGAGCGCGGCGAGGCGCCCGACCGGCTCGACGCGCTGCGGCGGCGGATCCGGCCGCTGATGCTGCGGCGTACCAAGGAGCTCGTCGCTTCCGACCTGCCGCCGAAGACCGAGCAGCGCCTCGACGTCGAGCTCAATCCGCAGCACCGCCGGATCTACGACACCCATCTCAACCGCGAACGGCAGCGCGTGCTGCGTCTCGTCGACGATCTCGACCGCAACCGGATCACGATCCTCCGGTCCCTGACGATGCTGCGCCAGCTCAGCCTCGACGTCTCCCTCGTCGATGACCAGCACGTCGGCAAGGTCAGCTCCAGCAAGATCGACGTCCTCGTCGAGCAGCTCACGGAGATCGCCGCAGGCGGACATCGCGCGCTGGTGTTCAGCCAGTTCACCCGCTTCCTGTCGCTGGTGCGGACCAGGCTTGCGGAGGCGGGCATCGGGTGCTGCTACCTCGACGGACGCACCCGGGACCGGGCACGGCGGATCGCCGAGTTCACCGACGGGGATGACCCGGTGTTCCTGATCAGCCTCAAGGCCGGCGGCTTCGGTCTGACGCTGACCGAGGCCGACTACGTGTTCGTCCTCGACCCGTGGTGGAACCCGGCGACCGAGGAGCAGGCGATCGACCGTACCCACCGGATCGGGCAGGACAAGCCGGTCATGGTCTACCGCCTGGTCGCCGCCGACACGATCGAGGAGAAGGTCGTCGCGTTGCAGCAGCGCAAGCGCGAGTTGTTCGCCCGCGTCGTCGACGGCGGCGCCGCCGCAAGCGGCGCGTTGAGCGCGGACGACATCCGCGAGCTGTTCGCCTCCTGAAGGCGACCACTCAGGCCTGGCGTCCCGCTGACGCCTATATTGAGCCGGTCATCGGGGGGCGAAAGGGGCGAGGCAGATGTTGAAGTCACAGCCATATCTGCCGTCCGAAGGCGCCGAGTTCGTCGAGTACATGGAGCGGGTGAACACCTCGGTCGCCGAGCTGCGGGCCGAGGGACGAGTGCCCGACGACCCGGGAATCGACAGCCTGCTCGAGCTGTGGCGCGTCGTCACGGCCCAGGTCAAGGCCGACGTCGCCGCCGCCGGGCCGGGCGCCGACGCCCCGATGACGTCGACCATCCCGATGACCGAGGCCGAGTTCAAGCAGAGCTCGGCGATGTTCGAGACCTTCTACCAGCTGCTGCGCATCCTCGAGATGCGCGGCGCGATCAACCTGCGCCGCACCGACGGGGTCACCAAGGTCGCGATGGCGGTCTACGAGGGCACTCTGGTTTGAGCGGCCGCGCCGTCAGGCGAGCTCGGCACTCTCGACGCTGGTCCGCTGCGCGGGGATCACGATGCTCGTGGCGTCGAAGCCGGCGCCGTTGTCGTGCCATGCCGCGATCTCAGCCGCGGGTACCGGCTCGCTGTAGAGGAACCCCTGCGCCACGTCGCAGCCGGAGGCGCGCAGGGCCTCGCGGACCTCCGGGTCCTCGACGCCTTCGGCCACCACCGAAAGGCCGAGGTTGTGTCCCAGCTCGATCACCGAGTGCGTCAGCACCCGCTGCTGTTCCTCGGTCGTCATCCGTGACACGAAGCTGCGGTCGATCTTGAGCTCGTCGAGCGGAAGGTCCTTCAGGTACACCATCGACGCGTAACCGGTGCCGTAGTCGTCGACCGACAGCCGCACTCCGAGGTCGTGCAGCGACTGCAGGGTCCGAGCGCACCGCGCCGAGTCGCGCATCACTGTCGTTTCGGTGATCTCGATGCACAGCAGGGACGCATCGACGCCGTACTGCGCGAGCAGGTCGGCGACGTCCTGCGGGAAGTTCGCGTTGAGCAGGCTGCGGGTCGCGACGTTGACCGAGATCGGGATCCGCATCCCCTCGTCCTGCCACGCCTTGACCTGGCGGATGGCCTTGTTCAGTACGACGTTGGTGATCCGGTCGATGAGCTGGTGGTCCTCCACCACGGGCAGGAACTCACCTGGCGCGACCAGCCCACGAACCGGGTGCTCCCAGCGCAGCAGCGCCTCGACACCAACCAGCGCGTGGTCGTCGAGGCTGACCTGCGGCTGGTAGTGCAGCACCAGCTCGTCGAGATCGAGCGCGCGCCGGACCTGCCCGACGATCATGACCCGCTCGGCAACCCGCGCTCCCAGCTCCGGGGTGTAGCGCACGTGCCCGCCCCCCAGTTCCTTCGCGGCGTACATGGCCAGGTCCGCCGCGCGAAGCAGCGCGCTCGGGGCGGTGCGGATGTCGGTGCCGGGGCCGGCGACGGCGATCCCGATGCTCACGTCGAGCTACAGCTCGACGCCGTCGATCGCGAACGGCTCACGCAGTGCCGCGCGCATGCGGATGGCCGCGGCTTCGGCGTCGGCCGCGTCGGCCGGGCTCAGGACGACGACGAACTCGTCGCCGCCGATCCGGGCGACGGTGTCGGTGGCCGACACGCTGTTGCGCAGGCGGCGGGCGACCGCCCGCAGGAGCTCGTCGCCGTACTCGTGACCGAGGCCGTCGTTGATCTCCTTGAACCGGTCCAGGTCGAGCAGCAGGAGTGCGCAGCGTTTCGGCGGCACCCCGCCGTCGTCGTCGCGCAGCGCCCGGTTGACCACATCGGCCAGACCCAGCCGGTTCGGAAGGTCGGTGAGCGCGTCGGTCGTGGCAAGATCCCGGACCCGGCGCCGGTCCCTGACCAGCACCGCGCACACCCACAGCGCGAGCAGCAGTACGCCGGCGAGCACGATCGGGGTGGCGAATCCCACCCGTCGCGCGTGCGATTGCGCGTCGGCGAGCTGGTCCTGGCTGCGCTGCTCGGCGGAGGTCGCCAGTCGGCTGAGGTCCGCGATCGCCGCTGCCGCGGCTTCGTCCGCGTGGCGGTCCGCGCGTTCCGCGGCGGCCTCTCGCCCGGCGGCCCTGAGGGTGTCCGATCGGCCGGCAATGCTGACGATCTGCGACGACTTGTGCTTCAGGTCCGTGATCGCGACGGTCTCGCTCGGGATGCGGGCGAGCGAGTCGAACCGGTGCAGGAGGTTGGAGATGGCGGCGTCCGCGGCGTCCGCCGCGCGCTCGTCGTGGTGGAGCTGGTACTGGTCGAAGGAGTCGAGCGCCCGCATGGCGAAGAACCGAGCGTCGCGGTAGAGGTCGGCGACCGCCGCGGAGTCCGACGCCTGCGCGGTTGCGGCGCTCACCCCGCTGGTCGAGACGATCGCGAGGCAGGCCAGGCCGACGACAACGGCGAGCAGGACGAGTAGGGACAACCGATGCCGGCGCCCCCCGAGTGCGGCCAGGCGGGCGTTGGAGGTGGCGTCCGCGAGGGGTGAGTTGCGGTGGGGTGTCGTTGGCATCGAGGTCTCCGGCGGTCGAGTGCGGCTCGTTGTCGCCTCAACTTGCCGGAAGTTGTCCGGCGACCGTTAGGGCCTTTGGTCCCGAAGGGGGCGGATCAGGCGGACCATCTTTGAGTAGTCACATCTGCGTCCAAGAGGGACAGCGGATCGGGCCCGATGCTTTTTCCCGCGGAGTTCGTTGACTTTCTAGGTAACTACTGTCAATTTTTCTGATCGGGGTGCTGGCAGGGCCGGCGCCCTCCCTAATCCCGACGGGAGACGGCGTTGAACGCGGACTTGGCCGGGCGCCTGCACGACGCCGACCCCGCAAAGCTTGGTGAGCGGATTCGCAACTTGCGGCTCGCGCGCGGACTGACCCAGTCCGCGCTTGCCGACGGCGCGGTGACGATCGGCTACGTCTCGCGGATCGAGTCCGGCCAGCGGCGCCCCGACGTCGCGCTGCTGGAACGGTTCGCCCGGCTGCTCGACACCACGCCGGAGCATCTCATCACCGGGGTCGAGCCCGCGCGGGCCGACGAGATCGCGCTGGCACTGCTCAATGTCGAGCTGAGCCTCGAGACCGGTGCGGCGCAAGAGGCGTTGGCCGGCATCGAGTCGCTCGCCGCCGGCGGGGAGCTGCCGCAGGACGTCCGGGATCGAGCCGCGCTCTTGCGGGCGCGCGCCCTCGAGGCACTCGGCCGTTACGACGAGGCGATTGTTGTTCTCGAACAGATCGTGGATGCGCAGGGGCCAACACTGGTTCCGGCGATGCTCGCGCTGAGCAGGTGCCACCGAGAGGTCGGCGATCTCAACCGAGCCGTCGAAGTCGGCGAGCATGCTCTTGCCGCGCTCGCAGAGGCCGGCATCGATGGAGGCGATGAAGCGATCCAGCTGACCGTCACCCTCGCGGCCGCATACTTCGAGCGGGGAGACATCAGCCATGGCGCGCGGATAGCCGAAGAGGCGATCCGGCGGGCTGAAGAAATGGGATCGGCAGAGGCGCAAGCCGCGGCGTATTGGGAAGCCAGCATCTTTGAGTCCCGTCGCGGTCAGTCGGCGACAGCCGTCCAGCATGCCCGTCATGCGCTAGCGCTCCTAACGGGCGGCGAGGACCGTCGCAATCTGGCCCGCCTTCACATCCAGCTTGGCAACATGTTGCTCCGGCTCGATCCGCCCGCCGTCGACGAAGCGATCGCCCAACTCGAGGGGGCCAAGCTCAAGCTGGCCGCATCGAGTGCGAGCGTCGTCGATGTCGCGCACTGCGACGTCGCCCTGGCCCGCGCCCGCACGCTTGCCGGGGACCCAGCGGCGGCGGCCGACATCGCTCGTCAAACGCTGGAGACGACGCGCGCTGTCGCTCCCTCAGTGGCCGCCGAGGCTGCCTCGATCTTGGGCGTGCTCGCCGCGGGCCGCGGAGACACGGCGGCAGCCGCCGGGCATTACCGAGAGGCGGTCGCGCACCTGACCGGCGTTGGGCAGGACCGGCGCGCGGCTCAACTTTGGCTGGAACTCGGCGCGCACCTCGAGGCGCTGGGTGACTCGGAGGGATCCCGTGATGCCTACCGCAGGGCGGCGGTCGCGGCGGGCCTTCAGATACCCGCCGAGATCCGCGTCACCGTCTGAGGAGCGTGCGGCGATCGCTGCCCGCTAGCAGCAGTGGACCTCGCCCATCGGGTGGATGTTGAGCAGCCCGGTCGTGGCTGAGGCCGGGGCGGCAGCGGTCAGCGTGCCCAGAACGACGGCGATCAGGATGGTCGAGACGCGGCGAATCATGATGGAACTCCTCTCGTCACACCTTTGTGGCGTGGCGTGAGTAAAGATTCGTCAATAGCCGTAGTCAAGTGACGTACCCCATGATTTTGGGCAATCAGTTGGGGTAGAGCCCCATTCGGCACAACCGATCCTGGGCCAAATGGCCGTAATTGCGGAGAATGCTTGACAGAATTTGACAATCCGACCGCCGGGAGCGTTCAATCACAACGCCGTTGGGAGGGCGAGCACGAATGGTCTGGGCGACGCGGCTGGGATTCGCACACCTGGCGTCCTTGGTACTGCTGATCACCCTTGCCATCGACTCGGCCGGACCGGCGGCCGCGGCGCGCCGAGCTCCGCTCCGACCCCTGGAGCTCGGTGCGCCGCTGCATGTCGGGGCGTCCCTCGGCGGGTCGGTGTCCGCGGTGGGCCACCCGTCGCACAACCGCGCGCCGGACCCGAACTTCCTGTGGGCCTGCTCATCCAACTGGCGAAGTGCGAAGTGCACGCGCCTCGCGCTGCGCGCGATCAAGCACGCGCGTGCCGCCGAAGGCGTGAAGCACCCGGCGCTGAGGTTGCCGCGCAACTACGCCAAGCTGAGCGTCGCCGAGCAGACCTTCGTGGTCACCAACCTCGAGCGGGTCGCGCGCGGCCTGCGGCCGTTCATCGGGCTGACCCAACCACTCAACATGGTGTCTCACGCGGCGGCCGTGGCGCGGATCGATCCCGATCCGGTCCTGTCGCTGCTGCGCAAGCTCAACATCTTCGAGTACGGCTCGAACTGGGCCGGGGACTTCGGGCCACTCGCGTCTGACTACGACTGGATGTACAACGACGGGTACGCACCCAATGCCGTCAACATCGCCTGCCTGACGCCCCGCTCGAGTGGGTGCTGGGGGCACCGCGACAACATTCTCAGCGCGTATCACGACTCCCCCGCCCTGCTGGCCGGCGCCGGAACCGCCACACCAGCCGGCGCCTCGATCGCCACGATCATGAGCGGCAGTCGCAGCAAGGCGGCCCAGTTCACCTACACCTGGCGGGCGGCGAAACGGCACGGAGCCGGCAAGCGACATTCCTAGTCGCCATACCGTCGCCAAGTCGCGAGGATTTCTACACTTCCCCGATGGATCCCCCGCCTACCGAGTACGTCGAGCGCGACGGCGCGGCGCTCGCGTACCAGGTCGTCGGGAACGGGCCGGTCAACTCGGTCGTCCACCTCGAGATCATCCACCACCTCGATCTGCTGTGGACCGACCCGCACTCGCATCGCAACATGGAGCGGCTGGCCGACAACGGGCGGGCCGTCTTGTTTCAGCGCCGCGGTTTCGGACTGTCGGAGCCGGTGCCCTACATCCCGACCCTCGAGCAACAGGCAGACGATGTGCTCGCCGTCATGGACGCAGTGGGCATGGATCGCGCGTGGCTGTTCGGCATGTGGTCGTCCTCGGGCGCCGTCGCACTGGCCGCGGCATGTGCCCCCGAGCGGGTCAACGGCCTGTTGATGTACCTGCCCTACGCCGAGGGGCTACCGGCCGGCCCGGAGCTTCCGACCGGGTGGACCGAGGACGCCGCGGCGGGCTACCGCGCGGTGTATCACGCGATGCTCGACAGATGGGGCGCCGGCATGCTCGCCCCGGTGTGGAGCGAGGTGGCCGACACCCCGTTCAACCGGCGCCTCATGGGAATGCTCGAGCGCAGCGGGGCAACGCCTGCGGTGGCGCGCGCGCATTTCGAGTGGGGCTCCTCGCTCGACCTCACCGATGTCCTGCGCGCGATCACGGTCCCGACCCACGTCATCCGGCAGGCGTCGGACCGCTTCCCGGAAGCGGCGGTGCGACGCGTCGCGGAGCTCGTGCCGGGAGCGACGTACCAGGATCTGCCGGCGATCCGCCCCGGCTCGTCACTGGGCGAGGGACTGGCCCCGATCGTCGACTACTTCGAGGGCCTGGTGACGGGCGAGACCCGCACCCACGGCGCGACGCGGGCGCTCGGCACGGTGCTGTTCACCGACATCGTTGGGTCGACCGAGCTGCTTGCGCGGCTCGGTGACACCGGGTACCGCGAGATCCGTGACGCGCACGAGCGCCAGGTGCGGCTCGCGGTGGAAGACGCCGGCGGCCGGCTCGTCAAGGTGTTGGGCGACGGCACGATGAGCCTGTTCGACGGCCCGAGCCGCGCGGTTCGCGCCGCCGACGTGATCCGCAACCAGGCGCCCGATCTCGACATCGAGGTGCGGGCCGGCCTGCACACCGGCGAGATCGTGCGGGAGGGCACCGACATCGCCGGCATGACCGTCCACATCGGCGCACGAGTGTCGGCCGCCGCCCGTCCGGGCGAGGTCCTCGTCTCGAGGACCGTGCGCGACATCCTCGGCGGCTCCGGACTGGAGTTCGTCGATCGCGGGGAGCACGAGCTCAAGGGCGTCCCGGGGGGCTGGGAGCTGTATGCGCTCGAGGGGGTGCGCGACGCCGAAGCCGTCGCCCTCGAACCGTCGATGCAGACCGTTGTCGATCGTGCGGCCGTCGTCGCGGCCCGGCGAGCGCCGGGGGCGATGCGCGCGATGGCGCGCATGGGCAACGCGGTGCAGCGCCGCCGAGCGCGGGCGTCGTGAGTGGGTAGCGCACAGCACACGGCGTGAGATACACACCTTGGGTGACTGCCCCGGTGCTCGAGTCCGCCACCGACCTCACTGCCGAGTGGCTTACCGACGCCCTGTCGTTGCCGGACGGCACGAAGGTGACGTCGTTCACCAGCACCGCGGTCGGCACCGGGCAGATGGCCGACACGTACCGGCTCGCTGTGGAGTACGAGCCCGCGGGGGCCGGCCCGGCATCGGTCGTCGCGAAGTTCGCCTCCTCCGACCCGAACAGCCGCGCGGCCAGCAAGCTGGTGCGCTGCTACGAGATCGAGGTCTCGATCTACAACGAGCTGGCACCCGTTCCCGGCGTACCGGAGCACTACTTCGCGGCGTGGGACCGTGAGGCGGACTTCTTCACGCTGCTCCTGGCCGATGTCGCGCCGTGCACGCAGGGCAACGACATCGAAGGCTGTGACGAGCGGGTCGCCGCGGAGGCGATGAAGCGGCTCGCCGCGATCCACGCCTTCGCCTGGGACTCGCCGCAGCATGCGGCGCGCGAGTGGCTCAACCGGGCGTCGCCGGAGAACACTGCCAACGTCGTAGCCATCATCACGATGACCGCGCCGTCGTTCTTCGAGCGCTTCGCGAAACACCTCGACCCCGAGCATCAGGCGCTGGTCGAGCGGGTGATCCCGCAAGTGCCGCGCATCGTCGAGGCATACGACGGACCGCGCACGCTCGCGCACGGCGACTACCGGCTCGACAACATGCTCTTCCCCGA
>CAZEAM010000322.1:0-3996 GCA_964510285.1 uncultured Frankiaceae bacterium | reverse complement strand
CTCCGCCAGGTTGGTCTTGCCCTGCCCGTTCGGCCCGACGAGGGCGGTGGTGCCGGGGTCGAGGTCGAGGTCGAGGTCGGCGTAGGACCGGAAGTCCGTCACGGAAAGGGCAGCGAGATACATCAGCGGAGCCGGCTCGCGACGGTCAACCGGGGTAGCTGTCCGCGGCCGACCCGGCGTCCGTCGAGCCGGTGCCCGAACTCGGCCCGGCCGCCTCGACGGCGTGCCCACCGAACTGCGCGCGCAGCGCCGCGATCATCTTCATCGCCGGCGAGTTCTCCTGGCGGGAGGCGAACCGCGCGTACAGCGCGGCGGTGATCACCGGCAGCGGCACGGCGTGGTCGATCGCCGCCTCGACCGTCCAGCGGCCCTCACCGGAGTCCTGCGCGAAACCTCTGAGCTTGGCCAGGTGCTCGTCCTCTTCGAGGGCGCGCACCGCGAGGTCGAGCAGCCAGGACCGTACGACGGTGCCCTTCTGCCAGGACGCGAACGTGGCCCGGACGTCGGTGACGAGGTCGGTGGCCTCGAGCAGCTCCCACCCTTCGGCGTAGGCCTGCATGATCCCGTACTCGATGCCGTTGTGGACCATCTTGGCGAAATGCCCGGCACCGACCTTGCCGGCGTGCACGAATCCCGAGTCGGCGTCGGGCCGCAACGTGTCGAAGATCGGCATCAGCCGCTCGATCGACGCGTCGTCGCCACCGGCCATCAGGCCGTAGCCCTCGGTGAGCCCCCACACGCCGCCCGACACTCCACAGTCGACGAACCCGATCTGCCTGTCTGCGAGCGCCGCGGCGTGCAGCTGGTCGTCGGTGTAGCGCGAGTTCCCGCCGTCGACCACCACGTCGCCGGGCTCGAGCACAGCGGCCAGCGCTTCGACCGTCGACGTGGTCGGCTTGCCGGCCGGCACCATCACCCACACCGCGCGCGGCGCGGTCAGCGCACCGACCAGCGCTTCGAGACTGTCGACGTCGCGGCCGGAGTCGGGCGAGAGGTCGAAGCCGACGACCTCGTGCCCTCCACGCCGCAGCCGTTCGGCCATGTTGGCGCCCATGCGGCCGAGGCCGATCATCCCGAGTTGCATGTGTTCCCTTTTCCCGGTCCGCCGATCCAGATGTGCGCTCGTGCGGCGGAGCAGGAGCGCGTCTTGGGCCTACGGCGGTCAGGTAGCCATCCGGACCGGCATCAGCAGGTACTTGTGATCGGCTGCCCCGTTGCCGTCGACCTTGCCCGTCAGCACCGCCGGCTTGGTCGGGCCGGTGAAGGCCAGCGTCGCCGCGTCGGAGTCCATCGACCCGAGACCGTCGAGCAGGTACGTCGGGTTGAACGCGATCGCCAGCGCCTCGCCTTCGAACTCGGCCGACAGCGACTCGGTCGCCGCCGCGTCGTCCAAGCCGCCCGCCTCCAGCTCGATCCCGTCGGCCGAGAAGGACATCCGGATCGGCGACGTGCGCGAGGCGACCAGGGCAACCCGGCGTACCGCGTCAGTGAGCGCCGCCGAGTCGACGTTGGCGGTTGCGGTCGAGGTCTCAGGCAGCAGCGAGCGGTACTTCGGGAACTCACCGTCGAGCAGCCGGCTGGTCGTCGAGCGGTCGCCGCCGGCCAGGCCGATCAGGCCTTCTCCGGTGCCACCCGCTGACAGCGCGATGGACAGCTGGGCCCCCGACGTGAGCGACTTCGCCGCGTCGGCGAGGGTCCGGGCCGGCACCAGCGCGGTCGCCTGCATCGACGGCTCCTCCGGCGCCCAGCGCAGCGTGCGCACGGCGAGCCGGTAGCGGTCGGTCGCGGCGAGGGTCATCTGCTCGCCGTCGATCTCGATCCGGATCCCGGTCAGCACCGGCAACGCGTCGTCCCGGCCGGCCGCCACGGCAACCGCGGCCACAGCGGCGGCAAAGGCGTCGCTGCCGACCGTGCCGGACACCGCGGGCATCTCCGGCAGGGTCGGGTACTCCTCGAGCGGCAGGGTCGGGAGGGTGAACCGCGACGCGCCGCAGGTGACCACCACCCGGGTGCCGTCCGTGGCGAGGTCAATCGGCGCCGGCGGCAGGCTGCGGGTGATCTCGGCGAGCAGCCGGCCCGGCACCAGCACGGAACCGCCTTCGGCGACGGTGACGTCGAGGTTGGCCTGGGCGGACACCTCGTAGTCGAACCCGGACAGTCGCACGCCCGGGCCGGCCTCACCCGCCGCGTCGATCCGCAGGCCGGACAGCACCGGAAGGGAGGCTTTCTGCGGCAGGATCCGGCTCGCCCACGCAACCGCGTCGGCGAACGCATCCCGCTCGATCCGAATCTTCACCTCAGCGCACCTCTCGCTCGGCGGGGTTCCTGCACGCCCATCCACATGGTTTTAGGCGTTGGGTCGGACAAGTTAGATCTCAACTGGTTGTCGTCATATGGCCTGTGGGTGCTGTCGACAACCAGCGAAATCGCAGGTCGGGGCGGAAAAACGCTCCGCGTGGCGGTGTGGACAGGCTGCGCAGAGCTGGGATCGGCCTGGGGACTGAGCGTCATACCCACCGGATTGAACGATGTACCCAGGAAACGTCCACAGCGTTGTCCCCAGGTTGTGTACGGCAGTGCGCACCCGGGGCGAGCCACCTTCCCAACCCTGCGGTGCGCGCTCAAGCCCGGGCCTGGCTCTTGATCCGGTTGGTCAGCTCGCTCACCTGCGTGTACACCGACCGTCGTTCGGCCATCAGCGAGCGGATCTTGCGATCGGCGTGCATCACCGTGGTGTGGTCGCGGCCGCCGAAGTGCTGCCCGATCTTCGGCAGCGAGAGTTCGGTCAGCTCGCGGCACAGGTACATCGCGACCTGGCGGGCCTGCACGAGCACCCGGGAGCGGGAGGAGCCGCACAGGTCCTCCATCGAGATCGAGAAGTACGCCGCGGTCTGGGCCATGATCGTCGAGGCGGTGATCTCCGGCCCGGCGGCGTCGGCGATCAGGTCCTTGAGCACGATCTCGGCCAGTGCGAGGTCGACCGCCTGCCGGTTGAGGCTGGCGAAGGCGGTGACCCGGATCAGTGCGCCTTCGAGCTCGCGGATGTTCGAGGAGATCTTGCTGGCGATGAACTCCAGCACCTCGGCCGGCGCATCGAGGTGCTCGGCGGCAGCCTTCTTGCGCAGGATGGCGATCCGGGTCTCGAGCTCGGGTGGCTGGACGTCGGTGATCAGACCCCACTCGAACCGGTTGCGCAGCCGGTCCTCCAGCGTGACCAGCTGCTTGGGTGTGCGGTCGGAGGAGATGACGATCTGCGAGTTCGCGTTGTGCAGGGTGTTGAAGGTGTGGAAGAACTCCTCCTGGGTCTGTTCCTTGTTCTCCAGGAACTGGATGTCGTCGACGAGCAGCACGTCGATGTTGCGGTAGCGCTTGCGGAACATCTCCCCGCGACCGTCACGGATCGAGTTGATGAAGTCGTTGGTGAACTCCTCCGAGCTCACGTACCGCACCCGCGTGCCGGGGGCGAGAGCGCGGGTGTAGTGCCCGATCGCGTGCAGCAGGTGGGTCTTGCCCAGACCTGAGTCGCCGTAGATGAACAGCGGGTTGTAGGCCTTGGCCGGCGCCTCGGCGACCGCCACGGCCGCGGCGTGGGCGAACCGGTTGCTGGACCCGATGACGAAGGTCTCGAACTGGTACTTCGGGTTGAGCCGGTCCGACTCGCCGCGGCGGGTCAGCGTGGCCGGTGCGGGGGTCGGATCGTCCTGCGGGTAGGGATCCGGCTCGCCCAGCTGTGCTACGGAGGTCTGGGTGGGGTCGTCCGGCTCGCTCGACGCCTCGGTTTCCACCGTGACCGCCACCCGCACGTCGCAGGCGAGCTCACGGGACAGCGCCTCCACGACCAGCGGGCGCAGGCGGGTGTCGAGCACGTCACGGGCGAAGTCGTTGGGGGTGGCCAGGACCACGGTGTCCTGGACCAGGGCGAGTGGCCGGGTCATCCGCAGCCACGCGCGCTGCTGAGCGGAGACGACGTCCTCTCCGAGTCCGGCGATCGCCCTG
>CAZEAM010000321.1:0-2993 GCA_964510285.1 uncultured Frankiaceae bacterium | reverse complement strand
AGGATCAGGTTGACCATGTGCTCGCGGCTGTCCTTCTCCACGGACACGTCGTTGAGGGCCCAGTCCCGCAGCACCTCCTCGCCGCTGCGAAGGACCCGGACGTCTAGGGAGAGCCGATCCTCGACCGCGTAGTCACCGGCGAGGATCTGGGCCGCCGTGTCATCCAGCGAGATCGGGTCGGCCTCGGCGAGGAACCCGACATGGCCGAGGTTCACGCCCAGCAACGGCGTACCTTCCGCCCGCGCGTACTCCGCGGCTCGCAGCAGCGTGCCGTCACCGCCGAACGCGATCACCAGCTCGGCGCCGATCGCGGCTTGCGGGTCGTCCGCAACGACGTCGGCACCGGCACAGCCGATGTCCTCCGCCTCGGTGGCCAGCACCCGCACGGACAGCCCGGCGCCGACCAGCCGCTCGCCGAGCTCGTGCGCCGCCGCGGTGGCGCCCGGCCGCTTGACATGGACGACGAGCACCACCGAGCGCTGAGCCCCGGCCGTCACTGGGGACCTGCCGCGACCGCGTGGGCGAGGTCGGCGTCGACCAGCGGATCGGCGTCGCGCCGGAGCCAGAGGAAGTACTCGACGTTGCCGGACGGACCGGGCAGCGGGCTGGCCACCACGCCGGCCGTCCCGAACCCGAGGTCGCCGGCACAGCCGGCGACCCGCGCCACCGCGGCCGAGCGGACGGCCGGGTCACGCACGACCCCGCCGGAACCGACCGCGTCGCGCCCGGCCTCGAACTGCGGCTTGACCATCACCACGAGGTCGCCGTCCGGCTGCAGGCAGGCCACGAGCGCGCCGAGCACCACGGTCAGGGAGATGAAGGACAGGTCGGCGACCACCAGCTCGACCGGCCCACCGGCGGCGTCGGCGGTGAGACCCCGGACGTTGGTGCGGTCGAGCACCTGCACGCGCGGATCTCGGGCCAGCGACCAGGCGAGCTGGCCGTAGCCGACGTCCACCGCCACGACCTCGCGGGCGCCGCGGCGCAGCAGCACCTGGGTGAAGCCGCCGGTCGAAGCGCCCGCGTCGAGGCAGCGCCGCCCGGCCACCGGGAGGGCCGGCCAGTGGTCGAGCGCGCCCGCCAGCTTGTGGGCGCCGCGCGACACCGTGTCGTCCGGGTCGCCGGTCGCGACGCCAAGCGGGGTGGCCGGGTCCACGGCGGTGGCGGGCTTCTGTGCCGGCATCCCGGCGACCGTCACCCGGCCCGCGTTGACCAGGTCGACCGCGTCCTGGCGTGACCGGGCAAGTCCGCGTCGTACCAGCTCGGCGTCGAGTCGGGCCTTCCTGGTCACTCTTCCAGCTCGGCGAGCGCGTCGTGCAGCTGACGCTGGACGTCATCGAAGATCTCGACGTGGGACTCGACCGGAGCGTCCTCGAGATCACGAAGTCGCGCAAGGGCGGCGTCGACGGTCGGCACGCCGGTGGACTCCTCCACCGTGTGCTCGCCGCCGGCCTCGGGGGCGTCCTGCGGCGTCCCCGGCGCAGCCGGCTCGACCGCCTCGTCCACGTCCACCGCCTACCTCCGCACGGCATCGGCGCCGGCCGTGCCGGCTGCCCTCCTTGGACGGTAGCCGACCGGCCTGCGGCCGGGCGCGCCACGCGCTCCATTAGCGTTGCGCGGATGGCGACTGTTCGGCAGTGCCGCGCAGCGATCGGGCGCCTGACCAAGCAGCTCGACGGGCTCGAGCCGTCCCTGCGCGAGAAGCACGTGCCGGCGCGCACGGTCGCCTGCACCGTGCGGGACCTGGACGTGACCTTCACCGCCCGCCTGGATCCGGAGGGCGTCCACGACGTGCAGCAGTGCCCGGCCGGGGTCGAGCCGGACACCGACGTGAGGCTGGCCGTCGACAGCGACCTGCTGCTCGCGCTCGCCAACGGCGAGGAGGAGTTCCTGGGGAGCTGGCTGCGAGGGCGGCTGCAGGTGTCGGCGTCGATGCGGGACATGCTCCGGCTGCGCTCCCTGTTCGGGCTCTAGGAGGCTGCTGAACGGACCGCTGAGGGCGGGCCGTAGCATCCCAACGCATGACCCAGCCCGCCGCGTCCAGCAGCCCGCCGCGCCCCGACGGGCTCGTCCTGGCGCCGTTTCGCGCGCTGCGCTACGCGGGCGGGACCGACCTGGGGGCGGTCCTCGCGCCCCCGTACGACGTGATCGACGCCGACCAGCAGGCGGATCTGGAGGCCCGATCGGCCACCAACGTCGTACGCCTCACCCTGCCCCGCGACGACGCCGGCCCGGACAGCCGGTACGCCGCGGCCGGCCGGCTGCTGGCGGCGTGGCGCGCCGACGGGACGCTGCGCGCCGACACCGACGCCGCGCTCTACGTCTACGAGCAGCAGGCCGGCGGTCACGTCCAGCGCGGCCTGGTGGGCGCGATCGGGCTCACCCCCGCGGAGGACCAGATCGTCCTGCCGCACGAGAACACCATGGCCGGCCCGGTAGCCGACCGGCTCGCACTGATGGGCACGACCGAGGCCGACCTGGAGATGATCTTCCTCGTCTACGACGGCGGTGGCGCGGCCAGCCGGGCCGTCGCGGAGGCCGACCGCGAGCCGCCGCTGGTCGAGGCGACGACCTCGGACGGCACGCTGCACCGGGTCTGGGCGATCACCGACGCCGCGACGCTCGACGCGATCGCCGCCGACCTGCACCCGCGTCGAGCGGTGATCGCCGATGGCCACCACCGCTACGCCACCTTCTTGAAGTACCAGGCCGAGCGCCACGAAGCGGGCGATGGTGCCGGCCCGTGGGACCTCGGACTTGCGTTCCTCGTCGACGGGTCCGCCTTCGGGCCCGAGGTCCACGCCATCCACCGCGCCGTACCGGGGCTGGCTGCCGCCGACGCCGCCCAGCGCGCGGCCGGCGGCTTCACGGTCACTCCGGTCGACGGCGACCTCCCCGCGGCGCTCGAGGCGCTCGAGCGGGCCGGGAAGGCGGGCACGGCGTTCGTGATCACCGACGGCGACGCCTCCTGGCTGCTGAGCGAGCCCGTCGCC
>CAZEAM010000320.1:0-6283 GCA_964510285.1 uncultured Frankiaceae bacterium | reverse complement strand
CGGACCTGCCGGTGCCGGTCTACCCGCAGGGCCCGGTCGTCGCTTCGGCTGAGCTGATCGCGGTCTGGGGCCCGGCCGGCGCGCCCGGCCGCAGCAGCGTCGCGGTCAACCTTGCCGCCGAGCTGGCGGTGCTGGGACAGCCCACGCTCGTGGTCGACCTGGACACCTACGGTCCCGCGCTGGCTCAGCTGGTCGGCCTGCTCGACGACGGGTCGGGCGTGGCCGCGGCCTGCCGCGCGGCGAACTCCGGATCGCTGGATGCGGCGACGCTTCGGCGGCTCGCGGTCGAGGTGCGTCCCCGGCTGCGGATGCTGACCGGAATCACGAACCCGAGTCGCTGGCCGGAGCTTCGGCCGGCGTCGGTCGAGGTGCTGCTGGAGCGGGCGAAGCAGACGTTCCGCTTCGTCGTGGTGGACGCGGGCTTCTGCGTCGAGCAGGACGAGGAGCTCTCCTACGACACGGTCGCGCCGCGGCGCAACGGCGCCACCGTCGACGTGCTGGCGGCGGCCGACGTGGTCGTGGCGGTTGCCGCGGCCGACCCGATCGGCATTGCCCGGTTCGTTCGTGCGGTCGTCGACCTGCCGCGACCCGCGCCGGCAGCCGCTCCGGTGACGGTGATCAACCGGGTTCGCCGGGCTGCGGTGGGCCGGGGCGAACCGGCGCAGCAGATCGCTCTTGCGCTGGGCCGCTACGCCGACATCGAGGACGCCGTGATGGTTCCGGACGACCCCAACACGGCGGACGCCGCCGTGGCTTCCGGACGCACCTGGTCCGAGGTCGCGCCGGCGTCACCGGCACGGCTGGCGCTGCGCGGTCTGGCTCGCCGCCTCGCCGGCGACACCACGGCCCAGGTCCGGCCGCGCCGGCGGCTTCTGCAGATCAGGGCCTAGGAGAAGCGCCCTAGCTCCTGTCTCGCGACGGAGCGAATGTGGACCTCGTCCGGACCGTCAGCGATCCGCAGCGTTCGGGCATGTGCGTACATCGACGCGAGCGGGAAGTCGTCGCTGACGCCGCCGCCTCCGTGTACCTGGATCGCGCGGTCGATGACGTGGCATGCGACCCGAGGTGCGATCACCTTGATCGCGGCGACCTCCGTGCGGGCACCCTTGGCGCCGACGGTGTCGATCAGCCACGCCGTCTTCAGGGTCAGCAACCTGGCCTGCTCGATCGCCATCCGCGCCTCCGCGATGTCGGCCTGCACGGTGCCCTGCTGGGCGATGGGCTTGCCGAACGCGACCCGTGAGGTCGCCCGCCGGCACATGAACTCAAGGGCGCGCTCGGCCATGCCGATCGCCCGCATGCAGTGGTGGATGCGGCCGGGGCCGAGCCGGGCCTGCGCGATGGCGAACCCCGCGCCCTCCTCGGAGATGAGGTTCGAGGCGGGGACGCGGGCGTTTTCGAAGGCGATCTCGCAATGGCCGTGCTGGTCCCAGTAGCCGAACACCGGAAGCGGCCGGACGACCGTGACGCCGGGGGTGTCCATCGGCACGAGGATCATCGACTGCTGCGCATGCGCTGATGCGTCCGGGTTCGTCTTCCCCATCACGATCATCACCGCGCAGCGCGGGTCCGCCGAGCCGCTGATCCACCACTTGCGCCCGTTGATGACGTAGTCGTCGCCGTCGCGTCGGATCTCGGTCGAGATGTTCGTGGCATCCGACGACGCAACTGCCGGTTCGGTCATCGCGAACGCGGAACGGATCTCACCGTCGAGCAGCGGGCGCAGCCAGCGTTCCTTCTGCTCTGCGGTGCCGAACAGGTGCAGCACCTCCATGTTGCCGGTGTCGGGGGCGGCACAGTTGAGCGCCTCGGGGGCGAGGTGGGGGGACCGACCGGTGATCTCCGCGAGATGGGCGTAGTCCACGTTGGACAGTCCCGACTCCGCGGGCAGGAAGAGGTTCCACAGTCCGCGGCTGCGCGCCTCGACCTTGAGGTCCTCGACGATCGGCGGCACATGATGGCCGCGACCCTCCGCCGTCATCTCACGCCGCTGCTCGTCGTACACGCTTTCCGCGGGATAGACGTGCGAGTCCATGAACTCCTCGAGCCGCTTGCCGTAGTCCTCGGCCGTGGCCGACAGCGCGAAGTCCATGCAGTCCTCCTACTTCCGTCGAGGGGACAAGTCTGGCGCAGTGCCCTCGTTCTCTAGCATCGAGGGCCGTGACCATCCCGGGACGCGGTGATCTCTCGCCGCGACGCAAGCGCCGCAACTGGCGGAGGCGGTTCGCCGTCGTCGGGGTGATCGCCGTCGTCGGCGGCCTCGGCTACGGCGGGTTTCGGTTGTTCGGGGGCAGTGCGTCCAGCTCGACGCGCGTGCTTCCACCTTGCCCCGCGGTGTCGCCGACGCCGTCAGCCGTCAGGCGGGAGCGCGTGGTGGTCCGCAACGCCACGTTGAAGACCGGCCTCGCGGCGGAGGTGGCGCGCGACCTCCGCAAGCGAGGGTTCCGGATCGGGAAGGTCGGGAACACGTTGTTCCGTGGCAAGGGAGTGGCGACGGTCAAGTACTCGGCCGACCGCTTGCAGGCGGCGCGGGTGCTCGCCGCTCAGTTCTCCGGCGCCACGGTCGAGCAGGTCGCCGGCCCGCCGGCCCTCGAGGTCGACATCGGTCCGAAGTTCGATGCCTTGGTGCCGTTGGCGCAGGCGCAGGCTGCCGAGCGCGGGATCATCGGCACCCCGAGGCCGGCTGCCACGGTGACGGTCCGCCCGACCTGCGCGGCCTGAACCAGGGTCCCCGTAGCCTCGTTCCCATGTCAGAGCTCAAGGCGTTGATCGTCGACTATGGCGGCGTGCTGACGTCTCCGCTGTTGGACACCACCGGCAGCTGGCTCGACAGCGACGGGATCGATCCCGACAGCTTCAGGTCGGCGATGCGGGACTGGCTTGGCATCTCGTACGGCACCGACGCCGTGGACAGCCCGGTGCACGCGCTCGAGCGTGGTGAGGTCGAAGTCCCGGACTTCGAGCGTCAGCTCGCGGCGCGGTTGCAGACCGTCGACGGTCGGCCGGTCGAGCCGGACGGGCTGCTGACCCGCATGTTCGCCGGCTTCGGGCACGAGCCGTCGATGACCGAGGCGCTGCGTCACGTGAAGGCGGCGGGGCTCTCGACGGCGCTGCTGTCGAACTCCTGGGGCCTGGACTATCCACGCGAGCAATGGGACGAGCTGTTCGACGTCGTCGTGATCTCCGGGGAGGTCGGCATGCGCAAGCCGGAAGCGCGCATCTTCCAGCTCGCCGCGGACCGGCTCGGACTCCCGCCCGAGGCGTGCGTGTTCGTCGACGACCTCGCACCGAACATCCGCGGTGCGGCGGCGGTGGGAATGGTCGGGGTCCATCACGTGACCCCGCAGCAGACGATCGAGGAGCTCGAGACCCTCTTCGAGATCAACCTGCGTGGTTGAGACGCGCTGAGGCTGGAAGACTCAAATAGTGACCGAACGGCTTTCTGCTCTCGACGCCTCCTTTCTCTACCTGGAGTCGCCGACCACCGCGATGCACGTCGGTAGCGTCGCGCGCTTCACGCCGCCCGACGGCCAGCCGTTCGACTACGACGCGTTCTGCGCGCTGGTGGCCCGCCGGATCGCGCTGGTCCCGCGCTACCGCCAGAAGCTGCGGTTCGTGCCCGGGCATCTCGCGAACCCGGTCTGGGTGGACGACGAGGACTTCGACATCACCTACCACGTCAGGCGAAGCGCCCTGCCGACGCCGGGCGACGACGAGCAGCTGCGCGCGCTCGTGGGCCGGCTGCAGGCGCGCCCGCTGGACCGGGCGCGCCCGTTGTGGGAGATCTACCTCGTCGAGGGTCTGGCCGACGGGCGGTTCGCGATCATCACCAAGACCCATCACGCGATGGTCGACGGAATCAGCGCCGTCGACATCGGGACCGTTCTGCTCGACGTCTCGCCGACCCCGCAGGATGCGCCGGAGGACACCTGGGTGCCGCAACCCGAGCCGGGCCCGGCCGGTCTGCTCCTGGGCGCCATCGCCGACACGCTGCGCCGCCCCACCGTCGCGATCGACACCGTCCGTTCCGGGATCGGCGACGCGCGGGCGGTCGCGAGCCGCGCCCTGGGCGCATTGGGTGGAATCGCCTCGGTCGCGCGGACGTCTCTTCGGTCCGCGCCGGACAGCCCGCTCAACGCCACGATCGGCGAGCAACGCCGGTTCGGGATGTCGTCGACCTCGCTCGACGACTACAAACGGATCCGCAAGACCCATGGCGGCACGGTCAACGACGTCGTGCTCGCGACCGTCGCGGGCGCGTTGCGCACGTGGTTGCTGACCCGCGGCGAATCGGTCGTGCCGAGCACGACCGTGCGTGCAATGGTTCCGGTGAGCGTGCGGGGGGAGGGCGACGCCGGCGCGCTCGGCAACCGGGTGTCGGCGTACTTCGTCGATCTCCCGGTCGGCGAGCCCAGCCCGGTCGTCCGGCTGCACCAGATCAGCTACGCGATGAAGGGGCACAAGGACTCCGGGCAGTCGGTGGGCGCCGACGTGCTGGTCCGGCTCACCGGGTTCGCGCCGCCGACGATCCACTCGGCCGCGGCGCGCCTGGGCGCGGGGCTGTCCCGGCGCCTGTTCAATGTGATCGTGACCAACGTGCCGGGACCGCAGTTCCCGCTGTACGCCGCCGGCGCGCAGATGGACGACTGCTTTCCGGTCGTCCCCCTCGCGAAAGGCCAGGCGCTGACGATCGGGTTGATGTCCTACAACGGCGGCGTCTACTACGGGATGAACTGCGACCGTGACGCCATGCCGGACGTCGACGTCCTTGCCACGTGCATCGAGGACTCCCTCGCCGAGCTGCTGGAGACCGCCACATGACCACATCACCGGCCGCAACGCCCAGGCGCGGCCTGGTCCTCGGCGGTGGAGGCGTGCTCGGTGCCGCGTGGATGATCGGTGCGCTGTCGGCGCTCTCCGATGCCTACGACTGGGATCCGCGAGACGCGGAGATCGTCGTCGGCACCTCGGCGGGTTCGGTGGTGGGGGCGATGCTCGCCTCCGGGATCGGGGTGCAGACGCTCGTCAACAACCAGCGCGGCATCGTCGCCCCGGGTGACCCGGACATCGGCTTCGACCCGGACACGGCCGCGGGCGGCACCCTGCCGCCGCGTCCGCAGCTGCGGATCGGTTCCGCATCGCTGCTGGCGAAGTCGGTCCTCCATCCGCGCAAGATGCCGGTCCTGGCTGCGTTGTCGGGGCTTGCCCCGCGGGGCCGGGGCACGTTGGCCGCGGTCGCCGACCTGATCAACGCCGTGCACCCGGACGACTCCTGGCCGGAGCATCCCGAGGCGTGGATGATCGCGATGGACTACGACACCGGCAAGCGGGTCGCCTTCGGGTCGCCGAGCGCGCCGAAGGCCGGCCTGGCCGACGCGGTGATGGCGTCGTGCTCGATCCCCGGCTGGTTCGCCCCGCTGGAGATCGCCGGTCGCTGCTACGTCGACGGTGGCACGCTGTCGCCGACCTCTCTCGACCTGCTTGCCGGTCGCGGCCTCGACGAGGTCGTCGTCCTCGCACCGATGATCTCGTTCGACTACGACGATCCGTCCACGGTGGTGGCGCGGATGGAACGCCGGTTCCGGCGGGCGATGACCAAGCGGACCCTGCACGAGGCGGGCAAGGTGCGCCGTGGCGGAACCGCGGTGACGCTGCTCGGTCCTGGCCGCGAGGACCTCGAGGCGATCGGCGTTAACCTCATGGATCACCGCCGGCGGGGTGCTGTCCTCGACACCGCGCTGCGGACCACGGCGGCGGCGCTCGCCGATGCGGCGCTGCCACTGTCCGAAGCTGGTTAGTAGTGCCAGATGCCGCCGACGCGTGACGCAGGGCGTTAGCGATGCGGGTGTACCTTCCCGCAACCGTCCCGATGCTTCGGGACTGGCTCGGCGAGGGAGTGGCAAGGCCGGCCGGGTCGGCGTACGCGGTCACGCCGGCGCTTCGCGAGTGGTACCGCGAGGGTGACGCCGAGGAGCTCGAGCACGCGGCCGCCACCTTGGCGGCGATCGCGGCGCTGGACCTGCTCGTCGCCGACCCGCGCGCACCGGCGCGACGGGTCGTGCTCGCCGTCGACGTGAACGACGGCGACTGCTCGCCCGACCCGGACGAGCGTGGCGCGCTGCGGTTGCGCGGCCCGGTGCCTTCCGCGCAGTGGGCGAGCGCGCTGGTCGACGGCCCGGATGCGGAGTCCGCCGTGAGCGCCGCGGTCGGGGTGCTCCGGGACCCGAGTGCGGGCGCGGACGATGTCGAGTTCGCCCGCGGCGAGGCGGAGGCGGTGGAGCTG
>CAZEAM010000319.1:0-7617 GCA_964510285.1 uncultured Frankiaceae bacterium | reverse complement strand
CATCGCCTGGATCGCCTGGCGAGCGTCAAGTCCGGGCGACGCGGCGCCGATCATCTCCGATCCCGGCTTCCAACGCGGACTGACGATCGATCCGCTTCCCGGTGCGAGCCGGGACATCCACCCTTCCGATCTCGTCGTCGCCGTGGACGGCAGGCCCGTCGACGACTGGCTGCGCGGCATCGCGAAGGCACCGAGCGAGCACCGGGTCCTGAGGTATCGGATCCAACGCGATGGCCATGCCCAGGATGCCCCGGTCGCGACGAACCGACCGAACGTGACGAGCGCCCGGCTGCGCACCGACGGTGGCAGTCTCCTCGCCGCGTTGGCAATCCTGGGTCTCGGCTCCTATGCGGTGTACCGGCGGCGAGCAGCCTCTGCCGCGCAGACCCTGCTCGTGCTCGGCGCCGGGCTGGTCGCCTATGCCGCCATCACCACGTTCGGCTACGACGTGTCGGATCTCACCAGCCACCGCCCGCTGTTCTTCGCCGGGCTCATCGCCGGCATGGCCTGCCTGCTCCTGTGGGGGATGGCGGCGAGCTACCTGGCGCTCACGTTCCCGCGCCCGTCCGGACTCGTCGGGCGGCACCGACGCTTCGTAATCAGCGGCTACGCCGTGATTTGGGTTGGGATCATCGGCGCGACCTGCGCGATCGTCGCGACGGGATCGGCGACGCTGGGTCGACTCGACACGATCAACTCGGTCATGAGCGCGGTATTGACCGCCCTCGCGCTCCTGACGATCGCGGGCCTTCTTCACACCTTGTGGCGCGCGTGGCGAGACCCGCAACGGCGCTCGCAGGGCCTCGTCGTCGTGCTCGGCTTCTCCGCAACGGCGATCGGGCTGCTGATCGCGAACCTGGTCGCCGGAGACCAGAAGTGGCCGGCCTGGCTCGACCTCGTCATCCTCTTACCGCTGCCGCTCGCCGTCACCGCCGCAATCCTGCGGGGCGACTTCCTCGGCATTCGGGCCGTGATCAACCGCAGCCTGGTCTACACCCTGCTCACCGCGCTACTGGTCGGCTCCTACGCCGCGGCCGCCACGGCGGTCGGTGCGCTCGTCGGGGACGCCGGCGTGGCACCCGAACTCGTCGCGACCGCCATAGTGGCGATCGCATTCGCACCGCTACGCGCAGCGCTGCAGCGCGCGGTCGACAACCTGCTGTACGGCGCGCGCGGTGACCAGGCAACGGTGCTGCGCACGGTGGGCGAGCAGCTCGAAGCGGCAACTGACTCGGCCGCGGTGCTGCCCGCCATTGCGGAGACGGTCGCCACCACACTTCATCTTCCGTACGTCGCGGTGCGGATTCCTACCGATGACGGGACGCGGCTCGCCGTGGAGCGCGGGGAGCGCTGTGACGATCTCCGCGTCGTACCGCTGCTCCACCACGGAACCCATGTCGGTGAACTGGTCGTCGCGGCGAGACGCGGCGAAAGGTCGCTCAGCGAGACGGACGCTTCGCTCCTCACGGACATCGCCCGCCAGGTCGCGCCCGCCGTACGGGCAGCGCGGTTGGTGACCGACCTCGCGGCTACCCACAGCCGGCTGGCGGTCACCCGCGAGGCGGAGCGGGCCCGTCTCCGGCACGACCTGCACGACCGGCTCGGGCCACATCTCGTGGGTCTGAGCCTGCAGCTCGACACGCTGTCGGCGCGCGTCGGTGACCCCGATAGCTCCGGAGCGATCGCCAAGGCCCACGAAGAGGCGACGCTCGCGCTTGACGAGGTCAGACGGATCTCCCGTGGGCTGCGCCCGGCCGAACTCGAGGAGCTCGGGCTGGTTCAGGCGATCAGCGCCGCCGCGAGCCGGCTGTCCATCGCCGACGACGAACGCGCCTGGTCGGTGTCGGTCGATGCCGCCGTCCAGCTCGGCCAGATCCCGGCTGATGTGGAAGCCGCCGCGTACCAGATCGCGCTGGAAGGACTGACGAACGCCTACCGTCACAGCCAGGGAACGACGGCAGTCGTCCGTGTCGGGGTCGATACCGCCGGCCGCGAACTGATCCTCGAGGTCTCCGATGACGGCCGCGGCCTCGACCCGATGTCATCACCTGGAGTGGGAGTCGGATCCATGCATGCGAGAGCGGCGGCGCTCGGTGGCGAGGTCCGGATCGGCCGATCGCCCGCGGGCGGGACGACGATCCGCGCGCGGTTACCGCTCAGCTGATCGGATCAGTTGGCGTTGAGCGCGACGACGAGCTTCTCGTAGCCGCGCAGCGCCTGCAGGTTGCGGCGCCGTCCGCCGCCGGGTACGACGGCGAGATCGGGATAGCGCTCGAACAACAGCCGCAGCCCGAGCTGACTTTCCATGCGCGCGAGGTTCGCCCCGAGGCAGTAGTGCACGCCGGCACTCAGCGCGAGGTGGTCACGAGAGTTTGGCCGGTCCAGGTCGAACGCGGTCGGGTTGTCGAAGACCGCCGGGTCGCGGTTGGCCGCGCCCAACAGACACAGCAACGGCGTACCTCTGGGGATCGGCACACCGTCGATCTCGGTGTCCGCCACGGCAAGCCGCCCGGTCATCTGGACCGGGCTCTCCAACCGCAGCATCTCCTCGACCGCCTGCTCCCACAGCGCCGGCTCCTTGGCGAGCCGCTCGCGCGACTTGTCGTCCGTGCCGATCACCGCGACGCCGCTCCCGAGCAGGTTCACGGTCGTCTCGAAGCCCGCGCCGAGCAGCAGCATCGCGGTGGCCCGCAACTCGAGGTCGTCGAGCCGGTCGGCCGGGTCCGCGTTGACGAGCTGGCTCAAGATGTCGTCACCGGGCTTGCGACGCAGGTTCTCGAAGTGCTCGGAAAACCACTCGTTCATCGCCCTCAGCGCCTGGTTGACCTTGCGGTACTCAGCGTGGGTCAACCCGATGTCCAGCACCGGTGCCGCAGCGTGTCCCCACGCCAGGAACTGGTCGCGCATCGACGCCGGTACGCCGAGGATCTCGGCGATGACCGCAACCGGCAGCAGGTTGCCGTACTCCTGCACGATGTCGACGCGGTTGCGGCCGGCCAGCCCGTCGAGCAGCTCTACGGCGCGCTCCTCGACCCGGTCGGTGACCTTCTGCAACGCGCGAGGGGTGAACGGCTTGGACACCAGCCGGCGGATCCGGGTGTGGGTCGGCGGGTCCACGCCGAGCAGCGCGGGCGCCTCGACCACGCTCGCGATCTCGGGGTCCGGCGGGCGGAACAGCCAGCGGGCGCCGCGCGGGATGTCGCTCGCCCCGCCGAAGTTCACGCTGAACGAGCCGCTGTCCCGAAGCGCGCCGGAGACGATCGCGTAGTCGGCAGTCGCTTGCGCGACCGCTCCGCTCTTCACGATCCGTCCGCGCGCCCGAAGGTCCTCGTAGAGCGGGTACGGGTCCTCCCGAGCGCCCGGCTCGAACAGCATCCGCTCGAGCGGCATGCCCTTCTTCGCGTACCGCTTGCTCAGCGTGCGCGCGCCCCAGTGCAGGACAAGCCAGCGCGTTTCGCGACGTACGGCGATCGCGGCCCGGCTCATGCACAGAGCCTAGGACCCGCCATGGCCCGCCGCCCGCCGCCCCGACCGACGGGCTCCTCGGCACCCACTTGACACACTCATGCCATCGTGGCATGTTCATGCCATGCCCACGACGACGGAGGCCACGGCAGAGTCCGCCATGACGCTGCGCGAGCGCCAGGCCGAACAGGTGCGCGACGCTGTTCTCGATGCCGTGGTCACCGAGCTCGAGACCCGGCCGGCCGACGACATCTCGATGGGCGAGGTCGCGACCGCAGCGGGGATCTCGCTGCGAACCCTCTACCGGTACTTCCCCGACCGGGCGACCCTCCTGCACGCCGCCGGCGAACGGCTGTCCGAGGCCCTGGGCCTGCCGTACGAGATCGCAACCGCCTCAGACATCTCCGCAAGCTTCCTCGACGCCGCGCAGCGACTCGCCCGCCGGCCCGCGCTGACCCGAGCGCTGGTCCAGACAACTGCCGGACGAACCGCGCGTTCGGGAGCCCGCGGACGGCGGGTGGCCGCCATCGAGACGGCGCTTGCTCCGGTCACCGCGGACCTCGACCCGGCCCGCGCACGCGAGGCAGTAGCGGTGATCACGCACCTGTGCAGCGCCGCATCGTGGGTTGGCATCACCGACGAGACCGACCTCGATGACCCGGCAGCGCAACGCGCTGTCGCCTGGGCGATCGACGCCCTCGTCGGCACGCTTCAGCGCGAGCAGCGCGCCGCGCGCCGCAGCGCGAGCAAACCCTGATCTGGATCATCGAAAGGAACGACCATGTCCCCGATTACCGCATCCGAACCCGCGCTGTGCACCCCGTCAACCGGAAGCCGCGCATGGTGGTTCCTCGGAACACTCGCGGTGCTACGCAACCCTGAGGGCGCTGCGCGCACCCCCGCCGTCATCGAGCTGACGATCCCGCCCGGCGGCTCACCGCCGGCGCACATCCACGACACGCTGGACGACTCGTTCCTGCTCCTCGACGGCGAGATCGCCCTCCGCTGCGGGGAACGGGTCGAGGTCGCCACGAGCGGGAGCTATGTCGTGCTGCCGCACGGCGTCGAGCACACATTCCGCGTGACCAGCCCCACGCCGGCGCGCATGCTGCTCATCCACGGCGATGACAGCTTCCTGCGGTTCATCGAGGCGATCGGTACGCCGACCGACCTCCGCGAGCTGCCACCGGCCGGCACGCCGACGCCTGCCGAGGACGTGATCGAACGTGAAAGCGCGGCACACGGCGCCCGCTTCGTCGGCCCCTCCCTCACCCAGGAGGAAGCGCTGTCGATCCTCCCGAGCCACGGCCCGCAGGCGGCCCGCACGGGGGCCGTGCACCACATCGCGCTCGATGTGAGCGACCTACGGGAAAGCGAGCCGTGGTACGTCAGCGCGTTCGGTCTGGTCCGGGTCGACGGGGAGGTGTCCGACGACGGCGCCGGACACGTCGTACTGCTGAGCCCGACGGCCGGCTGGCTGCTCACGCTGCACGGCCCCGCGAAGCCGAGGGTGGAACACATCGCATTCGGCTGCTCCAGCCGCGACGAGCTGCTGCAGTGGCGCGATCAGCTTCGAGACCGCGGCATCACCCCCGGTGACATCACCGACGCCCCGTACGGCTCGGGCTTCGTGGTCAGGGACCCGGACGGGATCGAGATGGAGCTGTTCGCGGCGCCCCCGGCATGAGGTCGCCGGCGGCGGCGGTCCGGTCAGCGTCCGCTCAGCGGGCGGCTGGCTCCCCAGTACTCCCGGTTGAGGTAGGAACCGCGCAGCTTCACGATCTCGACCCGCGCACCCGTGTAGGGCGCGTCGAGCACGCGTCCGTGCCCGGCGTAGATCGCGACGTGATGAATGTCGCCGCGGTGCGGAGTGTGCGAGAAGAACACGAGGTCCCCGACCCGCAACTGGCTCTTTCGGACCTGACGGCCGACGAGTGACTGGTCGGCAGCATCCCGCGGCAGCACCACGCCCATCTGCGCGAACACGGTCGACACGAGTCCGGAGCAGTCGTAGCCCCACGCCGTCATCCCGGCCCACAGGTATGGCAACCCGAGGAAGCGTCTCGCCTGCGCCACGGCCTGGCGGGCACTCGGATGGATCGTCGGCGTACCCGGCTTGTGCACCCGGACCAGCCGGCGGGGCAGGGTCCCGCGCCGTGCGGAACCCGGTACGGCGACGGCGACGTGGTGAGGACGCACCGCGATCACCGGCAGTGTCGTCGCGTAGCTGATGTTCATCCGGCGGGTCTTTCCGGCGACCGTCCGCTGCAACGGGGCGAACTTCGCGGTCACCGTCGCGACCCGGGACGCCGAACCCCACCCGGCCGGCTCACGAGCGAGCTGCCGCGAGGCGACCCACCCGATGATCCCGTCGGGGAAGCGGCCGCCGGTCTGGTCGGGGATCCGGATCCGGGTCAGTCCGTGCCACGTGCCGAGGACCTCGACCTGCTCGCCGTACCTGACCTGGGTGGCGAGCCGCTTGAACAGGTGGCTGCGCTGGAAGAACGTCATGCCGCGCAGCCAGTCCACGATACGGGCCGGACGCTGAAGTGCCGGGGAGTCGAAGCTGCGCACCTTGTGGCGGCCTCCCCACACCTCGGCGACCGCGACCGCGACCAACGCCTTGGGCGGCGGTGGCGCTGCAGTGTGGGTGGCGGACGCCGTCGGCGTCGGCTCAGGGCTGGGCAGACCGATCGCGCCGATCGCGCCGGCGGCCGTGGCGACCGGCGCCGAGGTCGGGGGGTCGATCGCGACGTAGACCGCGGTCCCGGTCACTGCCACGAGGGCAGCCGCGACCGCAAGGAGGCGTGTCTGGGGCACCCAGATACGGTGCCACGGTTTTTCCGGCCCGCACAGCGGGAAGAGGTGACCCCTTTTTTGGGGTCAGCCCAGTGCGTTGATCGCTCGTGCCGCGATCACGCCGATCGTCACGAGCGCCGAACCGCCCTGCAGCAGCATCGCCATCTTGGCCCAGTGCGACAGCGGCATCGTGTCTGTCGGGCTGAACGAGGTGGAGTTCGTGAACGACAGATAGAGGTAGTCGACGAACGTCGGACGCCAGTTGGGCCACTTCTCGGCCAGGTCGCCGGTCTGCTGGGGGAACAGGAAGTCGGCGCGGCCCTCACCCATCCGGCGCTTGAACGGCCCACCCTGGTCGAGCTCGAAGAACGCCAACGCGAACACGATGATGTTGGTCACCCAGATCACGACCGCTACCCGGATCAGGTCCTGCCCGGTGAGGATCTCCTGACCGGTCGACGCCGAGCGGCCGTTGAGCAGAAGGTCGATCATGCGCACGATGCCGACGATGTCGTTGAACGCGATCGCGCCGAGCAGGACCAGTCCCAACGCACGGATGTACGGCGACTCCCGGGTGATCCGGAACGGGTTGCTGGCGATCAGCGCGACCAGTACCGCACCCTGCAGGGACGGCAGCAGCCACCGCTCATGGATCAGGACGATGGAGTGCGGAAGCAGCAGCTGCAGCGCGATCGCGGCGGCAACCGCGAGCGTAAGCGGCACCCGGCTCTCCCCGACGACGGTGCCGTAGACGAGGTTGGCGCCCTTCCCGACTCCTTCGACCGTCACCCCCACGACCTCTTTCGGCCGGACGTAACGGCGCCAGCGCCCATCGGTCACGACATGAATTGTCGCGGCGCGGGTCGGCTACCGCGGGCTGCACACGCCGGGACCTCTCGGCCAGCGTCTGCAGGTCGTCCAGGCGGCGGAGGTCCGTGTCATCGCTGGCCAAGCGCTCCGCTTCAGCCTGCAATTCGGCGCGCGCCTCAGCCGCGCGGCGTGTGTCCTCATACGGGTCGGACGGGGTTGTGCCAACCATCCACCCGCCGTCGCACACGAAGCATGACCGCAGAAGCTAAGGCCATCAGGTCGCCGGGGGGCGACGGCGATACTTCGTGCGCTTGTAGGCCGCGATCGCCTTCTTCGAGCTGCGCCAGATTCCGTCGCTGCCCTGCACCGCGTCGAGCCGGCCACGCTGGGCGGCCTGACGAAGCGCCGCCACGCTGAACTCGTGGTCTGCGAGCGCGGCGAGCGGAACCATTCGCACCGGACCGGCGACGTTCGGCACGATGAAACGGTTGAGGTTGTCCAGCATGGCACGAGCGAGCAGCTCGCCGAGCGGCCCGAAGTCGC
>CAZEAM010000318.1:0-3403 GCA_964510285.1 uncultured Frankiaceae bacterium | reverse complement strand
GGAACCAGGACGTGCGCGCCGTGGTCCTCGCCGCCGAAGGCAAAGGCTTCAACGCGGGCGTCGACATCAAGGAGATGCAGTCAACCGAAGGCTTCACGGCGTTGCTCGGTGCCAACGCGGGCTGCGCCGCGGCCTTCGCGGCGGTGTACGACTGCGAGGTCCCGGTCGTGGCGGAGGTTAACGGCTTCTGCCTCGGCGGGGGCATCGGTCTGGTCGGCAACGCCGACATCATCGTGGCCTCGGACGACGCGACTTTCGGGCTGCCGGAGGTGAAGCAGGGGGCGCTCGGTGCCGCCACTCACCTTGCCAGGCTCGTGCCGCAGCATCGGATGCGGCAGATGGTCTACACGACCGAGCGGGCGACCGCACAGGAGCTCGCGGCGTACGGCAGCGTGCTCAAGGTGGTTCCCCGTGGAGAGCTTCGCGCCGCGGCGCTGGAGGTCGCGGCGCAGATCGCCACAATCGACCCGACCGTGATCCGGGCGGCCAAGGCGTCGATCAACGGCATCGACCCGGTCGACGTCAAGCGGTCGTACCGGTTCGAGCAGGGCTTCACCTTCCAGCTCAACCTCAGCGGTGTGTCCGACGAGGCCCGCGACTCATTCGTCGAGAAGCGTGACGGCTGGGCGAAGGACAGCGGCGCGTAATGCCGGACAAGAGAGTCAGCGTCGACGACATCGTCGGCGAGCTGCGCGACGGGATGACCATCGGCATCGGCGGGTGGGGCTCGCGACGCAAGCCGATGGCCGTGGTCCGCGCGATGCTGCGTTCGTCGCTGAAGGACCTCACCGTCGTTTCGTACGGCGGCCCGGACGTCGGCCTGCTTTGTGCCGCCGGGATGGTCCGCAAGGTCGTGTTCGCCTTCGTGTCGCTCGACTCGATCGCCCTCGAGCCGCACTTCCGCCTGGCCCGCCAGGCCGGTGCGATAGACGCCATGGAGCTCGACGAGGGCATGTTCCTGCTCGGCCTGCAGGCGGCAGCGTGGCGGGTGCCGTTTCTGCCGACTCGCGTCGGGCTCGGCTCCGACGTGGTGGCGCGCCAACCCGAGATCAGGACGGTCACCTCGCCGTACGCCGACGGCGAGGAGCTGGTGGCGATGCCGGCCTTGAACCTCGACGTCGCCCTGGTCCACCAGAACCGAGCGGACAAGGGTGGCAACGCGCAGTTCCTCGGACCAGACCTCTACTTCGACGACCTGATCTGCCAGGCGGCGGCGAAGTCGTTCGTCACCTGTGAGCGCATCGTCGCGACGTCGGAGTTCGCGAGCTTCGGCAGCCACCACACGCAGCGGATCAGCCGGCTCTGGACCGACGGCGTCGCCGAGACCCCCAACGGCGCGCACTTCACGTCGTGCGTGCCCGACTACGAGCGCGACGAAGCCTTCCAGAAGGAGTACGCCGCGAGCGCGGCATCGCCCGAGGCGTGGCAGCAGTGGCGTGCGGACTGGATCGACATCAGCGAGGCCGACTACCAGCAGAAGGTGGCAGCGAGGTGACACGCGCGGACATCTGCGTGGTCGCCGTCGCCGAGTGCTTCCGCGGCGACGGCGAGATCGTGGCCAACCCGATCGGCACCATCCCGCGGATCGGCGGGCTGCTCGCGCGCCACTCGTTCGAGCCCGATCTCGTCATGACCGACGGTGAGGCGATGTTCACCGACGCCGATGGCGCCGTCGAGGCGTGGAACCCCTATCGCACGATGTTCGACGTGGTGTGGTCCGGCCGCCGGCACGTGATGATGGGCGGCTCGCAGATCGACCCTTACGGCAACCAGAACTTCGCCGCGATCGGCGACATGAAGCAGCCGAAGTCGCAGCTGCTCGGCTTCCGCGGCGCGCCCGGCAACACGGTCAACAACGTCACGTCGTACTGGGTGCCCAACCACAGCCGGCGGGTGTTCGTCGAATCCGTCGACGTCGTGACGGGGGTCGGTTACGACCGCGCCGCAGCGGCGGGCAGCGCGGCGACCCGCTACCACGGCCTGCGCCACGTGGTGACCAACCTCTGCGTCCTCGACTTCGAGACCGCGGACCACCGGATGCGGCTGCGCTCCGTACACCCCGGCGTGACCGTGGACGAGGTGGTGGAGGCCACGGGCTTCGAGCTCGTCGTGCCGAACGACGTACCGGCGTCGCGCGAGCCGACCGACGCCGAGCTCGAGATCATCGTGCGGCTCGACCCGAAGAACACGCGGGGCAAGGAAGTCCCGGAACCGTGAGCCATCCGGCGCTGTCGACGCACTTCACCGAGCTGGTCGGCATCCGCTACCCGATCGTCCAGACCGGGATGGGCTGGGTGGCCACCCCGCAGCTCGCCGCGGCAACCGCGGCGGCGGGCGGGCTGGGCATCCTGGCCGCCGCGCCGATGACCTACGACGAGCTCGCGGCGGCGATCAAGGAGGTCCGCGAGCGGACCGACGCGCCGTTCGGCGTGAACATGCGGGCCGACCAGCCCGACGTCGTCGACCGCGTGCAGCTGCTGATCTCCGAGGGCGTCCGGGTCGCTTCGTTCGCCATGGCTCCGAAGCAGGAGCTGATCGCGCGGCTGCAGGACGGCGGCGTCCTCGTGATGCCGTCGATCGGCGCGAAGCGGCACGCCGAGAAGGTCGTGTCGTGGGGCGTCGACGCGGTCCTCGTGCAGGGCGGCGAGGGCGGTGGGCACACCGGCGCGGTCCCGACGTCGCTCCTGCTGCCGCAGGTGATCGACGCGGTCGGCGGTCAGGTGCCGGTGGTCGCCGCCGGCGGGTTCTTCGACGGCCGTGGCCTCGTCGCGGCGTTGGCGTACGGCGCGAGCGGCATCGCGATGGGGACCCGGTTCCTGCTGACCAGCGACTCGCCCGTGCCGGAGGCCGTCAAGCAGCACTACCTCACCAAGACGGTCGCCGACACCGTCGTCACCAGACAGGTCGACGGGGTGCCGCACCGGGTGCTGAGCAGCGACCTGGTCAGCGCGCTCGAGTCGGCGTCCGCGGCGCGACGGTTCTCCGGCGCGCTTCGCAACGCGGCGCGGTTCCGCAAGGACGCCGGCCTCACCTGGCGCGCGATGCTGCGCGAGGGTGCGGCGATGCGGAAGACCCAGGAGCTGTCGTGGTCGCAGGTGCTGATGGCCGGCAACACCCCGATGCTGCTGCGCGCCGCGATGGTCGACGGCCGCGTCGACCTCGGGGTGATGGCGAGCGGGCAGGTGGTCGGGCTGATCGACGACCTGCCGAGCTGCGCCGAATTGATCGGCCGGATCGTCGCCGAGGCCGAAGCCACCCTCGCCCGGCTCACCTCGAGGTAGCGCGGCACCCGTTCGGACCGGGTCGAACCGGCCGGCATGTCCGGATTCCCCATCCGCTCAGGTGCCGGTCCGGGGGAAAGGCGGGGGCGTGCGGTGCCGATAATGCTGGCGTGAAGCGAATC
>CAZEAM010000317.1:0-8829 GCA_964510285.1 uncultured Frankiaceae bacterium | reverse complement strand
GACGCCTTCGAGCGCTACGACATCGAGCGGTTCGTCACGCTGCTGCACGAGGACGCGGTGATGTCGATGCCGCCCTTCTCGCTGTGGCTGCAGGGCGCGGACAAGATCGCCACGTTCATGGCCCTGCCCGGCCCTGCGCAGTGCGCCAACTCCAAGCTGATCCCGGTTCGCGCCAACGGCTGCCCGGCCTTCGCGCAGTACAAGCCGGACCCGGTCGACGGCGGTTACACCCCGTGGGGGCTGCAGGTGCTCGAGATCGTCGACGGGCGGATCGCGCACTGGAACTGCTTCCTCGACACCTCGAGCATCTTCCCGACCTTCGGCCTGCCGGACCACCTCCCGGCGTAACGGCGGCCAGAGACGCGGCCGGTTGGAGATCGGTCATGTACCAAGAGCACTTCCTGACCCACGGGTGGGTTCGGGTCCCGAGCGCCTTCAGCGCCACCGAGGCCGCCGCGATGAGAGACGTCACATGGCAGGCGCTCGAACAGGTCGGCATCCGTCGCGACGAGCCCCTGACGTGGGGCAAGGAGCGTCCGGACCACCTGCAGCACCTCAAGGCAAACCCCGTGTTCCAGGCGGTCGGAAGTGTCCGCACGCAGGACGCGATCGACGAGGTCCTCGGTGGGCAGGCCTGGAAGCGGCCGAGGGACTGGGGCGCGTTCTTCATCGTGTTCCCGACGCCGGGGCGCGCGTGGACCCCGGCCACGACGGGCTGGCACCTCGACGCGTCGTACACCGGACCGCTGTGGCCGCCGGCCGGCGTCAAGGTCCACGCCATGTACGGCGACGTGCTGCCTCGCTGCGGCGGGATGAACATCATGAGCGGCTCGCACCGAGTCGTTCACCAGTGGTTCCTCGGCAACCCGCAACCGCCGGGGACCGCATCGGCGAAGCTCCGCAAGGCCCTGCTGTGCGACGCCCCGCTCGCCCAGCTCGAGGTGCTCGAGAACACCGCAACCGCCGGCGACGTGATCCTCATGCACCCGCTGCTGCTGCACGCACCGCCAGTCGCGCACTGTGGCCGTGAGCCACGGTTCCGGCTGAACAAGGATCTGTACGTCGACCCCGCGGACGGACGCAGCCCAGCGACCGCGGGCCTACCGGAACACCTGCCGGCGTAGCCGCGCATCACCGCCGACGTACCCGAACAGCGCCCGCCCCCCGGACAACACGCGGTCCTCGCGCGGGCCGTTGGCGCGAGCCGCCGCGACCAGCTCGGCGACGCTGCGTTCGATGCCACGGGCGAGTACGTCGATGTCGGGCGCGGACTCGTAGTCGCCGGTGATGCCGAAGGTCAGCTGCCCGTCGTAGCTGAAGATCGCGACGCCGATCCGCAGCGTGCTCGCGATCGGCACGTACGGCGCGATCTCCAGCACCCGACGGCCCAGCCCGAACAACGGGAGGTTCGGACCCGGCACGTTCGTGGTCACCGTGACCACGCTGTGCTGCGCCATCCGCATCGCGGCGCGGATCGGCAGCGACACCAGCGGGAACGGTTCGTGCCGCGCGAGCGAGGTGATCGCCGCGCCGGCCTGCGCCTGCTTGCTCTTCTTCAGCTGCGCGAGTTCCTCGCAGACCGCGGCCAGCCGCTCGACCGGGTCGGCGAGATGCACCGGGAGCCGCGCCAGCAGCAGCGACACCTGGTTGTCGCGAACGCTCTCCGCGCCGGGCGGGCGCACCGAGACCGGCACCAGGCTGCGCACCGAATGCGGCTGGGGCTCCTCACCGCGCGCAAGCATCAGGTCGCGGAAGCCGGCCGCGATCGCGGTGAGCACCACGTCGTTGACGGTGCCGCCGAACTCCAGCCGAATGTCGCGTACGTCGGCCAGCGACGCGCGCGCCGTGATGTAGCGGCGACGCCGCCCGATCTCTCCACTGATCTGCGAGTCGCTGGTCGGCCGAAGCGCCGCACCCAGCCGCGCGACGCCCTTGCCGAGGTCGACGACGTCGTGCGCTGCCTGCGCGGGGTGACGGATCAGGCGCGCCGTCGCGGCGATCTGCGCGAACGGATTGGCAACGAGGTCACGCAGCGCGTCGGCGGTGAGCCGCGCCGTCGACGGCTCCTCGTGCGCCACCCACTCGTCGGCCGGGACGGGCGCCCGGTCCGGGCCCAGGTCGAGCAGCACCCGGTACATGTCGGTGCCGGAGACGCCGTCGACCATGCAGTGGTGCACCTTCGAGATCGCCGCCCACCGGCCGCCGGACAGCCCCGAGGCGAGCCAGATCTCCCACAGCGGACGGGTCCGGTCCATCCGCAGCCCGACCAGCCGGCCGACCACCTCGTGCAGCGCGGCGTCGTCGCCCGGCGCCGGGATGCTGACCGGCCGGACGTGCCAGCGCAGGTTGAAGTCGGGATCGTCCACCCACGACGGCGCGCCGAGATCCATCGGCACCCGCCGTACCTTCTGCCGGTACCGCGGCACCAGCGCCAGCCGCTCCCCGATCGCCGCGACGAACTCCTCGTACGACGGCTGCGGGCCCTCGAAGACGGTGACCGAACCGATCGCCATCGAGGTGTGTGCGTCGGCGTCCTCGACCTCGAGGAACGCGTTGTCCAGCGGACTGAGTCGCTCCATGCCTCAGTGATATGACCCGGCGGGATGACGCCGATAGAGGCTGACGGCTCTATCGGTCCGGCGGGCCGTTCGCGGGCCGGTCGTCGATGAGCGCGTCGCGCAACCCGGCCAACCCGATCAACCCGGCGAGCTCCTCGCAGACCGCGGTCAGCCTCAGCCGCCCGCCGCTGCGCCGCGCAGCCAGCTGCCGCTCCGCGAGGTCGTCGACGATCTCGACCGTCGGCGTGCCGCAACCGCGGAGGATCCACTCAGCGACCGTCGTACCGTCCGGTCCGAGTTCGCGCACCGTGCACCACACGCCCATCACCGGGTAGACGGGATGCCCGGGCCACTTTCATCGGCCGCGTCACTCCGCGATTTTGCATGATGCAAAGGTTTACGCTGCCCCCGTTGGCACGGGAGGGAGAACGGGGGCACATCATGTCGTCATCCGCATACCGCCGGTCCATGGCTGCCGGCATCGTCTTCGTCGCGCTGTTCGTCGTCGGAACCTTCATGAGCATCGACGGCCCGAGCACCGACTCCTCCGACAGCGCAAATGTCCTCGACCAGAAATGGGTGAGCTGGCTGGCGTCGAGCAGCAACCGGGTCGAACACGTGATCGGCGCGTACCTGCTGATCCTCGGCGGGATCGCGTTCGTGTGGTTCTGCGTGGGGTTGCGCGACCGGCTCGAGCGCAGCGGCGCCGCCGAGGACGGCGCCGGCCGGCTGGTCTCCGCACTCAGCGCCTACGCCGCCGCCGCGATGGCCGCGGCCGGCATGTGTGGGGCCGTCGTCGCCGGCGCGGTGAACTTCGGTGGCGAGAACGCGCCCACCAGCGGTGACGCGGCGCACTGGTTCGCGGACCTGACGTTCCCGTTCCTGATGGTCGTGTTCGCGCTGGTCAGCGCGGCGATCATCACGACCTGCGCGGTGGCCGGCTTGCGCTCCGGTGCGCTGCCACGGTGGGCGGCGTACGGCGGGTTGCTCGCTGCGCTGGCAAGCATCTTCGGCGTCCTGTTCATCCCGATGGTGCTGCCGATGCTGTGGTACCTCGTGGTCGCGGTCACCGGACTGGGCGGACCCGGACCGGCCAAGGCAACCCCGGCGGAGGCGCCCGCCGCGGCCTGATCGCCACGGCGAAAAGGTTCGCCGAGAGATGTCGAGAATCGGCATCGGGCTCCGTCAGTAGGTTGACGGCGGCAAGCTAGCCGCCCAGACCGTAGGGAGCCGACCGATGCCGAAGTACCTGATCCTCAAGCACTACCGCGGCGGCCCGGAGGCCCCCGGGTTCGCGCCGATGAGCGAGTGGACGCCCGAGGAGATGGAAGCGCACTTCCAGTACCAGCGGGACACGATCGCGATGCTCACCGAGTCCGGCGAGTTCGTCAGCGCCGACGCGGCCGCCCCGACCGGCAACTGGGTCCAGTACGGCGGCCCGGGCAAGCCGCCGCACGTGCTCGACGGACCGTTCCCGGAGACCAAGGAGCTGATCGCCGGCTGGTTCCTCATCGACGTCGAGTCCGAGGCGCGCGCGCACGAGGTCGCGGCGTACGTGTCCAAGGCGCCCGGCAAGGGGGGCGAGCCGATCTACGAGTGGCTCGAGGTCCGGCCGATGATGTCCGAGCCGCCCTCGCCCGAGTAGAGCGAATGGCACATCCGCTCAGCCGTCGCCATACCGATGGCACATGCGCCCTGCTATAGCGATACCGATGGCACATGCGCTTGACGAGGACCTGCTGCGGGATGCGTCGCGGCGGGTCCTCGGCGCACTGGTACGACGCGGGGCGGACTTCGCCGCCGCCGAGGACGCTGTGCAGGAGGCGCTGCTCGAAGCGACGCTGAAGTGGCCGGCGGGAGGCATCCCGGACCAGCCGGTGGCCTGGCTGACCACCGTCGCCAAGCGCAAGCTGCTCGACGCGCAGCGATCCGATGCCGCGCGCCGGCAGCGCGAGACCAGCGCCGCCCTCGAACCCGCAGCCGGACCGACCGAGCAGTCCGACGACACCCTCCTGCTGTTGTTCCTCTGCTGCCACCCGGCGATCTCACCGACCCTCGCGGTCCCGCTCACCCTGCGCGCCGTGGGAGGCCTCACCACCCGCGAGATCGCCGAGGCCTACCTGCTTCCCGAGGCGACCATCGCGCAGCGGATCAGCCGCGCCAAGAAGACGGTCGGCGAGCAGGACCTGTCAGGCGCTCGACGCGCCATGACGGGCTCAGGGCCTGACAGGTTCGCCGGCGAGCTCGCCGTCGTACTCCGTGTGCTCTACCTGATCTTCAACGAGGGCTACACCGCCGGCGTGCGGGTCGACCTCGCCGCGGAGGCGATCCGGCTGACCCGGCTGCTCTCCGCCGCGACCCCCGACCCCGAGGTCGCCGGCCTGCTCGCGCTGATGCTCCTGCACCACGCCCGCCGCGACGCCCGCTTCGACAACGGCAGGCTCGTCCCGCTCGACGAGCAGGACCGCACGAAGTGGGACCGCGCGATGATCGCCGAAGGGGTCGAGATCCTGCAGGCCGCCCTCGCGCAGGATCGGCGCGGCGAGTACCAGATCCAGGCCGCGATCGCCGCCCTGCACGACGACGCGCAGTCAGTAGCCGAGACCGACTGGACGCAGATCCTCGCGTGGTACGACGAGCTCGTCGCGATCACCGACAACCCGCTCGCCGAGCTGAGCCGCGCGGTCGCGCTCGGCGAGGTCGACGGGCCGCTCGCCGGGCTGCGCGCCCTCGACGGGATCGAGGAGCGCCTGAGCGACTACCACCGGCTGTACGCCGTACGGGCCCATCTTCACGAGCGGGCCGGCAACCCCTCCGAGGCCGCCGAGCTGTTCACCAAAGCGGCGAGCAGCGCGACGAGCACCGCCGAACGCAACCACCTGCTCAAGCGCGCCGCAAGAGCGCGAGAGAGCCGACCTCCCGCGTAGGCCGTTAGGCGCGCCTAGACATCCCGAGCGCCACCTTCACCGCCTCGACGGCAGCAAGGTCGGAGGGGAGCCAGTCGACCGAGTCAAGATGGGTCAACGCGAGCCACCTCACCTCGTCGTGGTCCGTTCCCGCACGCGGAACACCTGAGACCACCGACGCCGTGAACAGACGCAGTTCGTACTGATCGGAAACCACCCAGGGGCCGCCGGCGATCTCATCGCGAACCTCGACCGTGGCAGACAGCTCCTCCTCGATCTCCCGAACCAGTGCAGCGCGCGATTCTTCTCCGGGCTCGACCTTGCCGCCGGGGAACTCCCAATAGCCGGCAAGCTCAGTCGGCCGGGTACGCCGCGCGGCGAGCGCCCTGTCATCGGCCAGGATGACCGCGCCGACGACGGTACGGCGATCGGTACTCGGCACGCACGACAGCCTGCTCGCGCGGATCACCGCTGTCCATGGACGCCCCGCCCCGCGAACTTGCACTTTCCGACCGTTCGAGCGGGAAATTCGGTCGGAAAGTGCAAGTTCGGCGATCCAAAAGGGGGGCGATGATTCGCTGGGAGGTGGATCGTCGTACTGGGTGACGGCGCGCACTCGACGGCGCGCACCCGACGGGCGCACCCGACGGCGTGCACATGGGAGGGGCGATGACAGCGACGACGTTCAAGACCACGCTGCTCGGGTTCGGCAACAACACCGGCATCGAGGTGCCGGCCGCGCAGCTCGAGTCGCTCGGCGCCGGCAAGCGGCCGGCCGTGATCGTCACGGTCAACGACTACACATACCGCAGCACCCCGGGCACCATGAACGGCCGGACGATGCTGCCGTTCGCGAAGGTCCACCGCGAGGCATCCGGGCTCAATGCCGGCGACGCGATCACGGTCACCCTCACCCTCGAGGAAGGCCCGCGACCGGTCGACGTGCCGGCGGCGCTGACCGCGGCGCTGAAGCAGGCCGGACTCACGACGGCGTTCGACGCGCTCAGCTACACGAAGCGCAAGGAGTTCGCGCGCGGCGTCGCCGACGCGAAGGGCGAGGACACCCGCGATCGCCGCATCGCCAAGGTCCTCGACGCGCTGCGATAGGACGACATCGTGTCCGCTGACGAGATCGACGCGTACCTCGCCGAGGTCGAGGAGCCGAAACGCTCGACGCTGGAAGAGGTACGCCGCCGGATCCTCGAGGTGATCCCGGACGCCGAGCAGTGCATCTCCTACGGCATCCCCGGCTTCAAGGTGCGCGGCAAGGCGGTCGCTGCCTTCGCCGCGAACCAGAAGCACCTCAGCTACTACCCGCACAGCGGCTCGGTGTTCAGCGAGCTGGCCGACGACCTGCGGGGGTACGGCGGGACGAAGAGCGCGTTGCACTTCCCGGTCGACGAGCCGCTGCCGCGGCCGCTGATCAAGAAGCTGATCGAGACCCGGTTACGCCAAGCCGGACTCAGACCACCGCCAGCAGACCGAGCCTGACCAACTGCCCGGCGCGTTCACACCACCGGGTCCGACGCGTGTACCGACTGGGTGTCGCGGCCGGAACGCAGCAGCGTGCCGGGCAGCGCGCCGGTCGCCGTACCGTCCTTGCACACCTCGACCCCACCGACGATCACCGACGTGATGCCCTGCGCTTCCGCGTAGAGCCGCCACGCCCCGCCCGGCAGGTCGTAGCGGGTGCGCTCGACGCCGTGGTCGACCGTCTCGGGGTCGAACAGCACGATGTCGGCGTGCGCGCCCTCGACCAGGCGCCCGCGGTCGACCAGGCCGTAGAGCCGGGCCGGTACGTCGGAGAGCAGGTGCACGGCCTCCTCGATCGACACGACCTGGTGCTTGCGGACGGCGTTGGCGAGCAGCGAAGTGGAATAGATCGCGCCGCACATCATGTCCAGGTGCGCGCCCGCGTCGGAGGCGCCGACCACGGCGTACGGGTTGCGCCACACCTCGGCGCGTGCCTGCCAGTCTTCGAGCGTCTCCGGCGGCATGTCCGGCGACAGACCGGTGCGCAGCTCGTCGGCGATCACGAGGTCGAGCAGCGCGTCGAAGGAGTCGATGCCGCCACGCGCCTTGCAGACGTCGCCGACTGTCTTGCCCTCGAACTCACGGTTCTCCGGCGCGAACGTCTCGGTGATCTTCAACCGGTGCCAGTTGGACAGCGCGCCGATCAGCCCGGCGTCCGGTGACCGGGCGCCGTCGTTGAGCCGCTTGCGCTCGGCCGGGTCGGATAGCGCCTTGATCCGCTCGGCGACCGGCAGGTGCATCGTCTCCCGCCATCCCGGGAACCCGTCGAGGACGAACCCGGACAGGAACGACAGCCGGATCTTCATCGAGTGCGGCATGGTCAGCGCGACCAGTCGCCCGCCACCATCGGCCACCCGCTGCGACGCGTGGAGCTGGTTGTTGACCTGGTCGCGCATCAGCGCGGAGACCGCGAGCACGTTCCAGTTGATCGGGCGGTCGGCCGCCCGCGACATCGCGGTGAGCAGCTCGACCTCGTCGTCGGAGAAGCCGGAGAGGCAGCCCGGCACGATCGCCTCCAGCGTCGTACCTTCGTGCTCGCCGGTCGCCCGCGCCAGCGCGACCAGCTCCCCGGATGCCGCGTGACGCGACGGCACCGGGTCACCGGCGCCGTCGTTGTGGGTCGGTGCCTGCGACGTCGAGAACCCGAGCGCGCCCGCGTCGAGCGCCTCGTGCAGCAGCTCGGCCATCCGCGCAACCTGCTCGTCGGTCGCCTCGGCGCCGACCGACGCCTCGCCCATCGCGACGCGACGCAGCGCCGAGTGCCCGACGAGGAACCCGGCGTTGACCGCGATCGCGTCGTCCAGGGTGTCCAGCCAGTCGGCGTACGACGACCAGTTCCACGACAGCCCTTGTTGCAGCGCCTCGAGCGGCATGCCTTCGACCCGCGCCAGCAGCCGCGTCAGGTAGTCGGCGTGCTCCGGGCCGGCCGGGGCGAGGGTGAAGCCGCAGTTGCCGCCGATCACCGTCGTGACGCCGTGCTGCACCGACGGGCTCGCGGTCGGGTCCCAGGCGAGCTGCGCGTCGTAGTGCGTGTGGATGTCGACGAAGCCGGGTGCGACGACCAGGCCGGTGGCGTCGAGGGTCTTCCTCGCCGGGTCGTCGGTTGGGCCGATCGAGACGACCCGCCCGTCGCGCACGCCGACGTCGGCGACCTTGCCCGGCGTACCGGTGCCGTCGACAACCGTCCCGCCCTTGATCAGCAGGTCGAGCACGTCACTCCCAATCCGGCGTGGTCAAGGCGTTTTGGTGACAACACGCCGGCGGGTCAGTCCAAAACGCCCAGATCACGGCGCGACTTGGCCCACCGCCCCGCCGGGTGGGGTAGCGGGTGG
>CAZEAM010000316.1:0-5124 GCA_964510285.1 uncultured Frankiaceae bacterium | reverse complement strand
ACTCAACCGGCAGGATCGAATCCCACAACGTCGGCTGGTCATTTACAGTTCGAAGCACGATGACCTCGATCCCTTCTATCCCAAGGGGTCGAGGTCATCGTCTCCGCTCAGCGAACCCGTTTCAGGGACCGCCACGCGCCGACTTTTTCAGGTCGAAGTAGCTAGCGCCGCGGCTTGCGCGTGCGGGTGGGCGTGGCCGTGGTCGACTCGGTCGGTGCGGCGGTCGCCGTCGCCGTGGCGGAGTCGGTGGGGCTGGGCGACGCGCTCGGTTTCGGGTGCGTGTCGTGCTTCGGCTTCGGCGGTGCCGGCTTGGCGACCTTCGGCGGCTTGATGAACGGTCCGGCGACGGTGACCAGCGTGCCGTAGTCGACCAGGTCGTAGACCCGCTTCGCGGTGTCGGGCGGAAGCTCGAGGCAGCCGACGGACTGCGGCGTGCCGTACGACGCGCGGACGAACCCGTGCACCGCGGAGCCGCCGGAGAAGTAGTTGACCCAGGGCACACCCTTGTCCTTGTAGTGCGTGCCGTCCGGGTTCGTGCCTTGCATCGTCGTGGCGGTGTAGCGGAGGTAGATCGGGTAGGTGCCGAGCGGAGTCGGCGCGGCCGGCACGCCCCCGTTTACCGGGGTGGTCAGGACCGTCTTGCCGTCCACCCACACGCTGAGCCGTTGCGGGAGATAGAGGTTCGCCGACACGTAGCTGTACCCGTCGGGGTTCATTGCGTGGTCGAGGTCGGCCTGTTGCAGTGCCTTCCAGGTGGCGGGCCCGATCGCCCCGTCCTGGGTGAGATGCGCCTGGTGCTGGAAGGCGATGACCGCGCCGCGCAGGACGACGTTGTCCTTGCCTGGGATCCAGTCGGTCTCGATCCCTTCCGGGGTGTCGGCGTAACGCCAGGTGAACTTCCCGCCGGGCGGGCGGTAGACGGCGGCCGCCTCGGCGGCCTGGTCCGACGGTGCGACCGCCTTCGTGTCCAGCGGCAGGTAGTGCAGTCGCGCGAGGATCTGTGCGGCGAAGCGCAGCGACCCGCGGTCCGACGTGGCCTCGCCGATCCGCTTCGTGACGCCGGTCGGCTGGGTGAGGCGCACCGTGAAGTGCGTGCTCGGGGGATAGGACACCGCCGGCAGGAAGGTGGCTCTGGTGTCGTCGCGCACCCAGTGTCCGGGCACCGCCGGGGTGATGGTCGGCAGCGGGGAGTTGCTGGCCAGGCTGGAGCGGAAGGTGACGACGATCGGCGAGGTTCCGGTCAACGTCGCCGGCGTGACCGACACGACCTTGAGTGGCTTCGCATCGGCAGCGGCCGGCGATGCGCCGCTGCCGTCGTCGCGGTGACCGGCCGAGCCGCCACTGCAGCCCGCGACAGCGACGGCCACCGCAATCGCGAGGCTGGCTGGGCGGAGCGAACGAGCCCCATGCATCCAGACAACTGTATGGGAGCGATCGCGGCCACGTAACCTTGCACGCGCGGCCGGAACCGCCCGAACGCGCGCCGAGTCACGACCAGGGGAACGAGCAGATGAGTAAGGAGTCCGCCGCCGGCGGCGGCTACGACCCGCTGGGCGTGGTCGACAAGTGGTTGCCGGTCTGGGACGAGCTGAAGGTTTTCGAGCCGGCCGACGACGGCCGCCCGCGGATGTACGTCGTAGACATGTTCCCGTACCCGAGCGGGGACCTGCACATGGGCCACGCGGAGGCGTTCAGCATCGGTGACGCGGTCGCCCGGTTCGCTCGCGCCCGCGGCAACGACGTACTGCACCCGATCGGCTGGGACTCCTTCGGGCTGCCCGCCGAGAACGCCGCGCTGGCCCGTGACATGGACCCGCGCGACTGGACCTACGCCAACATCGACGTGCAGGCCGAGTCGTTCAAGCGGATGGGGATGTCCTTCGACTGGCGCACCCGCCTGCACACCTCCGACCCGGAGTACTACCGCTGGACGCAGTGGCTGTTCCTGCGCCTCTACGAGCGGGGACTGGCCTACCGCAAGGCCGCGCCGGTCAACTGGTGCCCGAAGGACCAGACCGTGCTGGCCAACGAGCAGGTTATCCAGGGCAGGTGCGAGCGCTGCGGGACCGAGGTCACCAAGAAGAACCTCACCCAGTGGTTCTTCAAGATCACCGAGTACGCCGAGCGGCTGCTGGCCGACATGGATGCGCTCGAGGGCGTGTGGCCGACGCCGGTCCTGACCATGCAGCGCAACTGGATCGGGAAGTCGACGTAGGCGCCCGTCGACTTCGAGGTGCTCGGACGCGACGAGCCGGTGCGGGTGTTCACCACGCGGCCCGACACGCTGTTCGGTGCCACCTTCTTCGTGGTGGCGGCGGACTCCGGGCTAGCCGACGAGCTGTGTGCCGACGAGGCGCGCGCCGCGTTCGACGCCTACGTCGAGCAGGTCCGTCGTACCAGCGACATCGACCGGCTGGCCGAAGGCCGGCAGAAGACGGGCGTGCCCCTGGGCCGGGTCGCGGTCAACCCGGTCAACGGGGAGGAGATCCCGATCTGGGCGGCGGACTACGTGCTCGCCGACTACGGCACCGGCGCGATCATGGCCGTCCCCGCGCACGACCAGCGCGACCTGGACTTCGCGCGGGCCTTCGACCTGCCGGTTCGCATGGTGGTCGACACCGGGGAGCCGGACCCGGTCGGGACCGGCGTCGCCACGAGCGGCGAGGGCACGATCGTCAACAGCGGCAAGTACGACGGGATGGCCAAGAGCGAAGCGATCCCGGCGATCGCCGCGGACCTGGCCGCCGCCGGGAAGGGCGAGCCGGCGACCACGTTCCGGCTGCGCGACTGGCTGCTGTCCCGGCAGCGGTACTGGGGCTGCCCGATCCCGGTCGTGCACTGCCCGAGCTGTGGCGAGGTCGCAGTGCCGGACGAGCAGCTGCCGGTCGAGCTGCCGACGTCGGGGTACCAGCTGCGACCCGAAGGTGGCCGGTCGCCACTGGAGTCCGCGACCGACTGGGTGCGGACGACGTGCCCGAAGTGCGGCGCGGACGCGCAGCGCGACACCGACACGATGGACACCTTCGTCGACTCGTCCTGGTACTACCTGCGCTACCCGTCGTCGAAGAACACCGAGGTCGCGTTCGAGCCCGAGGCGACGAAGCGCTGGCTCGCGGTCGACGAGTATATCGGTGGCGTGGAGCACGCGATCCTGCACCTGCTCTACTCGCGGTTCTTCACCAAGGCGCTGCACGACATGGGTCTGCTGACCTTCACCGAGCCGTTCACCCGCCTGACCAACCAGGGGCAGGTGATCATGAACGGCTCGGCGATGTCGAAGTCGAAGGGCAACCTGGTCAACCTTCAGGAGGAGCTGGCCAAGTACGGCCCCGACGCGGTGCGCGTGTCGATGCTGTTCGCCGGCCCGCCGGAGGACGACATCGACTGGGCCGACGTCTCGCCGACCGGTGCGGTCAAGTGGCTGGCGAGAGTCTGGCGGCTGTGCCAGGACGTCGGCGGCTCGGCGCTGGGGGCCGATCCGGCGACCGGCGACGCATCGTTGCGTGCGGCGGTGCACAAGCTGATCGCGGACGCGACGGCCCAGACCGAGTCGAAGCGGTTCAACGTCGCCATCGCGCGGCTAATGGAGCTGACCTCGACGCTGCGCAAGGCAGTTGACGGCGGCGCAGTCGACGCGGAGTCGACCGCAGTGGCGGTGCGCGAGGGCGCAGAGGCGTTGGCCAGCATGCTGTCGGTGTTCGCGCCGTTCACGGCGGAGGATGCGTGGTCGCTGCTCGGCCGTGAGGCGTCGGTGGTCTTTGCCGGCTGGCCGTCGTACGACGAGCGCCTGCTGGTCGAGGACACCGTGACGTGCGTGGTGCAGGTAGCCGGCAAGGTGCGCGACCGGATCACCGTCCCGGTCGACATCACCGAGGACGCGCTGCGCGAACAGGCGTTGGCGACCGAGGGGGTCGCTCGCGCGCTGGACGGGAGAGGGGTCCGGACGGTCATCGTCCGCCCACCCAAGCTGGTCAACGTCGTACCCGAGTAGTCGGCGCGGCGTCCACATCGCGGCTGTCGGGGCCCCGGTCCACAGTGCGACGTGCGGTGCGGCGCACCATCCCGGTGCGCTGCCTACGGTCGCGCGGTGCCCGCCTTCGACGGTGATCCGAACCAGCGGCTGACCGCGATCGGCCTGCCGCCCCGCCCGCCGGGGTGGGTGCCGCAGCAGCCGGCTCTCGGCGCCGGGCCGGTGGCCGAGGGCGCGCCGATCGTCGTCGAACCCCCGGCCGACCCGCCGACCCGCCTCGACGACCTGCGGCTCGCCGTCGCCGGCCGGTTGCCCGAGCCGCTCGCGGTGCGCCTCGCCCAGGCGTCGAACCGGGCCGTCATGACCGGCCTCGCCGTGCTCGTCCTGGCGCTCGTGGTCGTCGTCGGCAAGCTGCACGGCCACAATGCGGCGGACGGCTACGACGCGTCGTACGACGACCCGGTCGCGGTCGAGGCGCCGGCCGACTCCGGCGTCGACACCAGCTCCATCGTGGTCGACGTCGAAGGTCGGGTCCGCCACCGCGGTCTGGTCACGCTGCCGCCGGGCGCGCGGGTCGCCGACGCGATCCGGGCCGCGGGCGGGCTGCGTGGCCGCCATCGCCCGGCCGGGCTGGACCGTGCGGCGCGGGTCGCCGACGGCCAGCTGCTGATGGTCGGCGCCACCCACCGGGGGACGCAGGATGCGGCCGGCGGTTCCGCCCCGGTGAGCCTGAGCACCGCGTCGCTGGAGGACCTCGAGACGCTGCCGGGCGTCGGCCCGGTGACCGCGCAGCGGATCATCGACTGGCGCACGACCCACGGCGGCTTCCGATCGGTCTCCCAGCTGCAACAGGTGTCCGGCATCGGTCCGGCGCGCTACGCGCAGCTCTCTCCCCTCGTCACACCCTGAACCGGATCGCGCCGGTCGCGGTCGGCGCGTGGGGCGGCGCGGCGATCGGCACCACGCTGCCGGTCTGGTGGTCGGCCTCCGCGGCACTGGCCGGATGCCTCGTCGCAGTGCTGCTGCGTCGCCGCCGCGGTGTCCTGAGCGTGATCGGCGCCGCCGCGGCGGGGGTGGCGCTGGTCGGCCCGAGCGTGGCCTGGCACGTCCAGCGGCTGCAGGTCGGTGCGGTGAGCCGGCTCGCGACCGGCCAC
>CAZEAM010000315.1:0-2650 GCA_964510285.1 uncultured Frankiaceae bacterium | reverse complement strand
GTCCTGCCGCAGCCGGCCGAACCGCTCGAGCAGGGCGGACAGCTCCCCGCCGTCGCGCTGCAGCGAGACGTAGTCCAGCTGCGCGCGGCTGCGCACGATCGCCCGCCGTACCTCGATCCGCGTCGGCTCGCCCGCCGCGTCGAGATCGATGCGCCAGAGCACCGCGGGACGGTCCTGCCCGGGAAGCAGGCTCGCGGCTCCCTCGGACAGCACGGGTGGATGGAGCGGAGTCCGCCCGTCGGGCAGGTAGAGCGCCTCGCCGCGGCGATGCGCTTCGTCGTCGAGCGGGCCGCCGGGGGTCACGAACGCGGCGACGTCGGCGATCGCGTAGTGCAGGCGCAGCCCGCTACCGATGCGCTCCAGCAGGAACGCCTGGTCGAGGTCCTTGGATCCGGATGGGTCGAGCGTCATGAGCGCGAGGTCGGTGGCATCCGGGTGATCGGCGGGCGTCCACGACGTGGCGGCGTGGGCGGCGGCGTCGTCGACCTCCGGTGGGAACGTCGCCGGTACGTCGAACTCGGCGCGCAACGCAGCGAGATACGGGTCGATATCGACGCCGGTGAGGCGGGTACGCCGCATCGTCAAGTAGTAGCAGCGCCCCCGGTTATGGTCGGCGGAATGCCGACCCTCTTCGAGTACGCCGACGGTCAGGAACCTTCCAGATCACGGAAGGCCCTGCTCGAAACAGTAGCGGGGACAGGATTTGAACCTGTGACCTCTGGGTTATGAGCCCAGCGAGCTACCGAGCTGCTCCACCCCGCGTCGGTAAGACCACGATAGCCCGGCTCCGGAATGAGCCGCAAACCGCTGTTGCCAGGGACGCACGACCTAGATGGGGGTCGGCTGCTGCGGTGAGGCCGGCAGCGTCACATGTGCGGTTCGCGGCCGCGGGATCCGAATGCGTGTGGCGGACCGCGTCGCTTCGAGCAGCCACTGCCGCGCCTCCTGCGCAGGCATCGGCTTGGCGAACAGGTAGCCCTGGATCAGCGTGCATCCGAGTTCGCGCAGCTTGGCGAGCTGTTCCTCGGTCTCGACTCCCTCGGCGACGGTCGTGACCTGCAGGGTCTCCGCCAACATGACCACCGCGGTCACGATGGCGTTGTCGACGGCACTGGTGTCGATGTCATTGACGAACGATCGATCGATCTTGACCACGTCGATCGGGAACTGCTTGAGGTAGTTCAGCGACGAGTGGCCGGTCCCGAAGTCGTCGATCGCGACACGTACCCCCACAGCCTTCAGCCGTTGCAGGGTCTGGATCGACCATGCGATGTCGCGCATCGCCAGCGTCTCGGTGATCTCCAGGCACAGCCGGCCGGCGGGAAGCTCGGCATCGACGAGTGCACTGCGGACCTCCTCGACGAGGTCCCCGTCCTGGAACTGGCGGGCCGAGAGGTTCACGCTGACACCCATCTCGACACCGTGCTCGACCTCCCAGCTCTTGCATTGCCGGCAAGCCTCTCGAAGGACGTGCTGTCCGAGCGGAAGGATCAGGCCGGTTTCCTCCGCGATCGGGATGAACTCGGCCGGTGACATGAAGCCACGCTGCGGATGGAACCAGCGGACCAGAGCCTCGGCGTCGACCGGGCGCCCGGTTTCCGCGGACACCAACGGCTGGAAGTACACCTCGATGTCGCCATTGGAGATCGCGAGCCGCAGGTCGGACTCGAGATCGAGCTGCTCCGCAGAGTGATGGCCGTTCCCGGAGTACTGCTTCCAGCGGCCGAAGCCCTCGGCTTTCGCCTCGTACATCGCAAGATCGGCGTCGTGCAGCAGGTCGTCACCAGTCGCGTCCGGACGTGATAACGCGACCCCGACGGAAAGGCTCGCGACGATGGTCCGGTTCGGGCCGACCTCGATCGGGGCCTCCATCGCACGCATGATCCGGTTCGCGACATCGTGCGCCTCGCCCGGGCCGCGCACGTCCTCGAGCAGCAGGGTGAACTCGTCGCCGCCGAACCGTGCGACGGTGTCGCCGTCACGGATCACGGAGGCCAGCCGCGACGCGATCTCGTTGAGCAGCCGGTCACCGGCCTGGTGCCCGAGACTGTCGTTGATCAGCTTGAAGCGGTCGACGTCGGCGAACAGTACGGCGCTGCCCGCGCACCGGCGTACATCGCGGCGCAGAGCCTGGTCGAGCCGGTCGATGAACAGCCGGCGGTTGGCCAGGCCGGTCAGCTGGTCGTGGAAGGCGTGATGGGCGAGCTGTGCCTCGTAGCTGAGCCTTTCGGTGTCGTCGCGGAAGGCCAGCACCACGCCGTCGATGCGGTCGTGGTCCCGGGTAGGCGCGCACGTGTAGCTGATCGGCAGGGCCGTCCCATCGGCACATGTGACCGTCATCGACGCGTCGAGGGGGGCTCCCGAGTGCAGGCACCGGCGTACGGGAGCGAGCAGCTCTGCGGCGACCGGATGGTGCGGGTCGAAGGTCTCGAGGGATACGCCGAGCAGGGACTCCGCGGCGGAGTTGAGGAAGGTCGGCCGGCCGTGCAGGTCGAACGCGCAGACCCCCTCGGCCAGGTTGCCGAGGATCGCCTGCATCTCGAGACGCTTCTTGTGCACCTCGGCGAACAGCTCGGCGTTGGTGAGCGCGCCGCCGGCGATCGCGGCGATGGTGTGCAACAGCTGCACGTCCGCGTGGTCGAACGGCTCG
>CAZEAM010000314.1:0-32502 GCA_964510285.1 uncultured Frankiaceae bacterium | reverse complement strand
CGGAGGAGTACGCGTTGACCGGGGACCGCATCCCGGCGGCACGCGCGGCCGAGATGGGCCTGGTCAACCACGTCGTACCGGACGACAAGGTGCTGGACGAAGCGCTGGCCTGCGCCAAGAAGATCGCGAAGCTGCCGAAGCAGGCGGTCGAGGACACCCGGCGGGTCATCAACCTGCACCTGCAGCGTGCGGTCACCGCCACGATCGACTACGCCCTGACCGCGGAGTACCGCTCGTTCGACTCTCCCGAGCTACGCGCCAACCTTGACCGGATGGCCAAGCGCTCGGACGGTTAGCGGTTGCCCTTCTCGCTATCGGCTGGGATAGGTACGGACCGGGGTGACGAAGACCGCGGCGCTGCGCTCGTCGCGCATCACACGGTCGTACTCGTCCCAGTCCTCGTGGGTGCCACCGGCGGCCGTGAAGACGTCGCGCAGCAGTCGCCTGAGGACCTCGTCGTCGACGCCGGTGTGCGGGTCGTCGGGACCGATGACGGTTGCGGTGCCCTCGACCGCCGCCCATCGCCAGCCGCTGCGCGCCACCACGGTGACGTTGGGGTTGGCGCGCAGGTGCTCGAGCTTGTGGGTGCCCCGCGCCACGAACGCGACCACGTCGTTGTCGGCGTTCTTTGCCGGGCTCGGCATCACGCCCGCGTTGACCAGGGAGGCGACCATTGTCCCGTCGCCGCGAAGCATCGTGACCACCACGAGCCCGCTCTCGGACGACGCCATCTCCCGGAAGCTGTCCACCGAAACCGTCATGCTCGCAGTCTCGCGCACGGGTGGGCTAGAGGCTCAACATGGTCGGGGCCTGCCGCGTCCGGATCGCGGTTGCTCCGATCTCCGCGCTGATCTCCGCGGCTGACCCCAGCAGCTGGTCGAGGACGAGCACCCGCCGGAAGTAGCGGTGGAACGGATGCTCGCTGGTGAAGCCCATGCCGGCGAGCACCTGCTGCGCGTGCCGGGCCACCGTGCGCGAGCTCCGGCCGGCGATCGCCTTGGCCATCGCCGCTGTGACGGTCGTCGGCTGCTCCCATCCGGCGTCAACCGCCGCTTCCGCGGCGGCGGTGGCGACCAGCGCGTCGGCGAGCCGGTGACGCACGGCCTGGAACGCCGCGATCGGCCGGCCGAACTGGACCCGATCGACCGCGTGGTCGCGGGCGAGGGTGAGCATCGCCCGCGCGGCTGCGGCAAGCTCTGTGGCCAGCGCCAGCCGACCGGCGGCGACCGCTGCGTCGCGGGGCGGAGCCGGCACGCAGCCGCCCATGACGTGGATCTCGAAGCTGCCGCTGAGCTCCACCCAGCCGCCGTCGGGATCGACGCCCAGGGCCGGCCGCAACGCCGGCGCGCCGGGCGGGATCGGCATCACGCCGTCCGGGCCGACGCTGACGATCCGCGAGGCGGTCCGCAGGCGCCGGGTGCCGATCGGCCACGGTGCGATCAACACCGCCGTCCCTGCCTCCACGGGCTGGCCGAGGGCGTGGAGCAGGACGTCATCGAGTGCTGAGGAGGACAGGTTCAGCTCGCCCTGTACGGCGAAGACCGCGCGCGCCGCGGCCGGATCCGCGACGAGCGCCTCGCGCCAGCCGATCTCCTCGAGCCCGCGATCGAAGTCGTCCCGGTGCCGCTGCGCGGCTTGGCGCAGCGAGGTGGCAAACGCGGCGCGCTCCGCGGCGTCCATCACGCCTCGGCCCCGAGATCGAGCAGTCGCTTCGCGATGATGTTGCGCTGGATCTCCGCGCTTCCGCCGTAGATGGTGGCGGCGCGGGAGTACAGGAACTCGCCGCGCCACTCCGCGTGGCGATCCTCGTCGCCGAACACGACCTCTGCGGCGAGCGCCTCGGCCACCAGGTCGAACAGCGACTGCTCGGCTTGTTGCAGCACGACCTTGTCGAGTGAGGTCTCGGGCCCGAGCTGCTCGCCGGCGCCGAGCCGGTGGAGGGTGCGGCGTGACATTGCGCGAAACGCATAGATCTGCTCGAGCGCCAGACCGACGTCGCGGGCCGGCAGCGAGCCGTCCGCCGCTTCGTGGACGAGGTCGTCGAGCCGCTTGTGCAGGAACGCGCCGCGATGCCAGAGCGCCGTACTCCGTTCGTAGGGGAGGAGGTCCATCGCGACGGCCCAGCCCTGGCCTTCGGCGCCGAGGGTCCGCTCGGCCGGTACGTCGACGTCGTCGAAGAAGACCTCGCAGAACTCGGGTGCGCCGTGCATCGTCTCGATCGGTCGCACCGTGACACCGGGGGAGTCCATGTCGACGAACAGCGCGGTGATGCCTTTGTGGAGGGACTCCGGCGTACCGGTGCGGGTGAGCAGGACGCAGCGTTGCGCGTACTGCGCGAGGCTGGTCCACACCTTCTGCCCGCTGACCCGCCAACCGGCTTCGGTCGCGACCGCGCGGCAGGTCAGTGATCCGAGGTTGCTGCCGGTGCCCGGTTCGGAGAAGCCCTGGCACCACGTCTCGTCGCCGCGCAAGAGCCTGGGCACCATCTCCCCCGCGAGCCCGGCCGACGCGAAGTCGATCATCGTCGGCGCGAGCACCTCCGTCATCGAGTAGATGCCGGGCTCGACGAATCCGCGTGCCGTGAGCGCCTCACCGAGATAGCCGCGCAGAAGCGGCGAACCGCCCAGCCCGCCGACCCGTTCCGGCCAGCCCCAGCGCATCCACCCCGCGTCGTAGGCGAGCCGCTTGACCGTGGACAGGTGCGCCATCTGGCCGTCGAGCGTGCGCCGTGCGCTGCGGTCACCCGCGAGCTCGGAGGCGTGCTCGTCGAGCCAGGCGTCGAGCGCCGGCCGGAACTCGGAGAGCTCCACTTAGCTGCTCGGCGCCGGGCGGCGCGGATCGTGTGCCTTGCCCGCGTCGCGTGCCCCGCTCCTGCGCAGGAAGGTCATCGACCGCGTGGCCAGCCGCCAGCCGAGCTCGGTACGCCGGTAGGTGTCGGTGTACCAGCCGATCCGCATGTCGTGGTTGGTCTGGTCGACGAAGCACAACGTCTGCATCCCGGTACCGCTGTCACCGTCGAGCTCCAGCGCCGGCGTACCGGTCATGAACAGGCCCTTCGGCGCCGCGGCCACGAGCGCGGGGAAGTCGGCGAGCGAGTAGACCTCGCCGAAGGCGCTGTAGGTCCCGTCCGGGGTGAACACCTCCATCACCGACTCGACGTCGTCTCGCGTCATGCCGATCGCGTACTTCGCGAGCAGCTGCTCGATCTCGATGACGTCCTCGATCGGTGCAACCGGCACGCCCACCGACCCCGCCCTCCGCCCTGACTCGGAGCCGGCTGTCGCCGGCGCATCCGTCATTGCTCGTATCCGTAGATCACGTGCACCGTAGGCGTGATCGGCTCCGACTGGTACGTGAGGATCCATCCGTCGGCAACCTCGTCGTCGAACAGCGCGTCGTTGACCCGCATCCGGACCTCGCCCTCGACGCATTTCGCCATGCAGGTCGCGCAGTTGCCCGCTTCGCAAGACGACGGTGGCCGCAGACCTGCCTGGCGCGCGCTCTGCAGGATCGTGGCGCCGGGGTGGTACTTGATGGTCTCCTTCCGGCCGTCGAGCTCGATCGTCACGGAGGTGTCGCTGGTCTCGGCGCATGCCGGCGGTGCCGTGGCCGGCGCGGCATCCTCGATCACGTTGAACCGCTCGATGTGGATCTGCTCAGCAGGTATGCCGCCGGCAAGCAAGGTGGACTCGACGATGTCCATGAACGGGCCGGGCCCGCAGATGTACACGTCGGCGTCACGGCACGCCTCGACGTACGCCGTTACCGTCGCCGCGTCGACGAACCCGTCGACCGTGTCGTAGCGATGCCGTACGTCGAGTCGCTCACCTCGGTGTGCCGCGAGGTCGTCGAGCTCGCGGCCGAAGATGACCGAGTCCGGGTCGCGGTTGGCGTAGAGCAGCCGCACCGGGCGGCTCGTGGTGAGCATCGCGCTCTTGATCAGCGAGAAGATCGGCGTGATCCCGCTGCCGGCGGCGAAGGCGACGATGTCGCGCTCCGGCCGGCCCAGGCGGAACCGGCCGGCAGGTGCGCTCGCCTCGAGCAGGTCGCCCGGGGACAGCTCGTTCATCCAGTTCGACACGATGCCGCCGGGCACGCGCTTGACCGTCACGGCGAGGTCGGCGTCGGATTCCGGGGCGGACGACATCGAGTACGACCGGTACGTGGTCTGGCCGTCGACGCTCACCCGGAAGGTAAGAAACTGTCCGGCGGCGTATCCGTACGTCGAACGCAGCCCGTCGGGGATCTCGAGAACGAGGGAACATGCATCGTCGGTCTCTCGCACGACCCGCGCGATCCGCAGCGGGTGGTATCCGCGGTCGTGCGCCGTCCCTACCGGGGCAGTTGAGACTGCCATAATCGAAAACGATAATCGGATTCTCATCGACCGGCAACGCGAGAGCTGAGGGAGACAGGTGACCGACCGCAACTGGGGACTGCGCACGGTGCCGGCCGCCCTCGTCGCCGAGTACGTCGAGCGCGGGTTCTGGACCGACGCCAGCCTCGGGGACACGGTGGCGAGCGGGCTGGCCAGCAAGGGCGACGTGGCGTTTCGCGTGCACTCCGCCGTGCATCCGTGGGCCGGCACGTTCGGCGACGTCGACCGCGCCGCGCGTTCGCTCGCCGCGCAGCTGGGCGCCCGCGGCATCGGTCCCGGCGACGTGATCGCCTTCCAGATCCCGAACTGGGTGGAGGCCGGCATCGCGTTCTGGGCCGCGGCCTACCTGGGCGCGGCCGTCGTACCGATCGTCCACTTCTACGGGCCCAAGGAAGTCGACTACATCCTGCGGGTCACCCAACCGGCCGCGGTGATCACCGCGGACCGGTTCGGCCAGGCGGACTTCGCCGCGACCTATGCCGACCTGCTGCCGGATCACGGCTCGCCGTTGTGGCTGGTGGTCGACTCCCAGGGCGCACCGCTGCCACCCGGCGCGGTGCGCTTCGCCGACCTGCTCGACGACGCTCCGATCGAGGGTCCGGCCCGCGTCGACCCGGACTCGCCGGCGGTCATCGCCTTCACGTCCGGCACCACCCGCGATCCGAAGGGCGTGATTCACAGCCAGCGCACGATCGGCTGCGAGACCCGGCAGCTGCACCGGATGTTTCCCGACCTTCCGCCGCCGCCGATCACGGGCGCGCCGGTCGGGCACTTCATCGGGATGGTCAACGCCTTCTTGGTGCCGCTGATGCGCAGCACCCCCGTCAACCTCGTGGACGTCTGGGACCCCGGGCGGATCCTCGAGCTGATGGTCGACGAGGACCTGGCGGTCGCCGGTGGGGCGACGTACTTCTTGACCAGCGTCCTCGACCATCCGGACTTCACCGAAGAGCACCGCAAGCGGATGCCGTTCTCCGGTCTCGGCGGCTCGACCGTCCCGTTCGCGGTCACCGATCGTGCCGAGCGGATGGGGATCAGGTGCTACCGCTCCTACGGCAGCACGGAGCATCCGTCAATCACCGTGTCCTACATCGACGAGCCGCGGGACAAGCGATGCATGACCGACGGTCACGTGATCGACGGCGTGGAGATCCGGCTCGCCGACGATGGCGAGATCTTCAGCCGTGGTCCGGATCTCTGCCTCGGCTACACCGACCCCGCATTGACCGTGGCTGCCTTCGACGCCGACGGCTGGTACCGCACCGGTGACGTCGGGGTGCTCGACGCGGACGGCTACCTGTCGATCACCGACCGGGTCTCCGACATCATCATCCGGGGCGGGGAGAACGTCAGCGCTCAGGAGGTCGAGGAGCTGATGCTCGGTATGGACGCCGTCGCCGAGGTCAGCGTCGTCGCGGCGCCGGACGAGCGGCTCGGCGAGCGTGCGGCCGCTGTGGTGCGGGTTCGGCCGGGCGCCGCGCTGCCGACGCTGGCACAGATCCGGGACCATCTGGCCGCTTGCGGCCTCGCCAAGCAGAAGTGGCCCGAGTCGCTGCACGAGGTCGCAGACTTCCCGCGGACCCCCTCCGGGAAGGTTCAGAAGTTCCAGCTTCGGCAGGCGCTCCGCGAAGGTCGGCTGCCCGCCGCCGAGAGCCGCTGAGCGGGTCCGGCGTGGCTCTTCCGCTCGAAGGACTGCTCGTCGTCGCGCTCGAGCAGGCGGTCGCCGTGCCGCACGCCACCCGGCAGCTGCGGGACATGGGTGCGCGGGTGATCAAGATCGAGCCGGCGTCCGGCGACGCGTCACGCTGGTACGACGACGCAGTCGACGACGAGGTGTCGGCGTACTTCGCGTGGACCAGCCGGGGCAAGGAGTCGGCCGTGCTCGACCTGAAGGAGGCCCGCGACCGCGCGGTCGCCGAGCGGCTGGTCGCGCAGGCCGACGTACTGATCCAGAATCTCGCACCCGGCTCGGCGGCGAAGCTCGGCCTCGATGCCGCGTCCGCGGTCGCCCGGTACCCGCGGTTGGTGGCGGTCGACATCAGCGGCTACGGCACCGGAGGCACCCGGGACACCTCGCGCGCCTATGACCTGCTCGTGCAGTCCGAGAGCGGGTCGTGTGCGGTGACCGGCCTGCCGGGCCAACCCGCGAAGCCGGGAGTCGCCGTCGCGGACATCGGTACGGCGATGACCGCTGCCAACGCGATCCTCGCCGCGCTCTACGCGCGGGAGCGCACCGGCGAGGGAGCGGCGATCACGATCGCGATGTTCGACGTGATCACCGACTGGATGAGCTGGGCCTACCACCAGGCGCGAGCCACCGGGGCCGACCCGCAGCCGCGCGGAATGTCGAGCCCGGTGGTCGCGCCGTACGGCGCGTTCGCCACGTCGGACGGCCAGACGATCGTCATCGGTACGACGAACGACGGCGAGTGGCAGCGGTTGGCCACGCAGGTGCTCGGCCGCCCGGACCTCGCGGCCGACCCGCGCTATGCGACCAACGCCATGCGGATCGCGCACCGCGACGACCTCGACGACGTCCTGTCCGAGTGGTCGGCTTCGACGACGTTCGACGCCGCCGCAGCCGCCGCCGAGGCGGCGGGGATCGGATGGGCGCGCTACAACACGCCGCTCGAGGTCATCGACCATCCGCACCTGGCCGCGCGTGGCCGCTGGGTGGACACGCCGGCGCCGGGTCGCAGGTTCTGGAGCCTGCGCCCGCCGGCCGACTCGCCGGGCTGGGACTGGCAGGTCGGCCCGGTGCCGGCCTTGGGCGAGCACACCGACGCGATCCGCGACGAGTTCGGCTGACGACGCGCGCGGTTATAGCGGCGTTCTCAACGTTGAGAGTAGCCTTCTCGCCGTGAGCCCGGAGAACACGGCCAAGCCCGCGAAACGCTCCGCGGTGTCGCGGCGCGAGGCCGCCGTCGCGCGCGTGCTCGACCCGGCGCGCGAACGCGCCGAGACCCGGGTGCAGGCCTTCCTCGACGCCGCGATGGAGCTGATGAACACCAGCGCCGGGCAGGAGTTCACCGTCCAGGAGGTGATCGAGCGCTCCGGTCAGTCGCTGCGCAGCTTCTACCAGTACTTCGACGGCAAGTACGAGCTCCTGCTCGCGCTCTTCGAGGACTCGGTGCGTACCGTCGCCGCGCAGCTGCACGAGGACATCGCCGGCGAGGCGACGGCGCGCGACCGCCTGCACCGCTTCATCGTCGAGTACTTCCACCAGTGCCAGCCGGCGGTCAAGGCGCGCACGACCAAGCGCGGCTTCGCGCCTGCGTTCGCGAGCTTCTCGCACCAGCTGCTCACCGAGCACCCGGTGGAGGCGTCGCGGGCCTTCCAGCCGTTGGCCACGATGCTCGAGGACCTGCTCAAGGCCGCGGTGGACGAAGGTGGCGTCCGCTCCGGCCTCGACCACGACCGGCTGGCCGGCACGATCCTGCAGGCCATCATGTTCAACGCCTTCGCCTCGACGATCAGCGGTGTCTCGGCGCATCCTGCTGACATCGACCCCGGCGAGGAGCTGTGGGACCTGTTGATGAACGGGATGGGAAAGCAATGAGCGAAGCGGTCATCTGCGCGGCGGTCCGTACCGCGATCGGCAAGCGCAACGGCAGCCTCGCCGACGTACATCCGGTCGACCTGTCGGCGGACATCCTCAATGCGGTGATCGGCCGGGTCGGGATCGAGCCGGACGCGGTCGACGACGTCGTGTGGGGCTGTGTCTCCCAGGTCGGTGACCAGTCGAGCAACATCGGGCGGTTCGCGGTGCTCGCGGCAGGCTGGCCGGATCACATCCCGGGCGTCACGATCAACCGGGCCTGCGGTTCGAGCCAGCAGGCCGTGGAGTACGCCGCGCAGGCGGTCATGTCGGGGCAGCGCGACCTGATGATCGCGGGCGGCGTGGAGTCGATGAGCCGGGTTCCCCTGGGGTCGGCGCGGGCGACCGGCTTCCCCTACGGGCCACGCGTGCTGGATCGCTACGACCACTTCGAGTTCAACCAGGGGATCTCGGCCGAGCTGATCGCCGAGCAGTGGGGGCTGTCCCGCCAGCAGCTCGACGAGTACTCCGCGCGTTCGCACGAGCTCGCCGGTCAAGCGATCGCATCCGGTGCCTTCGCCGAGCAGATCGTGCCGATCCGGGTCGGCGACGCCACGTTCGAGGTCGACGAGGGAGTCCGGCCGGGGACCTCGGTCGAGACGCTGGCGAAGCTCAAGCCGGTCTTCAAGGACGACGGCGTCATCCATGCCGGCAACTCCTCCCAGATCTCCGACGGCGCCGCCGCGCTGATCGTCGCCACGCCGGAACGGGCCGCTGAGCTCGGCTTGCAGCCGATCGCCCGCTTCCACACCGGCACGGTCAGCGGCGCGGACGCCAGGATGATGCTGACCGGCCCGATCCCGGCCACCGAGCGGCTGTTGAAGCGCTCCGGCATCGGCATCGACGACATCGGGGTGTACGAGGTCAACGAGGCGTTCGCGCCGGTGCCGCTCGCCTGGCACGCCGAGATCGGCGGGGACTTCGACAAGCTCAACCCAGTGGGCGGAGCGATCGCGGTCGGTCACCCGCTCGGCGGCTCCGGCGCGATCCTGATGACCCGGATGATCCACCACATGCGCGACCACGGGCTGCGGTACGGGCTGCAGACGATGTGCGAGGGCGGTGGCACCTCCAACGCCACGCTGATCGAGCTCGTCGCCTGACCCGACACACCACATGCAGCGCACCCTCTACACGCCCGACCACGAGGCCTTCCGTTCGACGGTGCGCGAGTTCATCGCTCGCCACGTCGAACCGCACTACGACGAGTGGGAGAAGGCGGGCATCGTCCCGCGCGAGGTGTGGCAGGAAGCCGGACGGCAGGGGCTGCTCGGCACCGACATCGACGAACGGTACGGCGGTGGCGGGATCAAGGACTTCCGCTACAACGCGATCATCCGCACCGAGCTGACGAAGGCCGGGGCACAGGGCCTCGCGATCGGCACGCACAATGACGTGGTCGCGCCGTACGTGACTCGCCTTGCGAACGACGCGCAGAAGCAGCGATGGCTCCCCGGCTTCTGCACCGGCGAGATCATCTCGGCGATCGCGATGTCCGAGCCTGGTTGCGGGTCGGACCTTCGCGGCATGCAGACCAGTGCGAAGCGCGACGGCGGCGACTGGGTGGTCAACGGCCGAAAGACCTTCATCACCAACGGAATCAACGCGGATCTGGTCATCACGGCGGTCAGGACCGACGAGATCAAGGGCGCGCACGGGCTGACCCTGTTCGGGATCGAACGCGGGATGCCCGGGTTCGACCGTGGGCGCAACCTCGACAAGATCGGCTGGAAGGCGCAGGACACCGCCGAGCTGGTCTTCGAGGACGTCCGGGTCCCCGAGGCCAACGTCCTCGGCAACCTTCACGGTGGCTTCGTGCACCTGTCCGAGAACCTGCCGCAGGAGCGCATCGCGATCGCGATCGCCGGCCTCGCCGCGGCGGAGAAGGCGCTCGAGATCACGCTCGAGTACTGCAAGACCCGCACCGCCTTCGGCAAGCCGATCGGGTCGTTCCAGAACACCCGGTTCCGGTTGGCCGAGATGGCCACCGAGGTCGAGATCGCGGGGCACTACATCGACAAGGCCATCGCCGAGCTGAACGAGGGCCGGCTGACCGCTGTCGACGCGGCGATGGCGAAGTGGTGGACCACCGAGCTGCAGAAGCGCGTGGTCGACACCTGCCTGCAGCTGCACGGCGGCTACGGCTACATGCTCGAGTACCCGATCGCCAAGTTCTACCTGGACGCACGTGTGCAGACGATCTTCGGCGGCACCACCGAGATCATGAAGGAGATCGTCGGGCGCTCGCTCGGCGTGTGACCCGCGCCATCGCCGAACTTGCACAATCCGACCGTTCTCGGCGCGCAAACGGTGGGAAAGTGCAAGTTCGCGGGGGCGGCGCGTAGCGTCGGCGGGGTGAGCGAGCAGCAGATCGAGATCCAGGTCCCCGACGACATGCAGAACGGCGTCTACGCCAACATGGCGGTCGTCTGGCACACGCCGTTCGACTTCACGATGGACTTCGCGGTGCTCCAGCCGACTATGCCCGGTGCCGACGGGTCGGCGGTGACACCGGCCCGCGTGGTGGCGCGGGTGAAGTTCCCGCCGGCACAGATCTTCCAGCTGCTCCAGGCGATCAACGCCAACATGACCAAGTACGAGGAGTCGTTCGGTGCGATCGGCGGACCGGCCAACGACCCCGAGGAGTAGCACACAAACGTTGTTCGCGTCGTCTCTTGAGGTGGTCCCGGATGCTCAGGAGGCGACCCGCGTCACGTTTGTGTGTTGCTTCAGGAGTTAGAGGGTCATTGAGGAGCCGCCGTTGACGGCGATCGTCTGGCCGGTGATCCAGGCCGCGCGCGGGCTGGCCAGCATCATCACCGCCCAGGCGGCATCGTCCGGTTCCCCGGGGCGCCGTACCAGGTAGCTCGACATGATCGAGCGGCGCGTGTCCTCGGCCTGAGGGTCGGACCAAAGCGCCTCGGTCATCGGCGTGCGCATCGTCCCGAGCGAGACCAGGTTGACGGTGATGTCGAAGCGGGCGACCTCGCGCGCAATCGCGCGGCAGAAGCCCGCCGCGCCCGCCTTGGCGCCGCTGTACGCCGCGTACCCGGCTCCACCGGTGCGGCCGGCGTCGGAGGAGATCGTGATGATCCGGCCCCACCGTGCCGCGGTCATGTGCGGCAGGACGGCATGCGTGCAGCTCATGACGCCGTGCAGGTTGACCGCGACGAACGGCGCCCAGTCGGACTGCGCCGTTTGCGCGAACGGCGCGATCGTGCCGAAGCCGTCCAACCCGGCGTTGCCGGCGTTGTTGACCAGGATGTCGACCCCGTCAGCCCCGCTGATCGCTGCGGACACCGCTGCGTGGTCGGTGACGTCGAAGGGCAACGCCGTCGCGGCACCTCCGTCGGCCACGATCTCCTTGGCGACCGTCTCGGCCCGCTCCGCGACGACGTCGTTGATCAGAAGCTCGCAACCTGCGGCCGCCAGCTGCCGCGCGATCGCCTCGCCGACGCTTTGCCCGGCCCCGGTCACCAGTGCGCGCTTACCGGCCAGCATCGGTTCCAGTCCCGCAGCCATCACCCGTCGGATAGTAGAGGTGCTCCGCCTGTGCTGAGCGGTTGCACAGCGTATGCTGAGGGCCCGCAGAGAAGGAGGGTGACCGCATGAAGGTGGTGCACGACGCGACCCGGTGCGAGTCGCACGGGGTGTGCACGGCGGTCGACCCGGATCGCTTCGAGCTCGACGACAACGACGACCTGATCCTGCACAAGGCAGAGGTCTCCGACGCGGAGCTGACCGTGGTCCGGACCGCCGTCGACAGCTGCCCCCGGCAGGCCTTGAGCCTGGTCGAGTAGGCGAGCTGCCCGCAGGCTGCGCGCTTCCGAGCGGTTCCGCGAGATACTCCGTCCTCATGGCATGGGATTTCGAGACCGACCCTGAGTTCCAAGCAAAGCTCGACTGGGCCGACGCGTTCGTCACCGAGAAGGTCGAACCACTCGACCTGGTCTGGCCCGGTCTGGAGTTCACCCCGCTCGACGGCGCCCGCCGCAAGGCGGTCGAGCCGCTCAAGGAGGAGGTGCGCGCCCAAGGGTTGTGGGCGACGCACCTGGGCCCGGACCTGGGCGGCGCGGGCTACGGGCAGCTCAAGCTCTCGCTGCTCAACGAGATCCTCGGCCGCTCGTCGTGGGCGCCCATCGTGTTCGGATGCCAGGCGCCCGACACCGGAAACGCCGAGATCATCGCCCACTTCGGGACCGACGAGCAGAAGGCGAAGTACCTCCAGCCACTGCTCGACGGCGAGCTGTTCTCCTGCTACTCGATGACCGAGCCGCAGGGCGGCTCGGATCCCGGCACCTTCACCTGCGCGGCGGTGAAGGACGGCGACGAGTGGGTGATCAACGGCTGGAAGTTCTTCTCATCGAATGCCAAGACCGCGTCGTTCTTCATCGTGATGGTCGTCACCAACCCGGACGTGGAGATCTACCGCGGCATGTCCATGTTCCTGGTCCCCGCGGACACTCCCGGAATCAAGATCGAGAAAAACTTCGGCATGGGCGCCGAGCACGAAGGCTCGCACGCGTTGATCCACTACGACAACGTCCGGGTTCCGGCGGACGCCCTGCTGGGAGACGAGGGCCAGGCGTTCGCGATCGCGCAGACCAGGCTCGGCGGCGGGCGGATCCACCACGCCATGCGCACGATCGGGATGTCCCAACGAGCGCTCGACATGATGTGCGAGCGGGCGCTGTCACGTCGTACCCAGGGATCGCTGCTCGCCGACAAGCAGTTCGTGCAGGGCTACATCGCCGACTCCTACGCGCAGCTCAAGCAGTTCCGGCTGTTCGTCCTCTATACGGCGTGGTCGATCGACAAGCACAACAACTACCTGAAGGTCCGCAAGGACATCGCAGCGATCAAGGTGTTGATGCCAGGGGTGCTCCATGACATCGCGCAGCGCGCGATGCAGGTGCACGGTGCGCTCGGCGTGACCAACGACATGCCGTTCACCCGAATGATGGTCGGAGCGGCGGTCATGGGCCTTGCCGACGGACCGACCGAGGTGCACAAGGTCACGGTGGCGAAGCAGGTGCTGCGCGACTACAAGCCGTCGGAGGACCTCTGGCCGTCGCGTTACGGCCCGACCCTCAAGGCGATGGCACGGGAGAAGTACGCCGAGTACCTGGAGCACGAGGTCGGCAACCTCTGATGCCGGGGCGCTGCTGGTGGCGATGATGTTCGAGGAGGCGCAGGAGCCGCCCCTCGACGCGGATCGGCTGGCCGGGTGGCTCGACGGGCTCGAGCTGCCCGGCAAGGGTGAGCCGATCGAGCATCGTTACGTGTCCGGCGGGTCGCAGAACACCATCTACGAGATCCGTCGCGGCGACCTGCACGCCGCACTGCGGATCCCGCCACCGCAAGCGCCGGCAGGCCGGGACGAGGGCATCCTGCGTGAGTGGCGGATCATCGACGCGCTCAGTGGCACGGACGTGCCGCACACGGAGGCCATCGCGGTCTGCTCCGATCCGACCGTCCTCGGGCGCACCTTCTATCTGATGGGCTTCGTCGACGGCTGGTCGCCGATGGGTCTGCACGACCGCAGGTGGCCGGCGCCGTTCGACACCGACTTCGACGCCCGCCGGGGGCTCGCGTTGCAGTTGGTGGAGGGCATTGCGCTGCTGTCCAAGGTCGACTGGCAGGCGAAGGGGTTGGCGGACCTGGGGCGTCCGGACGGGTTCCACGACCGTCAGGTCGAGCGATGGACCGGCTTTCTCGAACGGATCAAGGGCCGGGACCTTCCAGGGCTGGACGAGGCGTCGGCGTGGCTGCGCGAGCACCGTCCGATCGACTACATCCCCGGGCTGATGCACGGCGACTACCAGTTCGCCAATGTGATGTATCACCACGGCGCCCCGGCAAGACTTGCCGCGATCGTCGACTGGGAGATGGGCACGGTCGGTGACCCGAAGCTCGACCTGGCCTGGACGGTCCAGGGCTGGCCGACGGACCCGGGCTCGCCGGAAGCGGCATCGTCGGGCTACGTCGACCTGCAGGGCATGCCGGCGCGAGAGGAGGTCCTCGCGCACTACGCGCAGGTGTCCGGCCGCCAGGTCGACGACATCGACTACTACATGGTGCTCGCCAGGTGGAAGCTCGCCATCGTCCTCGAGCAAGGCTTCCAGCGGGCGGGCAACGACCCGAAGCTGTTGGCCTTCGGCGACATGGTGCTCGGCTTGATGTGGGAAGCGGCAGAGCTTGCCGCGACGACGGACTATCGCGGGTAGCTGTGTGAAAGCCGCAGTGTGCTCGTCGTACGGCGGGCCGGAAACCATCGCGATCACCGATGTGGAGGTGCCGGCGGTCGGTGTCCACGATGTGCGGGTCGAGATCAACACCGCGGCGGTCAACTTCCCGGACGTGCTGATCGTGGCGGGGGAGTACCAGATCAAGGTGCCCACGCCGTTCGTTCCGGGCAGTGAGTTTGCCGGCACCGTGCTCGAGGTGGGCAGCGAGGTCATCGACGTCGCCGTCGGCGACCGGGTGTTCGGATCGGGGATGGTCGGCGCCTTCGCCGAACAGGTCGTCGCCCCGGCGGCCGCCGTCACGCGGATCCCGGCCGGCATCGCCGTCGACGTGGCGGCCGGTTTCGGCGTCGCCCACCGCACGGCGTACCACTCGTTGCGGTCCGTTGCGCGGCTGGCGGCAGGCCAGGAGCTGGTGGTCCTCGGGGCCGGCGGCGGCGTCGGGCTCGCGGCGGTGCAGCTCGGCGTTGTGATGGGGGCGCGGGTCACCGCGGTGGCGTCGACCGCCGAGAAGCTCGCCGCCGCGAGGGAGTGCGGAGCGTCGGCGCTGATCAACCACCGCGAGAGCGACCTGCGCGCCGCCCTGCGGGAATGCCTGCCCGGTGGTGCCGACGTCGTGATCGACCCGGTGGGCGGCGCACTCAGTGAACCGGCGCTGCGCGGGCTGCGACCCGGTGGCCGGTTGGTGACCGTCGGCTACGCCTCCGGCACGATCCCGCGGATCCCGCTCAACCTGGTGCTGCTCAAGGGTGTCGAGATCGTCGGCTTCGAGTTCCGCAGCTTCGCGATGCACCACCCCGACGAGAACGCGCGTGACGAGGACGAGCTGATCGGGCTGCTGGGATCGGGCAAGGTCGCGCCCTACGTCGGCGCCAGGTTCGGCTTCGACCGGGTCGTGGACGCGCTGCGTCACGTCGCCGACGGAATGGCGATCGGCAAGGTCCTCCTGGACGTGCATCCTCAATATTGACGTCAGTGTCAAAAACGGCGTACCGTGCCGGTCATGACGGTTCTCACCGATGTCTCGATCTTCGACGCGGACAACCACCTGTACGAGACGAAGGAGGCGCTGACCAAGTTCCTGCCCGAGGCGTACAAGGGCGTCATCGACTACGTCGACGTGCACGGCCGGACCAAGATCGTCGTTCGCGGCCAGATCTCCAACTACATCCCGAACCCGACCTTCGACGTGGTCGCGCGCCCGGGTGCGCAGGAGGAGTACTACCGCAAGGGCAACCCGGAGGGGAAGAGCCGCCGCGAGATCTTCGGTGAGCCGATCCGCGCGCTGCCCGCCTTCCGCGAGCCGGCCGCCCGGATCGAGAAGATGAACGAGCTGGGCATCGACAAGACGCTGATGTTCCCGACGCTCGCGAGCCTGGTCGAGGAGCGGATGCGCGACGATCCGGACCTGATCCACGTCGTGATCCACGCGCTCAACGAGTGGCTGTACGAGACGTGGCAGTTCAACCACGAGGACCGGATCTTCACGACGCCGGTGATCACACTGCCGATCGTCGACAAGGCGCTGGAGGAGCTCGACTGGGTGATCGAGCGCGGCGCCCGCGTCGTGCTCATCCGGCCGGCTCCGGTGCCCGGCTGGAAGGGTTCGCGCTCGTTCGGCTTCCCCGAGTTCGACCCGGTCTGGCGCAAGATCGTCGACAACGACCTCCTGGTCGCGATGCACTCCTCCGACAGCGGCTACGAGCGCTACGCGAACGACTGGATGGGCGGCGGGGAGATGCTGCCCTTCCAGCCGCAGGTCTTCCGGATGCTTCAGGCGTGGCGTCCGATTGAGGACTCGGTGTCGGCGCTGGTGTGCCACGGCGCCCTGTCTCGCTTCCCGCAGCTCAAGGTCGCGGTCGTCGAGAACGGCGCGAGTTGGGTAGCGCCGCTGCTCAAGGCGATGAAGGACGCCTACAAGAAGATGCCGCAGGAGTTCATGGAGAACCCGGTCGACGTGATCCGGCGCAACATCTACATCAGCCCGTTCTGGGAGGAGGACTTCGGCGAGCTGGCGGAGCTGCTCGGCGAGGAGCACATCCTGTTCGGCTCGGACTACCCGCACCCGGAGGGTCTGGCGGAGCCGGCCAGGTACGTCGAGGATCTTGCGCACCTGCCGGAGGACCTCGTCCGCAAAATCATGGGCGGCAACCTCGCGAAGCTGATGGGCGTCGGCGTCCCGGCGTGACGACGCTCCAGGAGGGGCCGCGGTCGAGCAAGGGTGCGCGCACCCGCGCCCGCCTGCTCGACGCTGCCAAGGAGATCTTCGAGGAGAACGGCTTCTTGGGGGCCCGGATCTCCGACATCGCCGACCGTGCCGGGCTCTCGCACGGCTCCTTCTACCACTACTTCGAGTCGAAGGAGCAGATCTTCCGCGAGGTAGCGGCGATCGTCGACGAGACACTCGGAGCCCCGCTCGGCGAGGTGGTACTCGCTCCCGCGACAGGTCTCACGCCGCACCAGCGCCTCCGTGAAGGCGTGCGGCGCCACTTCGAGGCCTACCGCGAGCAGGCCCGGATCATGGGCATCATCGAGCAGGTCTCGAGGTACGACGAGTCGGTCGGCGCGATGATGCTCGGTCGCCACCGCCAGTACAGCGAGCAGGTGGCCGACTCGATCCGGGAGCTTCAGCGCCGCGGTCTCGCGGACAAGACGTTGGATCCGGCGGTAGCGGCCGCTGGGATCGGCGCGCTCACCGGCCGATTCGCCGAGCTGTGGTTGGTGCAGGGTGCCATCGACTGCTCGATGGACACCGCGGTCGATCAGGTCACGAAGCTGATCGTCAACGCGCTCGGCATCGCTGACTAGCTCGCCGCCTGGCTCAGCTTGTCCGCCGCCTTGCTCGTGAAGCTCGCTGCGGTCTGGGTGTCGAACGGCTTGAACGTGTTGTTGAACTGCAGCTGCGCGACGGCGTTGCCGACCCGGACGAAGACCATGTCGATGACGGCACTGGCACTGGTGCCGGCCACGGTGAACGGCACGGTGATCTCGATCCCGACGGACTCGTCGCCGTAGGTCGGGATGTCTTCGCGTTCGGCGGTGACGTCGCCGATCTTGGCATCCTTGGTCTGCGGATCCTCGGCGAACTTCTCCTTGAGGAACTTGCCGAACACCGACTCCAGGCAGCCGGTGAGCTTGTCGGAGTTCACCACCTCGAAGTCGCTCGCGACCCGGTCGGGCGACTCGACGTCGATCTCCTCGGAGAACTCGCCATCCGCCCCGTTGTTCGGCGAGATGAAGTCGTCGGACTCCGCCTTCGCCTTGTCGGGCGCGTCGTCGGCGAAGATGCTGGCGTCGACGCCGATGCAGTCGGCGAGCTCTCCCTGCACCTCCTGGTCATCGTCGCTGCTGGCATCCGACGGGTTCGACGTCCACCCGGACGGCAGGTCGTCGAGGGTGAGCAGCGCGCCCTGCGCCTGCTGGGCAGCCGCGACCTTGTCGAAGCTGCCGGCTGCTGCGGTCGACGCGGGTTGGGTGCTTCCCGCGGTGTCGTCACCGCCCCCGGAGCTGCTCGACCCACAGCCGGCAAGGGCCGTGGCGGAAAGAAGGGCAGCAAGAGTCAGACCGATCCGTCGCATGCGCGGACCCTACTAGGTGAGCCTTACCGCTTGCGCGACACGACGCAGATGACCTCGCGACGTCGCTGTCGGTCTGTTTCGATCGCGACGTCGCCCAGTCCTTGCTCGGCGCAAAGGTTCGCAAATGCTTGTGCCTGCTGCTCGGTCCACCCATGGCTTCCGAGCCCGTGCGCGCCAGGGTTGGTATGGCGCTCGATGGCGACGAAGCGTCCGCCGGGCCGAAGCAGCCGGCATACCTCGCGCACACCCGACTCGACATCCGACCAGTGATGCACCGACGCGATCGTCCAGACGATCGCCGCCGACTCGTCAGGCAGGGCCACGCTCTCGGCGGAGCCCTTCGCGAACCGCACGTCGCGGGAGCGGGTGAGGAAGCGAGCAACCCGGAGCATCTCCTCCGATGGGTCGACACCCGTGACGATCGCGCCACGCTTCGCGCTCAGCGGTGCGGGCTGAACTCCAGGTGTAGCTCGCGCAAGCCGCGGAGGATGTAGGTCGGGACGTAGGAGTAGCGGCGGGCGCCGGCCGGGCCGTGGTGCTCGTCGGAGATCCGGATGTCGCCCGCGCGGGCGAGCAGTCGCTCCAGCGCGACCCGCCCCTCGGCGCGGGCGAGTGGCCCGCCGGGGCAGGTGTGGATGCCGCGGCCGAATGCGAGGTGCTGCCGTGCGTTGGGGCGGTCGGGCCGGAACTCCCTCGGCGCCTCGAACTTTCGCGCGTCGTGGTTGGCGCCGCCGTTGACGACCATCACGATCGTGCCGGCCGGGATGTCGACTCCGCCGACCTTGGTGTTCACCCGGGCCAGCCGGAAGTCGCCTTTCACCGGGCTCTCGTAGCGCAGGCACTCCTCGACGAAGTTTGGGATGACCGACGGGTCGTTGCGCAACAGGTCCTGCAGCTCGGGTCGTTCCGCGATCAGCTGGAACGACGTACCGAGCAGCCGGACCGTCGTCTCCTGGCCCGCGGCGAACAGGTTCGCGGCTACCCGTACGACGTCGATCGCCTCGGGCAGCGAACCGTCCTCGAACGTCGCCTGGGCCATCCCGGTCATCACATCGGCGCGCGGATTCTTGCGCCGGTCCTCGACGTAGGCCGTCAGTGTGTCGTAGAGGTACTCGAGCGGGCTGTGCGACATCGTCTTGCTCGTGCTGCCGACAGTGCCCTTGCGGCTCTTGAACTGCTGGTGGATCTCTTCCTGGTCCTCCTCGGGAACGCCGAGCAGGTTGGCGATGACGAAGAACGTGAACGGGTTCGCGAAGTCGGACATCAGCTCGCAGCGGCCGGACTCGATGAACGAGTCGATCTGCCGGTCGGCGAGCGCCGCCATGGCGTCCTCGTTCTCGCGAAGCCTCGCTGGGGTCAGCAGGCGCATGAGCAGGCCGCGGTGGTCGCGATGCTTCGGAGGGTCCATCGTCGGCAGCTGGTCGCTCATCGGCAGCTCGTCGCGATGCCGCTCGATCAGCTCGCTCACGTCGTCGCCGACCAGCGGGACCGGGAAGCCGGGGAACGGCCCGCTCACCGACAGGCACGACGAGAACGCCTCCGCGTCGCCGTAGACCTCGCACGCCTCGTCGTACCCGGTCACCATCACGACGTGATGATGGGGTTCCACCTGTACCGGGCACTTCGCGCGCAGGTGGTCGAAGTACGGGTACGGATCGGGAACCAGACTGTCGTCGCGGAAGAAGTCGACCGCGTCGTAATCCACTGCCTCGCCCATGGCTCTCCCGAGTGAGAATTGCGTTATCGCACAGGATAACGACCCTTCCGGGCGGCGCAAGATGGCTGTCACCTGGCCAGGCCATAGATTGCCGGACGATGACCGAGCACCATCCGGACCTGCGCCGGATCGCGAGAATCACACCGCGCCGAGCGGTCGGGCCGCGCACCTTGCCCTTCATGCGCGCGCTCACGGCCACCCTGGCCAAGTTGCCGGCCAGGGGCGTCGATCGGCTGCAGGTCGGCCCAGTCGGCATCCGGCTGCATCGCCCGGTGACCACGACGGCCCGGCCCGCGTTGTTGTGGATCCACGGCGGCGGCTTCGTGATCGGCTCCGCCGCGCAGGACGACCGGCTGTGCCGAGAGCTGTGCAAGCGGCTCGGGATCGTGGTCGCGGCGGTCGACTACCGGTTGGCGCCGAAGCATCCCTTCCCGGTCCCACTGGAGGACTGCTTCGACGCGCTCACCTGGGTCTGCGACCAGCCGTACGTCGACCCGTCGAGGCTCGCGGTCGGAGGTGCCAGCGCGGGCGGAAACCTCGCGGGCGCGCTCGCGTTCCTCGCCCGCGACCGGGGCGTGGGGCTCTCCTTGCAGCTGCTCTCCTACCCGATGCTCGATGACCGGACCTGCCTGCGTACCGATGTCGACGAGCGGCTGTTCCGGGCATGGGACACCACGGCCAACCGGTTTGGCTGGCGTTGTTACACCGGACTGGAACCGGGGTCCGAGGAGGTGCCTCCGTTGGCCTCTTTGGCCCGCGCGACGGACCTGTCCGGCCTCGCGCCGGCATGGTTGGGCGTGGGCACCGCCGACCTGTTCCACGATGAGGACATCGCATATGCCGAGCGGCTGCGAGCAGCTGGCGTGCCGTGCGACGTACACGTCGTCGAGGGCGCCTTCCACGGCTTCGACACGGTGGCGCCGAAGACCGGCGTCACCCGCGCCTACCGCGAGGCGCAAGTCGCGGCACTGGCAGCCGCTCTTGAACTGGAATCGTCGCCAGACGGCGGTCGAGTCGGCTAGCTGCCCGCCGGGTCCTTGCGGCGCATGACGGTTTCGGCGGCCAGCGGCGGCGGTCCGGTCGTGGTTCCGCCGTCGACCGGGAGCACCACACCGGTCACCTGCGCCGCCCGGTCGCTGGCCAGGTAGACGGCGGCGTTCGCCAGGTCCTGAGGGGATCCGAGTCGCTGCAACGGCTGGATCCGCGCGACCACGGACTCGGTGTCGAAGGCGGCGTTGATCTGGGTCGCGATGTTGCCAGGCGCGATGACGTTGACGCGAAGCCCGAGCTCGGCCAGCTCGATCGCCGCGCAGCGGCTGAAGTGGATCACGCCCGCCTTTGCCACCCGGTACGACGAGAACCCGACCCCGGGCTGGATACCGGCGATCGACGTCGTGTTGATGATCGACCCACCGGGCGCCATGGCGCGTGCCGCGGCCTGCGTACCCAGCATGACGCTGAGCAGATCGATCTTGATGACCCGGTCGAAATCGCGGAGGTCGTCCATCATCAGGCGGCGGAACGTGCCGGACACCCCGGCGTTGTTGACCATGCAGTCGAGCTTGCCGAAATGCTCGACGGCTGCGTTGACCACGCCGTTGACGCTGTCCGCGTCGGACACGTCGGTGCGCACGAAGAACGCGGCATCGCCGAGAGCGGTCGCGACCTCGCCGCCCGCTGCGTCGTCGACATCGGCGATGACCACTTTGGCGCCCTCGGCGACGAACACCTCAGCTGTGGCCCGACCGATGCCGTTGGCGGCGCCGGTGATGATCGCGACCTTGCCGCCCAGCTCGTCACTCATCGCGGTCTCCTAGTAGACGTCGTCGATCTCCATCAATGCCGCGGTTCACGGATCCGGTCGATACGCGCGTTCCCGGTGTGCAGAGGTACCGGCGAGTCCCACACCTCGATCGGGTAGGACACCAGCGCGAAGGAGCACAGGAGGTTGAGCAGGTTCGACGCGTCGGCGGGGAGCTCGTCGAGGTCGAACTTGTCGCAGTAGGTGATCGCCTCCTCGACCCGCGGGTAGCAGGCGTCGTAGAAGGCACGCAGCTCGGCCATCGTGCTGGCGAGCCGCCGCTCCCACCGCGCTGGCTCGTCCGCCAGACACCAGGTGGAAGCGAACGGTTCGAGGTCGGCGAACTCCGCAGGCAGCATCGCGCTCATCGCGGCGCCATCGATTCGTCGCCGAGGAAGCGACGGTGGGCGTCCACCCAGTCGCCGACCGACTTGTGGAAGTGGCGTACCAGGATCTCCTGGTCGTTGAGGGGATAGCTGTCGAACGCCTCTGACTCGAGCCCTAGCTGCGTGCCGTCAAGGGTTCCGCAGTCCTGTAGCGCGTACTCCTTGACCGTGATCGCGGCGTACTCACGGGCGAGCCGCTCGCGCGCCGTCCGAGCCGGGATGAACCACAGGTCTGCCTCGAACACGTGCGTGTTGTGCGAGGTGGGCCAGAACCGGTAGCTGAGATACCAGCTGCGCTCGTAGATCAGGATCTCGAGGTTCGGGAAGATCTGGAAGTTGTCGATTCCCCAGCGCTTCACGCCGCCCGGGTTGATGCCGGGAAGCTCGCCGAGGTCCTCCGCATCCCAGGGTCCCATGTTGCCGCTGCGCAGCAGGACCTCGCTCGGATACATCGTCTCCGGCGGCCACTTGTGCTTCTGGACGCCGCTCGTGCTGACGACGCGGTGCGGCCCGTCGAGCTGGTAGTGCGCTCCCTCGAAAGTGAGGTTCGGGTTCCGGTTGTTCGGCCCGAGCTGGTAGGTGTGCAGCGGCGGCACGTGGTAGTACTCCTGGAAGGCGTCGATGAACACCTTCCAGTTGCTGTTGTTCTCCGCCCGGAACGAGTAGCGCTCGGTCATGCGGTCGAACGGGTAGCTCTCGAGCGCGCCGACCATCGGTCCGAGGAACTCGCGCAGCGTCTGCTCCGGCCGCTGGGCGAGGCAGACGAAGATGTAGCCGGCCCACACCTCGCAGGCCACTTCGGCGAGCCCGAGTCTGCTCTTGTCGACGTCGAAGAACTCGTCCTCCTGGTGAACGTAGGTGCACGCGCCGTCGAGGCCGTAGCGCCAGACGTGGTACTTGCACACGAACTGCCGGGAGAACCCGCGCGCCTCCTCGGTGGGCGTCGTGTCCCACACCAGCTTGTTCCCGCGATGGCGACACACGTTGTGGAACGCGTGAACCGAGCCACTCCCGTCGCGCGTCACGATGACCGACGTACGAGCCGCGACGATGTCCTTGGTGAACCAGCTGCCCTTCCTGGGCAGGTCGTCGACGCGTCCGACGTTGAGCCAGGCCTGCCGGAAGATCGCGTCCTGCTCGTGGCGGTAGAACTCCGGCGAGATCGAGTCCTGGAACGACACCGGCGACGTGCCGAGCTCCGGGTAGTGCTCGGTCCACGTGCCCTCGACCGGCCGCGGATAGAGGTGGCCCGGCGACACGGATGTTCCCTTACGGGCGGGGTTCGACGACGACGTCGATCGATGCGGCGCCGCTGTCGGGAACGTAGGGCTGGTGCCAGGCCTCGACCGGGAACGACACCGTTACGAGTGCCGCGAGGGCCCAGAGGAGATTGCGGTCTTCGTCGGAGATCCCGTCGAGTGACACGGCCTTGAGGTACTCGGCGTTGTTCTCGAGCAGCGACATGGCCACGTCGTAGAAGGCCCGCAGCTCAGGCATCGTGCTGGCCAGCCGCTTCTCGTAGCGGTCGGCCTCGCTCGGCAGCGCCCAGCCGGCGTACGGCTCGAGTGCGGCGAACTGTGCCGGGAACGTCGCCATGGTCACGCCCCCTTGCTCTGCGTCGGCGCAGTTCCCGCTAGTACGGCGCCCGACTCGCTCTTGTGCTTCTCGACGTAGTCACGAGCCACCGTGTGCATGTGGCGCAGCATGACCTCTTGGTCGCACAGCGGGAACTCGGTGACCGCACCGGACTGCAGCATCGTCTGCGTCGCCTCGAGGGTGTTGGCGTCTTGCAGGCCGTACTCCTTGAAGGTCACGACGGCGAGCTCCTGCTGGAGCCGCTCGTACGCGTTCTTCGGTGGCGAGAAGTACAGGGACGTCTCGAAGATGTGCGTGTTGTACGACGTCGGCCAGTAGTGATAGGTGAGGTACCAGTTCGGCTTCCAGATCAGCAGCATGAAGTTCGGGAAGAACAAGAACGAGTCGATGCCCCAGGTCCTGCTCCTCGCCGGGTTGACACCTGCGGGGAGCTCGCCGATGTCGGGCCCTTCCCACGGACCGAACAAGCCGCTGTGCAGGGCGCGCTCGATCGGCTTGACCATGTTGAGGTCCTTCGGTGGAGCCATCCCGCCCCACGACGAAACCATCGCGTGCGGACCGTCGATGTCGTAGTGCAAGGCCTCGTAGCCGTATGCCTGGAGCTTGCGCGACTCCTCGTCAGTCGCTTGCTGCGCGTGCAGGACCGGTGCGTGGTAGAACTCCATGAACGCGTCGATGAACAGCTTCCAGTTGCTGCCGATCTCCGACCGGTACGTGTGCTTCTGCGTCATCAGCTCGAATGGGTAGCCCTCGAGACCGGCGCCCATCTTGCCCAGGTAGTCCTTGAGCGGCTGCGGGTCCGGGTTGAACGTGATGAAGATGAACCCTTCCCAGGTGTCGACCGAGATCGGGACCAGCCCGAACTTCTCCTTGTCGAGGTCGAAGAACTCACCCTCCTGCTGGACGAACACCAGCTTGCCGTCGAGGTCGTAGCGCCAGCCGTGGTACTTGCACGTGAACTGCCGGCAGAAGCCGCCGACCTCCTCGTTGGGGTAGTCCTGCCATGCGAGCTTGTTGCCTCGGTGGCGGCACATGTTGTGGAACGCCTTGATGGCGCCGTCACGGTTCTTGACGATCAGGACCGACGTCTTGGCGACATCGAGCTGCTTGGTGAAGAAGCTTCCCGCCTTCGGCAGCTGCTCCACCCTTCCGACGTTCAGCCAGGTCTTCTTGAAGATGGCCTCTTGCTCGAGCGCGTAGAACTCAGGCGAGATCGAGTCCCCGTAGGAGATCGGCTCGGTCGACAGCCCGAAGTGCTCGGTCCAGCTCCCCGGTGAAGGCTTACCGAAGTGCGGCATCATTCCCTCTTCCTGCCGTCCCGTGTCAGACTCACGGTATCAACGATTCCATGGTTGAGAACATCGTTTCCACCAATGGAATCCCGATTGTCCTTGGAGCAACACGTGCCTGACCCGAAGATGACCGTCCTGCGCGCCAAGGGCGTTCTCGACGTCGATACCGGCGAGGTGCTCGACGCGGCGAGCGTCGTCATCGAGGGCAACCGGATCACGGCGGTCAGTGACGACCGAAGCGTCGGTGACGGCGCCGACCGGGTGATCGACCTTCCGGACCTGACCCTCGTGCCCGGCCTCATGGACATGGAGGTGGACCTGGTCCTCGGCGGGCCCGGCGCGCATCGGTCGGACCCGATCAGGATGGATCCGGTGAAGATGGGGCTGCGCGCGGTGGCCAACGCCCAGCGGACGCTGCGCGCCGGCTTCACGACCGTGCGCAACCTCGGGTTGTTCATCAAGACCGGCGGCTACCTGGTCGACGTCGCTCTCGCTGACGCTATTGCGGCCGGCTGGGTGCAGGGGCCGCGGGTGATCCCGGCCGGGCACGCGATCTGTCCCACCGGCGGCCACCTCGACCCCAGCGCGCAGGCGGGTCTTGCGCCGTACGTCATGCCGATGACCGTCGAGGAGGGCATCGCCGACGGGGTGGACGAGATCCGCAAGGCGGTCCGCTACCAGATCACCCACGGCGCGAAGCTGATCAAGTGCTGCGCCTCGGGCGGCGTGATGACCCCGACCGGCCCGCCCGGCGCGCAGCAGTACTCGACCGAGGAGCTGGCGGTCATCGCCGACGAGGCGCACCGGCGCGGGCTTCGGGTCGCGACCCACGCCCACGGGGACACCGCCGTCAACGCGGCGATCGATGCGGGCATCGACTGCATCGAGCACGGGATGATGATCACCGGGGCCACCATCCAGCGACTGGTCGACACCGGCACGTTCCTCGTGTCCACCTGCGCGCTGACCGAGAACTGGGACATCAGCGACCAGCCCAAAGCGCTGCAGGTGAAGGCCGCGGACGTGTTCCCCAGGGCGAAGGAGTCGCTGACCAAGGCGATCGAGGCCGGGGTCAAGATCGCGCTTGGCACCGATGCTCCGGCGATCTTCCACGGTCGCAACGCAGAAGAGCTCGAGGTCCTGGTACGGCGGGGGATGACACCGATCCAGGCCATCCGGGCCGCGACCACGGTCGCTGCCGAGCTGATCGAGATGGACTCGCTCGGGCGGATCGCGCCGGACAAGGTCGCCGACGTCATCGGGGTCGCCGGCGATCCGCTCACCGACATCGCAACGTTCCGTTCGGTGCCGTTCGTCATGAAGGACGGCACCGTCATCAAGCAACCGGCAGGGGTCTGACGATGGGCAAGCTCGACGGCAAGGTGGCCTTCATCACCGGCGCCGCACGCGGCCAGGGCCGGGCGCACGCGATCCGGCTGGCGCAGGAAGGCGCCGACATCATCGGCATCGACATCTGCGAGCAGCTGGCGTCCGCGGGATACGCAATGGGCACCCAGGACGAGCTCGACCAGACCGTGAAAGAGGTTGAGACGCTCGGTCGCCGGATGGTCGCCGTCAAGGCCGACGTCCGCGAGTACGGCGAGGTCCGCGCGGCGTACAAGGAGGGCGTGGCCGAGCTCGGCGCGGTGACCGTCGTGGTCGCCAACGCGGGCATCGGACCCGGCAGCCCAGTCGTTCCCAAGGAACAGGTGTGGGACGAAGTGATCGGCGTCAACCTCACGGGCGTCTGGAACACGGGTCGCGCCACGATCGAGTCGATGATCAAGAACGGTCAAGGTGGCTCGATCATCATCACCAGCTCGACCGGTGGTCTCATGTCGCCGGGAGTCAACGACGCCGGCATGCTCGGGTACGTCGCGGCCAAGCACGGTGTCATCGGCCTGATGCGTGCGTGGGCGAACTACTGTGCGCCCCACTTCATCCGGGTCAACGTGGTCGCCCCGACGACTGTGCAGACGCCCATGGCGGGTGGGGGCAGCATCGAGGACATCACGAAGTACGCGCCGCACCTGCTCAACTCGCTGACGAACGCGATGCCGATCGAAGCGGTCGAGGCCACCGACATCGCCAACGCGGTTGCCTTCCTCGCCTCCGACGAGGCTCGCTACATCACCGGAACCACACTGCCGGTGGACGCCGGCAACATCGTCCGCCGATAGCTGAAGGAGCACAGATGGCCGGGCTGGCAGTAATCGACGAGCTTCGGGCGCGACCGGGGTCGGGCGAGACGATCCCGATCATCGACCCGGTGACCGAGCAGCAGCTCACCGAGTTCGTCGACGAGGGGCAGGCAGGCGTCGACGCCGCAGTTGCGCGAGCCCGGAAGAGCTTCGAGTCCGGGGTGTGGCGCCGGATGCCCGACACGCGGCGGGCACAGATCATCTGGAAGATCGCCGAGCTGCTCGAGACGCGGGCCGACGAGCTGACCGAGATCGACTCGCTGAACACCGGCATGCCGCTCGCGCAGGCGGAACGCAACATCGCCGCGTCCGTGGAGTTCTTCCGGTACTTCTCGGGCTGGTGCACCAAGATCGACGGCATCGCCCACGACGTGAAGCTGTCCGGCGGGCTGTCCGGCATCGACGCGACGGTGCATGGCTACACGTTGAAGGAGCCGGTCGGCGTCTGCGGGCTGATCGTGCCGTGGAACGGCCCGGCGTTCAACATCGCCGCGAAGCTCGCCCCCTCCCTCGCGGCCGGGTGCAGCAGCGTGTTGAAGCCTGCCGAAGAGACGCCGCTGTCGGCTCTGGTCTACGAGGAGGTGCTCGCGCAGGCGGGCGTGCCGGAAGGGGTGGTCAACCTCGTCAACGGCTGGGGCCACACCGTCGGGCAGGCGATCGTCGACCACCCCGGCGTCGACAAGATCGCGTTCACCGGGTCGACCGAGGTCGGCAAGAAGATCGTCCAGTCGTCGGCCGGCAACCTCAAGCGCGTGATGCTGGAGCTCGGCGGCAAGTCGCCGGTGCTGATCTACGACGACGCGGACCTCTCGATGGCGATCCCGGTGGCGGCGATGGGTATCTTCATGCACTCCGGGCAGGCGTGCGTCGCGGGGTCGCGAATCTTCGTGCAGCGCGGCGTCTACGAGCAGGTCGTGCAAGGCATCGCGACGCTGGCGAGCAAGCTGCGGTACGGCGGGCCGAAGGAAGAAGGAAAGAAGCCGCACAGCGGCCCGATCATCAGCGAGCGTCAGATGAACCGGGTGATGGGCTATATCGACAGTGGCAAGGCCGAAGGCGCGGACGTCGTGGTCGGCGGCCACCGCCTCGACCGGCCCGGCTGGTTCGTGCACCCGACGGTGCTGGCCGAGGTGAAGCCGGAAACCCGGGTCTTCCAGGAGGAGATCTTCGGGCCAGTGGTCGCAGTCACGCCGTTCGACGACGACGACGAGGTGGCCGCGCTGGCCAACGACAGCACCTATGGCCTTGCCGCGCAGGTGTGGACGAGGGACATCGGTCGCGCGCACCGGATGGCGCAGCGGATCGAATCCGGGATGATCATGCTCAACTGCGGGATCAGCTGGGATCCCGCCATGCCGTTCGGCGGCTTCAAGCAGTCCGGTTGGGGTTACGAGAACGGCCGGGAGGGTCTCGAGGGCTATCTGCGGACCAAGACGGTGCTTGCGCAGATCTGAGGCTCACCGCGACGCCGGGTGGTCACCCCGCACCTGCCCATCTGACAGGATTTCGACGTCATGGGGACCACACGGCGGTTGGGCGCGGAGGACTCGGCGACCCGGCTGGCGCTGCTCAACGCCGCTCGCGCGCTGCTCATCGAAGAGGGCTACGCCGCCGTGACCTCCCGCAAGGTAGCGGCCCGCGCGGGCCTCAAACCCCAGCTCGTCCACTACTACTTCGCAACGATGGACGACCTGTTCATCGCGCTCGTGCGCCATGGCGCGGAGCTCAACCTTGAGCGGCAGGCAAGGGCGCTCGCCTCGGCGCAGCCACTGCGGACCTTGTGGGAGTTCGCGGCGGACCCCGCCGGCGCGACATTCATCATGGAGCTGGCGGCTCTGTCCAACCATCGCAAGGCGATTCGCGCCGAACTCGCCGCCTACGCCGAACGTTTCCGCGCACTGCAGGCGGAGGCGTTGCGCGAGGTCTGCGGCCGGGTCGAGACGGGTGCCGGCGAGCTCACCCCTGAGCTGATGTCGTTCCTGATGACCGCCTTCGCGCAGGTGCTGGTCATGGAGGATGCGCTCGGAGTGGAGACCGGCCACAAGGAGGCGCGCGAGCTCATCGGCCGGCTGATCGATCGGGTCGGCTGAGACCTCCGGTGGTCAACCTTGCGACGGTGCCCCGCGCGGCACGTCGCGGAACGGCACGTCCTTGTCGACCGACTTCTCTCGCGGCATGCCGAGCACGCGCTCGCTGATCACGTTGCGCGCCATCTCGAGGGTCCCGCCGCCGATGCACGCGGCCTGGCGCATGAGGAAGTCCTCGCCGGCCGGCCGGACCGCGCCGTCGTTGTCGCCCCACGCCGCGCCGTGGGGGCCGGCAAGGTCGAACTCGAAGGTGAAGATTCGCTGGCCGGTGTAGCCGTTGAACAGCCGGCCGATCGCCGCGGCCTGGTCGTTGAGCCGGCCGCTCGCCATGCTCTGGGCCAGGCGCGGGTTGAGGTGCTGCTTGGTCAGCTCGAGGGTCCGCGCCTTGCCGATCAGCTCGTGGGCCGTGGGGTCCTCGTCGCGCCCCAGCTCGTGCGATATCGCGACCATCGCGGCACTGCCCGCAGCGCCGTGCTGGTTGCCCTTGGGCGTGGTCACGAGCGGTGAGCTGAACAGCATCCGCTCGTGGAACATCCATCGGGTGCCGACGGTCCAGCCGCCATCCACCTCGCCGACCCGGTCGGAGTCCGGCACCCGAACGTCGGTGAGGAACTCCTGGCAGAACTCCTTGGATCCGTTGAGCATCTCGATCCGGTGCACCGCAACGCCGTCCTGGTGCAACGGCAGCATGAACACCGTCAGACCGCGATGCTTCGGCACGTCCCAGTTGGTGCGGGCGAGGCACAGGCCCCAGTCCGACCACCAGGCTCCGGTGGTCCAGATCTTCGAGCCGTTGAGGATCCAGTCGTCGCCCTCGCGGACCGCGGAGGTCAGCGCCGATGCGACGTCCGAGCCACTGCTGGGCTCGGACAGCAGCTGCATCCAGATCTCCTCGCCCTTGAGGATTGCCGGGATGTGGCGCTGCTTCTGCTCCTCGGTGCCGAAGTCGAGCAGCACCGCCGCGCACGGGGCGATCGTCGGCGCCTGGACCCGCTGCGGGAACTCGAAGCCCGCGATCTCCTCGTTGAACGCCTGCTGGTGGGCGGGTGTCAGGCCCTGACCGCCGTACTCCTTCGGGAAGCAGATGCCGGCGAGATCGGCGTCGAAGAGCATCCGCTGCACCTCGCGGTCGCGCGTGACGTAGGCGAGCTCCTCTTCCTCGGTCCGGTCGTTGCGCAGCGCGCCGAACTGCGAGTCGGGGTTGATCGGCTTGAGGTTGTCGCGAATGAACTCGCGGGCCCGCGCGCGGAATGCCTCGACGCTCTCCGTGCTCACGCTGCCCGTCCACCGTGCGTGGCGAGGTAGCCCACCTTGCGGAAGTGCTCAGCGGGCGTGCCGTACGTCGCCCGGTTCACGGTGACCCTCCGCAGGAACAGGTGCAGGTCGTGTTCGAACGTCACGCCGATGCCGCCGTGCAGCTGCACGCAGTCCTGCAGCATCTCGCCGCCGTACTCGCCGACGAAGGCGGCGGCGGCGTGGTTCAGTTCGGCGGCGTCCGGGGCGCCGGCGTCGAGCGCGGCGATCGCGGCGTCGGTGATCGCGTGCGCCGCCTCGCGCCAGGTGACCTGGTCGGCCATCCGATGCTTGATCTCCTGGTACGACGCGATGGGACGGCCGAACGAGTAGCGGTCCGCCGTCCAGCCGAGCGTCAGCTCGAAGGCCCGGTGCATCGCGCCGACCGTCTCGGAGTTGTGCAGCGCGAGGGCCACGTGCAGCTGACGGGTGACCCGCTCGTCAGCGCCGCCGATGGCGCCGACCGCGCACTCGCGCGGAACTCTCACCGCGTCGAACCGAACCGACCCGAACCGGCGGGTGAGATCGGCCGAGGTCAGGTCCTCGACGGTCAGCCCCTCGGCACCGGCGGGCACGAGAACCTGGGAGAGCCCGCCGTCGGTGCGGCCGGTCACGAGCAGGTGGTTGGCGTGCGCGGCGTTCTCGACCGGGCGCTTCACGCCGTCGATGACGAGGTCGTTCCCGTCGGTGCGAATCGTGGTCTCGACCGTGCCGAGCGAGTCATTGGGGGCGGGCTCCGCGTACGCCCAGGCCGCGGTCGCCGTACCGGCCATCAGCTGCTCGAGCACCTCGAGCTGTGCCGTGGTGCCGACCGCGGACAGCGTCTCGGCCACGACGTTGACCGGGACGAACGGGCCGGGCGCGGCCCGCAGACCGATCTCGTAGGCGATCAGCGACAGGTCGGTCAGCGGGGCGCCGCTGACCGAGCCGCCGCCGTGGTCCTCCGCGGCCAGCAGCGCGGTCCAGCCGAGTCCGGCGGCCTGCGCCCAGTACTCGTCGGGATAGCCGGCCGGCTCGTCGCGAAGCGCCCGGATCGTGGCGACCGGCATCCGGTCATCGAGGAACCGAGCGGTCGTGGATCGAAGCGCCTCCTGTTCGGAGCTGAGCGCAACCTGCACATCTCATAGTGCGCCAGATTCGACGTCGACGTCAATGTCGAGGATTCGGTACGCTTGCTGAGCGCCCGCCCAGGGCCCTTCATCTCGAGGCCAGTCCTGCCGACACCGAAGTCACACCCGCAGCCGCGGGCGACCACACACCGCTGCGTGAGCCAAGGGGGGAGCGCGTTGTTCGACCAACTCAGGCTCGAGGGCGCGATCGTCTCGGGCGCCAAGCTGGTCGGCGTACTCGCCGCGGTCGCGTTGCTGTCGAAGTACACCGACGGCCCGACCCACGACCACCGCGACGTGATCTACCTGTGGCTCGCGATCGGCGCGGTCGGGGTCATCGCGGTGGCGTTCGCACCATGGGCGCGAGCGAACGCGCCGGGCCTCGAGATGCCGCTGCTGGGACTGGTCGGCGGTCTCGACATGGCCGTGGTCTTCGCGATCCTCTCGCTCACCGGCGGGGTTGCCGGGCCGTTCTTCGCCCTCGTGCTGGTCAACATCACGGCCGCCGCGGTCATCGCGACCAACCGTGCACTTGCCGCCGCGATGTCGGCCACCTACATCGGCATCGTCGTCGGGTCCACCGCGGTGGCGCACACGCTCGACCGGGACCACGCGGGCCCGCTCGTGGTGGTGTGCCTGTCGATCCCGCTGATCGCCATCCTCGGCAATGCGGTCGCACATCGCCTCGAGCTCCAGCGGGCGGCCAGCGAGAACGAGCGCGACCAGCTGCAGCGGACCGTCGAAGGCCTGTCCGCGGCCCTCGCGCAGGCGGCTCGAGGTGACCTGTCTGCGAGGGTTGACTCGGAGACGGTTGCGCAGGAGCTGCTCGCGCAGCTGGCGAGCTCCTTCGACGACACGCTGGGCAACCTGCGGGGGCTGGTCGACCAGGTCCGTGGCGGCGGCGAGCAGATCGTCGCTGCGGCGGTCGAGCTCCTCGCCAGCGCCGAGCAGCACGCGGCGTCGGCGACACAGCAGTCGAGTGCGGTGTCGGAGACCACGTCGACGATCGAGGAGCTGGCGGCGACCGCGGCGCAGATCGCGGAGACCTCGGAGTCGGTCGCGCGTTACGCCGCGGCGACCTAGCGGCAGGCAGACGAGGGTCAGGAAGCGGTCACCCCGTCGGTCGCGGCGATGGACGCCAGCGCCGCGCGGGTGGAGCAGATCGGCAGCCGGGCGCTCTCGCTCGGGGAGAAGGGTCAGGAGATCGGCCGGATCCTCGAC
>CAZEAM010000313.1:0-3531 GCA_964510285.1 uncultured Frankiaceae bacterium | reverse complement strand
CAGCGCTTACCGGGCTCACCATGAGGCCAGACTAGAAGCGATGAAGCACCGTCTGGCGTCGTACGTGCTGGCCGGCACCACCCTGCTCGGCGCCGCGGCGGCCCCGGCCCCGGCGCCGGGGGCGACCGCGACGGCGCACCGCTCGGCCGGCGCGCTGCCGACCCGGCTGAAGGGGGTCCATCACGCGACGCAGGTGATCTCGGTCATCAGCGGCGGGTACGGCGCGCGGACCGCGACGGTCCGCGCCTTCGCGAAACGCGACGGGCGGTGGCACCAGGTCCTCGGGCCGGCATCGGCCTGGATCGGCTACGCCGGCTTCGCTCCCCCGGGCGAAAAGCGCGAGGGCGACGGTCGCACCCCAAGCGGCTCGTACACGTTCCGGTTCTTCTTCGGCACCGCGCCGAACCCCGGCGTGCACTTCCGGTGGCGCCATGCGCACCGGTACGACGTGTGGGACGACGATCCGGCCAGCCCTCGCTACAACACCTGGGTCAACACGCGCCGACACTCCGCGGGGCGCTCGCCCGAGCCGCTGCACGTCCGCCCGTACCGCGACGTCGCGGTGATCAACTACAACGCCGCGCGCACTCCTGGTCGCGGCAGCGCGATCTTCTTGCACGTCACGCACCACAGCCCGACCAACGGCTGCGTCTCGTTGCCGCGCCGGCAGGTGGTCAAGCTGTTGCGCTGGCTGCGACCCAGCCACCACCCGCGAATCATCATGGGCACCGCCGCTACCGTGACCCGGTGACTTCACAGGAAAAGGCGGGGCCGCTTCGCGGCGTGAAGGTGATCGAGCTCGCCGGCATCGGCCCCGCGCCGTACGCCTGCATGCTCCTGTCCGACATGGGCGCGGAGGTGCTGCGGCTCGAGCGCGCGACCGGCACGCTGTCCGGCGTCATCGGCGGGTACGACATCCTCGCGCGTGGCCGGCGTACGGTCGCCATCGACCTCAAGGCTGAGGGCTCTCGCGAGCTCGTGCTCGACCTGGTCAAGGAGGCGGACGTCCTCATCGAGGCGTTCCGTCCCGGCGTCGCGGAACGGCTCGGGGTCGGTCCGGACGACTGCCTCGGCTCGAACCCGCGGCTGGTCTACGCGCGGATGACCGGCTGGGGGCAGCACGGCCCGCTGGCCAACCGGGTCGGCCACGACATCAACTACGCATCGATCACCGGCGCGATCGCGGCGATCGGCGAGAAGGACCGCAAGCCGGTGCCACCGCTCAACCTGGTCGCGGACTTCGGCGGCGGCTCGATGTTCTGCGTCATGGGGATCCTCGCCGCGCTCGTCGAGCGGAACACGAGCGGCCAGGGCCAGGTGATCGACGTAGCGATGGTCGACGGCGTGACCAGCCTGCTTTCGATGGCACACAGCCAGCGCAGCGTCGGGATGGGCGTCGACGCGCGCGCCAGCAACCTGCTCGACGGCGGCGCGCCCTTCTACGACACCTACCGATGCGCCGACGGCGAGTACATGTCGGTCGGCGCGATCGAGCCGCAGTTCTACGCCGCACTGAAGGAGACGCTGGAGCTGCCGGACCTGCCGAGCCAGGCCGAGCGTGATCGCTACGAGGAAGTCCGCGAGATGCTCGCCGCGAAGTTCGCCGAGAAGACCCGCGACGAGTGGGCGGCGATCTTCGACGAGGTCGACGCCTGCGTGGCGCCGGTGATGTGGCTGACCGAGGCACTCGACCACCCGCACCTCGTCGCTCGCCAGACCCTGGTCGAGCTCGACGGCGTGAAGCAACCCGCTCCCGCGCCGCGTTTCTCGCGCACCCCGGGCAAGCCCGGCGCGCGGCCCAAGCCGCCGGGCTCGGACACGGTCGAGGCGCTGGGTGACTGGGGCATCGAGGACACCCGCATCAAGCAGCTCCTGGAATCCGGCGCAGTCACCCAAGCCCAGACCTGACCGATCGCCGAACTTGCGATTTCGCACCGAAATTCGCGCGGAAACGGTCGGAAAGTGCAAGTTCGCGGGTGGGTCCGGGTCAGGTGCGCCAGATCAGGACGAGGGCTCGGTCATCGGTCGCGTCCGGTGAGGCGTCGTCGAGCAGGCGGCGGGCGCCACCGGTGAAGCCCCGCGGGATCAGCCGTTCGGCGGCGCCGACCAGCCGATCGATCCCCATGTCGAGGTCGCGGCCGGGCAGCTCCACCAAGCCGTCGGTGTAGAGCAGGAGCGCGTCGTACGGTCCGAGCTCGCCGTCGACCGAGCCGAACTCGCCCACCGGCAGCAGGCCGAGGACGGTGCCGCTGGGGTCCAGCACCTGCCACGTGCCCGCGCCACCGGAGTAGTGGACCGCCGGCAGGTGTCCGGCATTCGTGATCCGGTACTTGCCGCTGCTCAGCTCCAACGTCAGGTGCAGCGCGGTGGCGAAGCCCTCGTCCCACTGCTGGCGGATCAGGTATTCGTTGGCCGAGGCGAAGAACCGCTCCGGCGACACGGCGCCGAGCAAGCCGCCGAGTGCACCGGACAGGGTGAGCGCCCGGGTCCCGGCGTCCAGCCCCTTGCCGGACACGTCGACGAGCACGAGCTCGAGCGTTCGACCGCCGTCGGTGAGCGCCGACAACAGGAAGTCGCCACCGAAGCTCGCCCCACCCGCCGACTGCTGCTCGACCTCCGCGTGCCAGCCGGCCGGGAGCGCCGGCAGGTCGCTCTGCAATGACAGCCGGTCGCGCAGTTCGAGCAACATCGCCTCACCGCGGCCGGCCGACAGCCCCAACCGCTGCCGGTCGACCGACTGCTTGAGCGCAATCGCGGACACGACCGCCACCACGACGTACACCCCGGGCCGGACCGCGCCCTTCCCGACGCCGAGGTTCTCCACGATCACGATCGCGAACGCCGCGCCGATCGCGAACGACAGCGGCAGCGGGTCGAGCAGCAGGCCGCCGAGGATCACCGGTACGACGACGGTGAGCGCAGGGAACGCGACCGACCCGAACTCGGCGTGGAGGAACAGCACGAACCCGGTGAGCGCGAAGACCGCCGCCAGGGCCACCCGCCGGCCGCGCGCCGACTCGGGCGCGGCGAGCACACTCAGCTTTCGCCGGGCGCGCTCGGCGACGGTGATGCGATCGAGCGCCCGCTGCTCCATACCTTCGCGACCTTAACGTCTCGATCTTGGTCAGTCCTCGCGCCGAGGCGGCAGTTCTCCCGTCTGTTCGTAGCCGGTGAGCAACCCGATGCGCCTGATGTGCCGCTCAGCGTTGCTGAAGGGAGTGGAGAGAAACGCCTCGGCGAACCCGACCGCGGCGTCCTCGTCGTACATCCGCGCGCCGAGGCTGAGCACGTTGGCGTCGTTGTGCTCGCGACCCTGGCGCGCGGTCTCCTCACTGAACGCCAGCGCGCAGCGCACGCCGGGAACCTTGTTCGCCGCGATCGCCTCCCCGTTGCCGGAGCCGCCGATCACGATCCCGAGGCTCCCCGGGTCGGCCACCACCTTCGTACCGACCAGCAGGCAGTACGGCGGGTAGTCGTCGGAGTCGCGCAGCTCGAACGGCCCGCAGTCGACCGCCTCATGGCCCAGCTCGC
>CAZEAM010000312.1:0-12589 GCA_964510285.1 uncultured Frankiaceae bacterium | reverse complement strand
AAATCCGACCGTTTCGCGCGGAATTACGGTCGCTTTGTGCAAGTTCGCGGAAACGATGCACAATGAAACGGAAGTACCCCGCGCGCTCCGGGATCGGTGAAAGTCCGAACCGGCGGTGACGAGGGCGCCCGGTACGCCGGGTGACCTCGAAGTCCGCGACCCGGCCGAAGCCATCGGCCGGTGGACCTGGTGAGAGTCCAGGGCCGACGGTGAGAGTCCGGATGAGAGGCAGCGCGCGAGCGGCGCACCGCGCGTGGTCGTTCGACCGGCGGGTGCGCGTCGTTCGCGGTTCCCTCTCCTCACCCGGACGGCCAGCGGGCCGGTCGGAGGAGAGGGCAGATGGCCACCGAGGTGGAGACCGCGGCGATGCGTCGCGCGATCGACCTGGCCGAGGCTGCGCTCGGGATCCCTAACCCCAACCCCGCCGTTGGCGCCGTCGTGCTCGATCCGGCCGGCACCGTCGTGGGCGAGGGTGCGACCGCGGCGATCGGCGGTCCGCACGCCGAGGTGGTCGCGCTCGGGTCGGCCGGCGAGCGGGCGCGTGGAGGCACCCTCGTCGTCAGCCTCGAACCGTGCAGCCACCAGGGCCGGACCGGACCGTGCACCGCGGCGATCCATGCTGCCGGGATCGCGCGCGTCGTCTATGCCGTCGACGACCCGCACGGCGATGCCGCGGGAGGCGCCGCACGACTTCGAGCCGACGGGGTCGATGTGGAGTCCGGCGTGCTCGCCGAGGAGGCCCACGCCGCGCTCGAACCGTGGCTGGTGGTCGCGGCCGAGCGCCGGCCCTACCTGACGTGGAAGTACGCCGCCACTCTCGACGGCCGGACCGCGGCCGCGGATGGCACGAGCCAGTGGATCACCGGGCAGGGAGCGCGCAACGACGTGCAGCGGCTGCGCGCCGCCGCAGACGCGGTGATCGTCGGGATCGGGACGGTGCTCGCCGACGACCCGGCGCTCACCGTGCGGGAGCTCGACATCGGCCGGCAGCCGTTGCGCGTCGTCGTCGACACCGAGGCGCGTACGCCGACCGGCGCGCAGGTCTTGGACGGCGCTGCGCCGACTCTCGTCGCTGTCGCTGTCGACGCCCCGCCGGAGCGGGTATCGGCCCTGCGGGCCTCTGCCGCCGACGTGCTCGAGCTTCCGCGTGGCGAGAGCGGACTCGACCTCGCGGCCCTGCTCGCGGTGCTGCATGCGCGGGAGCGCTACCTGCTACTCCTCGAGGGTGGCGCCGGACTGGCGGCCGGGTTCCTGCGGGCGGGCCTGGTCGATCGCGTCGTTGCCTACCTCGCGCCCGCTCTGCTCGGCGCCGGGACGCCGGTCGTCGGCGAGTTCGGCCCCTCGACGCTCGACGACGCGCTGCGACTCGAGCCGAAGGGCGTGACCTACCTGGAGCCCGACGTACGGATCGTCGCGACGGTGGAGAGGGCGGACTAGATGTTCACCGGGATCGTGCAGGCGCTGGGCCGGGTGCGAGCGATCGACGACGTCGGCGAGGCGTCACGCTTGGCCGTCGAGGGCGACATCCTGACCGGGCTGTCGGGCGGCGAGTCGATCGCGGTCAACGGCGTGTGCCTGACGGTTGCGCAGATCGACTCGGCGGGGTTCACCGCGGATGTGATGCAGGAGACCTTGCGGCGTACGACGTTGGGTGGCTTGCAGGCCGGCGACCCGGTCAACCTCGAGCGTTCGGTGACCCCGACGACGTTGCTCGGTGGCCACATCGTGCAGGGCCACGTCGACGGCGTCGCGACCGTCCTGGACCTCCGGCCGTCCGAGCACTGGCGGGAGGTCGATCTCGAGCTGCCGCCCGCTCTCCTGCCCTATGTCGTCGAGAAGGGCTCGATTGCGCTCGACGGCGTCAGTCTCACGATCTCGGCGTTGAGTGATTCTGGTGTGGGGGTCAGCCTGATTCCGGAGACGCTTGCGCGTACGACGCTGGGCCGGCGTGCGGTCGGGGACCGGGTCAACGTGGAGGTCGACGTACTGGCGAAGTACGTCGAGCGGCTGCTGGCCAGCAGGGGGACGTCATGAGTGAGGGGCATGCGCCGGTGATGGGCTTCAGCGACATCGAGCGGGCGGTCGCAGACATCGCCGCCGGCAAGCCGGTCGTCGTGGTGGACGACGCCGATCGTGAGAACGAAGGCGACTTGATCTTCGCTGCGGAGAAGGCCACGCCCGAGCTGGTGGCGTTCATGGTGCGCTACACGTCCGGCTACATCTGCGTGCCGCTGACCGAGTCCGACTGCGATCGGCTGGACCTGCCGCCGATGTACCACACGAACCAGGACCGGCGTGGCACGGCGTACGCGGTGACGGTGGACGCCGTCGAAGGTACGACGACCGGCATCTCGGCCCACGATCGCGCGCTGACGATGCGCGCACTCGCCGACCCGGCGTCGACGCCGTCGGACTTCACGCGGCCCGGGCACGTCGTACCGCTGCGGGCGAAGGACGGCGGCGTGCTGCGACGCGCCGGGCACACCGAGGCGGCGATCGACCTGTGCCGGATGGCCGGCCTGCGACCGGCCGGGGTGCTCTGCGAGATCGTCAGCGAGAAGGACATCGACGGCATGGCCCGCCTCGACGAGCTCGAGGTGTTCGCGGCCGAGCACGACCTTGCTTTGATCGCGATCGCCGACCTGATCGCCTACCGTCGCAAGACGGAGCGGCAGGTGGAGCGGGTTGCCGAGGCTCGGATCCCGACCAACCACGGTGAGTTTCGCGCGGTCTGCTTCAAGAGCGTCGTCGACGGGATCGAGCACGTCGCGCTGGTGCGCGGCGAGATCGGCGATGGCGAGGACGTGCTGGTGCGCGTGCATTCGGAGTGCCTCACCGGTGACGTGTTCGGCAGCCGCCGGTGTGACTGCGGTCCGCAGCTCGACGCGGCGATCGCCGCGGTGGCGGCCGAGGGGCGCGGGGTGGTGCTCTACGTGCGCGGCCACGAAGGCCGCGGCATCGGGCTGATGCACAAGCTGCAGGCCTACCAGCTGCAGGACGAGGGTCAGGACACCGTCGACGCGAACGTGTCGCTCGGACTGCCGGCCGACGCGCGCGACTACGGCACCGGGGCGCAGATCCTCGTCGATCTCGGCGTACGGACGATGCGGTTGCTGACCAACAACCCGGACAAGCGCGCCGGCCTGGAAGGCCACGACCTGACGATCATCGCGCGAGTGCCGCTGCCGGTGCGGGTCACGTCGGACAACCTGCGGTACCTGACGACCAAGCGCGACCGGATGGGCCATGACCTCCCGGACCTGCCCGCGCTGGTCGACGAGGAGGTGACCGAGGCGAGCGCTGACGCGCTGCCGGTCGCGGTCGCCGAGCGAGCCGCCCGCGCCGAGCCGGACATCTACCGGCAGGCGGTGCGCACGGCGTACGCGCTGTCGCCGTTCGCGTTGCCGGTCGACGACGAACCACACGAGGTCTCCCAGTGACGGGGAAGGGGCTGCCGGAGGAGGTCGTCGCTGACGGCAGCGGGCTGCGGGTGGCCGTCGTCGCGTCGCGGTGGCACGGCGAGATCACCGACGCGCTGCTCGCGGGCGCGCTGCGCGGGCTCGAGGCCGCCTCGGTCGCCGACCCGTACGTGTGCCGGGTGCCCGGTGCGTTCGAGCTCGCCGTGGTCACGGGGGAGCTTGCCAGGTCGGGGTACGACGCGGTCGTCGCGCTCGGCGTCGTCGTACGCGGCGGAACGCCGCACTTCGACTATGTCTGCTCGGCGGCGACCGACGGGCTGAACCGGATCGCACTCGAAACCGGTGTCCCAGTAGGATTCGGGTTGCTGACCTGCGACACGACGGAGCAGGCGTTCGACCGGGCGGGCCTGCCCGGGTCAAGTGAGGACAAGGGACGGGAGGCCGCAATGGCTGCGGTCGAGACGGCTCTGGTGCTGCGCGGGATCCGTCGCGCCGTCAGCGTGCCCGGCCGACACGGCCGACACGGCCATTCGTCGGCGGACGGTCGCTGACCGAACGCTGCTGTCCGCCTTGCCGCTGTCCCGACCGTCACGACCGTCTCCGAAAGGCTCCGCTGTGCTCTCGCTCGTCCTCCCCAAGGGATCGCTGGAGAAGGCGACCCTCGAACTGTTCGATGCCGCTGATCTCGCGGTGCGGCGCGGCTCCGACCGCGACTACCGCGCCGGCATCTCCGACCCGCGGATCGAACGGGTCATGTTCCTGCGGCCGCAGGAGATCCCGCGATACGTCGAGGAGGGCCTGTTCGACCTCGGCATCACCGGTCGGGACTGGATCACCGAGACCTCGTCGAAGGTCGAGACGGTCTGCGAGCTGGAGTATTCGAAGGCGACCTCCAACCCGGTCCGCATCATCCTCGCGGTGCCGGCCGAGCACCCGGCGAAGACGGGTGCGGAGCTTCCGGACGGCGTACGGGTTTCGACCGAGTATCCGGAGCTCACCCGCCGGTTCTTTGCCGGGGCGGGCGTCAACGCGGTGATCGTCCCGTCGTACGGCGCGACCGAGGCCAAGGTCCCCGACATCGTCGACGCGATCGTCGACGTGACCGAGACCGGGTCGTCGCTGCGCGCCCACGGGCTGCGGATCATCGAGACCTTGTTGACCTCGCGCACCGAGCTGATCGCGAACCCCGCGTCGTACGCCGATCCGGAGAAGCGGGCCGCGATGGAGGACGTCGCTCTTCTGCTGCAGGGGGCGATCCGCGCGCGGGGGACCGTGTATCTCATGCTCAACGTCGACGCCGGCGACCTCAACGGGGTGCTGGCCGTGCTGCCCGCGATGAGCTCGCCCACCCAGACACAGCTCTCCGGTGGCGGCTACGCGCTCGGGACCGTCGTACCGAAGCAGGGGGTGAACACCCTCATCCCGGCCCTGAAGGCGGCCGGAGCGCGCGACATCCTGGAGCTCCCGATCGCCAAGATCGTCGAGTAGGCGCCGAGCCCGCCCTTTCGGGCCTCTCAACCCGCGTCGAGACGCCCGAAGCGTTGGGCTCGGCGGGGTAGGGCGCTGCGCTGCTACCCTGGATGGCGCGACTGGTGGGCTTGCCCACCTGCAAGCGGAGTCCTCGGCTCCCACCTTTCGACCTGCGGGTTGACGGGTCTTTGGTCGCCGCTCCGCCCGGCGTACGCCGGAACGGTGCGGTAGCCGTCGTCGTCGAGGCCTCGCATGCGCGTCGTGCGGGGCCTTCTGCATGAGGGGCCCCGGGTCACACCCAACGTCAGTGGAGGTCCCATCAGCGTCGAACCACGCATCAACGACCGGATCCGCGTCCCCGAGGTGCGGTTGGTCGGTCCGAACGGCGAGCAGGTCGGCATCGTCGCCATCGGCGACGCGCTGCGGTTGGCCCAGGAGGCAGATCTCGACCTCGTCGAGGTGGCCGCCGAAGCCCGCCCGCCGGTCTGCAAGCTCATGGACTACGGCAAGTGGAAGTACGAGAACGCGCAGAAAGCGCGTGAGGCGCGACGCAACCAGTCGCACACGATCATCAAGGAGATGAAGCTTCGGCCGAAGATCGATCCGCATGACTACGAGACCAAGAAGGGTCACGTCGTGCGGTTCCTCAAGGCCGGTGACAAGGTCAAGATCACGATCATGTTCCGCGGCCGCGAGCAGTCCCGACCCGAACTGGGTCTGCGGTTGTTGCAGCGGTTGGCCGGCGACATCGAAGAGCTCGGGTACGTCGAGGCGGCACCCAAGCAAGACGGCCGAAACATGATCATGGTCATTGCCCCGCACCGGAAGCAGCAGACGCAACCGGCCCGGCGCCGCGCGGATGCCCCGGCCGACGAAGCTTCGCACGAGGAGACCGGCGCCGAAGCCGCTTCCGCGTAGCAAGACACGAGCACCCGGGACCGAAGAGAACGACGAGGGAGACGAGGCAGCGATGCCCAAGATGAAGACGCACAGCGGGTCGAAGAAACGCTTCCGAGTGACGGGGAGCGGCAAGCTGACGCACCGGCGCGCGAACCGTAACCACCTGCTCGAGCACAAGCCGACGCGGCGCACCCGCCGGCTTGCCAACGAGGAGGTCATGTCGCCGGCCGACACCAAGAAGTACAACAAGCTGCTGGGTCGGTAGCTCGCGCACGTCGTACGTCGTCGTTCCCCTTCCGGCCTGCGCCGGTCAGATTCAAGGAGAGTTCCCGTGGCACGGGTCAAGCGGGCGGTCAACGCCCACAAGAAGCGTCGCGTCGTCCTCGAGCGTGCGAGCGGATATCGCGGCCAGCGGTCGCGGCTGTACCGCAAGGCGAAGGAGCAGATGCTCCACTCGCTCAACTACTCCTACCGCGACCGGCGCGCCCGCAAGGGTGACTTCCGTTCGCTGTGGATCCAGCGGATCAACGCCGCGGCGCGAGCCAACGGCATGACCTACAACCGGTTCATCCAGGGTCTGAAGGCCGCCGGCGTTGAGGTCGACCGGAAGAACCTCGCCGAGCTCGCGGTCTCCGACGAGGCCGCGTTCAGCGCGTTGGTCGAGCTCGCCCGCAGGTCGCTGCCCGCGACGAACAGCGCTTCCGGCTCCGCCGCCTAGCCCGGTACGCCGTGGCCGGCGCGCTCGACGGCGTGATCGACTCGCCGAAGAACGCGCGGGTGGTCGCTGCGCGCGCTTTGCACTCCGCACGCGGTCGCCGATCGGCACGTGCCTTCCTCGCCGAAGGCCCGCACGCGGTTGCTGCGGCAGTTGCCGCGTCGTTCCCGGTCCGTGAGGTCTTCGTGACGGCCGAGGCGGCAGAGCGAGACAAACCACTGCTGCGTGCCCTGGCCGGCGGCGGTACCCAGGTCAACGAGGTCACCGACCGCGCGCTGCGCGCCGTCGCGGAGACCGTCACCCCGCAGGGCATCGTCGGTGTCGTCACCATCCCCGCTGACACCCCACTGCCCGATCGGCCGCGACTGGTCGCCGTGTTGGAGCGATGCGCCGATCCTGGCAACGCGGGCGCGGTGATCCGGACCGCGGATGCGGTCGGCGCCGACGCGGTGGTGCTCGGCCAAGGATCCGTCGACGTGTGGTCCGGCAAGTGCGTGCGGTCCAGCGCGGGCAGCGTCTTCCACATCCCGCTGGTCACCGCGCTCGACGCGGCCGACTGCGTCGAGCAGCTGCGCACCCGCGGATGCCAGGTGTTCGCGACCGCGGCGGACGGCGAGTGTTCCCTCGACGACCTGTCCACTGACGGCCGGCTCGCGGCGCCGACCGCTTGGGTGTTCGGCAGCGAGTCGCACGGGCTCGGCACGCAAGTCGCTGCAGGTGTGGACGCCGTCGTACGGATCCCGATCGAAGGAAGAGCGGAGAGCTTCAACCTCGCCGCTGCGGCCGCCATTTGTCTGTACTCGTCCGCATCCGTCCAGCGGCTCAATCAGGGCTAACGAGATCGAGTCGGGCGTTAGGGTGTTCCCTTTCGCCGATGTCGTCCTAGGCTCCCGACGTAGGGGCAAGGAGGGCGAGAGGTGCCGGAGCGCGGCCGGGGGGAGTCGATCTACGACGGGTTGCCGGATGGTGTCGTCGTTGCGGACGCCAACGGCACGGTCGTCGACCTCAACGACGCCGCGATCCGCATCCTCGGTCCCGGGGACTGGCTGGGCCGCCCCCTCGCAGCGGTGCTGCCGCTGATCGACCCGCAAGGCCGGGACTGGTGGGCGTGCACCAGGCCGTACGACGGGCTCGTGTCGCGGGTCCGCCAGCCCGAGCGCTGGCTGACGCTCGCGCGTGAGGGCCACCCCGACCAGCCGCTGCTGGTCACCGCGGCGTACCGCCGGGACGAGCAGCGCAAGGTGACGTCAGTCATCGTGTCGCTTCGCGACGCGAAGGCGCGGTCCAGGTCCGAGCGCAGCGGCGCGGAGCTCGTCTCGGTCGTGGCTCATGAGCTGCGTTCGCCGCTCACCGGTGTCAAGGGGTTCACCGCCACGCTGCTCGGCAAGTGGGAGCGGTTCACCGACGAGCAGCGCCTGCACATGCTCAAGACCATCAACGCCGATGCCGACCGGCTCACGCGCCTGATCAGCGAGCTGCTCGACGTGTCCCGGATCGAGTCGGGACGGCTCGAGCTGCACAAGCAGCTGGTCGACCTGCCGGCGCTGGTCGAGCGCGACATCGCCGGGCGGGTCGCGGCCGGCGAAGCCGCCGAGCGTTTCGTCGTCGAGTCCGCAGAGGTGCCACAGGTGTGGGCGGACCCCGACAAGGTGGGCCAGGTGGTCGGCAACATCGTCGAGAACGCCCTGCGGCACGGCTCGGGTACGGTGCGCATCCGCCTCGCCTCGGAAGGCGACGGCGCACGCGTCACGGTGAGCGACGAGGGCGAGGGGATCTCTGCCGAGGCGTTGCCCCGCATCTTCACGAAGTTCTGGCGGGACGCGCGCCGCGGTGGCACCGGCCTCGGGCTGTTCATCGCCAAGGGCATCGTCGAGGCGCACGGCGGTGCGATAGAGGCAGGCGCGGCGGACTCGGGCGGGGCGCGCATCGGGTTCGCACTCCCGCTCGGCGCGCCGAGCCATGCCGAGGCCTGACCGCGCCCGCAACCACCCGAGTCGAGCGCGGAGTCATTAGTCGCGGGAGCATGGAGGCGTGACGACGGTGACGTCGCCCTCGGCCCGCGGGAGCGATCCGGCCTCCGGGGGCGGTGCGGACGACGCGATCGTCTTCCACCGCCTGCACAAGTCCTTCGGCCGCGCCAGCGAGCGCGTCGTCGTCCTCGACGGTGTGGACCTGACGGTCCGGCGTGGCCAGTTCGTCACCGTGATCGGGCCGAGCGGGTGCGGCAAGACGACGCTGCTACGGCTGGCCGCCGGGCTGGTCAAGCCCGACGCGGGCAGCGTCCGCGTGTTCGGGGCGCCGGTGGGCGCCGCCACCGAAGCGAAACGCATCGGCTTCGTCCCGCAGGCGCCGGCACTGTTGCCCTGGCGTTCGGTGCTCGACAACGTGCTGCTCCCGCTCCAGGTGAACCGCCGGGCACCTGCCCCTGACACGCCGCCGGACGCGGTCGGCCTGCTCACCGCGCTCGGCCTCGGCGATGCCCTGCACCGGCGCCCCCGCGAGCTGTCGGGTGGGATGCAGCAGCGGGTCGCGATCGCCCGCGCCTTCGTCTTCGACCCGCCGGTGCTGCTGATGGACGAGCCGTTCGCGGCGGTCGACGAGCTGACCCGAGAGTCGCTGCGCCACGCCCTGCTCACGATCTGGCAAGCCAGCGGCAAGACGGTCCTGTTCGTCACGCACTCCGTCACCGAGGCGGTGGCGCTCTCCGACGTCGTCGTCGTCATGTCCGCCGCCACGCACGGCGTACAACGGGTCCTGCCGATCGATCTGCCACGGCCGCGCGACGAGCTGGTCGAGACCACGCCCGAGTTCCTCGCGCTCGAGCGCGAGCTGCGGCTCGAGCTGCGCAAGGGCTCGAAGCCCGCGGGATCGCCATGAACCGCAAGTCGCTTCGGATCGGGATCTGGCTGCCGCCGGCGATTGCGCTGGGCGCGTTCGTCCTGGCCTGGCAGCTCTATGCCGTCCACCATCCGTACGTCGCCCCGCGGCTGTCCGGAATCAAGGCGGAGCTGGCGTCACATCCCGCGTTGTTCGCCCGCAACGCCTGGACCACGTTGCAAGAGGCGCTGGTCGGCGGGGCAGCCGGCATGGGCGTCGCATTCGGCCTGGCGTTGGTGATGTTCTACGTGCGCCTGGTCGAACGGGCCCTGCTGCCGCTGGCCGTCGTACTCAACGTCACGCCGCTCGTCGCGATCGCGCCGGCGTTGGTCGTCGCGTTCGGCTTCGGGATGACGCCGAAGTACGTCATCGCCGCGCTGATCGTGTTCTTCCCATTCCTGGTCAACGCGCTCGCCGGGCTTCGTGACGTCGACCCCGAAGCGCTCGATCTGGTTGCCACGCTGCACGCCAGCCGGGCCGAGGTGCTGTGGCGGCTGCGGCTGCCCAGTAGCCTTCCGTACCTGTTCGCCGCCGGCCGGATCTGCGTCCCGCTGAGTCTGGTCGGCGCGGTCGTTGCGGAGTTCGTCGCAGCAGGTGACGCGAAGGGGTTGGGGACGCTGATCGTCACGGCGGCGTCGCTCGGCGATCTCGGCACGGTCTATGCCGCGGTGGTGGTCCTGGCGGTTCTGGGGGTGGTCATGTTCGGTGCGGTGGTGGCACTGCAACGGCTCGTGCTCGGGCGGTACGCGCCGGCGGTCGGGATGCGGCGCCGATGAGGCCGGTACGGCGAACCCTGACCGGGGCCGCCCTGGCGATCCTCGCGATGGTGGCTGGCTCGGCCTGCGGCGGTGGCTCGAGCGGCAAGCCGGACGCCGGCATCGTGTCGGCCGAGCGCTGCGCGGCGAACCGTGCAGCCGGGACGATCACCTACGTCTCGCCGTTCGGCTTCGACGCCTCGGCCGGCATCATCGAGGTGTTCGCCGCCGACCGGCTCGGCTACTTCCGCGACCTCTGCCTCGACGTCAAGCTGGTCACCAACTCGCGCAACTCCGCGGCGCTCGTGTCGTCGGGGACCGCGACCACCACCAGCACCGGCTCTGCTGCTGACTTCCTGGTGCTCGCCGCCAACGGCTCGAACGTGACCGCCGTCGCGACGTACGGCAACGCGTCGGACTACTGCATCATCACCAGGCCCGAGATCAAGCGGCTCAAGGATCTCGAAGGTCACACGCTCGGCTACCACTTCGTGAAGGAAGCCCCCGACCTCGAGATGTTGCGCGCCGCGGGCGTCGACCTCGACAAGGTGAAGCTGGTCAACACGCCCAACTTCGACCCGAACCAGATCGTGCAGGGCCGGCTCGACGCGGTGGGCTGCTACCAGTCGAACGAGCCGCTGACCCTCCGCGCCGAGGGCGCGAAGTTCAACGAGTTCACCCCGCAGCAGTTCGGCGTGTCGGGCACGTACAACGTCGTCTTCTTCAACACGACGTTCCTCGCCGCTCACCGCTCCGCGGCGCAGGACTTCATGCGCGCCGACCTGCATGCCTTCGAATACTGCGAGGCGCATCAGGCGAAGTGCATCGCGATCGAGCAGGGATACGCGCAGCGGGCAGGTGCCGAGTTCCCGGTCGCGCACGAGCGGCAGGTGTGGAAGCTCGAAGCCGCGCTGTCCCGAAACAACGTGTTGCCCGGCAAGGGGATCGGGGTGCACTCGCGAGCCGAGTGGCGACCGGAGCTGCGCGAGGTGGTCGACTTCGGCCTCGCCGAGAACATCCCGCCACTGGAGCGCGTCCAGGACACCGCGCTCGTCGCGGAGCTCTACCGGGGCAGCCGGCTGATCTGGCCCGAAGGGTCCACAGCCGCCTCCTAGACTTCAGCAACGACATGTCCGGACCCAACGACCCGTACGACCCCAAGGAAGTGGCTGCGCTGTCCGACGACGCCCTCGCCAAGGCGGTCGAGGAAGGCGTCGCCGACTTCGCCGCTGCAAATGACCTGGACGCGCTCGCGGTTGCGCACACCGCGCGGCTCGGTGCCCACTCGCCGGTCGCGCTTGCCCGCCGAGAGCTCGGCTCCCTGCCGCCGCAGGCGCGGGCCGACGCCGGACGCCGGGTCAACCGGGCGATGACCGCGCTCACCGCCGCGTACGACGCCCGGCGGGCCGAGCTGGAGCACGAACGCGACGAGCGGGTGCTGGTCGAGGAGGCCGTCGACGTCACGCTCCCGTGGGATCGCGCCCCCCAAGGTGGCCGCCATCCGCTGACCCTGATCCAGGAGCGGGTCGCCGACATCTTCATCGCCATGGGCTGGGAGATCGCCGAAGGGCCGGAGGTCGAGGCGGCCTGGTACAACTTCGACGCGCTCAACATCCCGCCGGCGCACCCGGCGCGAGAGACCCAGGACACGCTGTGGATCGATCCGCCTTCGGCCGGCGTCCTGCTGCGTACCCAGACCTCCCCGGTGCAGATCCGCGCGTTGCTGGCGCGCGGTGCGCCCTGTTACGTCGCCGTGCCGGGCCGGACCTACCGGCAGGAGGCACTGGACGCCACGCACAGTGCGGTGTTCCACCAGCTCGAGGGCCTGGCGGTCGACGAGGGGCTCACCATGGCTGACCTCAAAGGCACCCTCGACGCCTTCGCGCGGGCAATGTTCGGTCCGCAGACCCGGACCCGGCTGCGTCCGGACCACTACCCGTTCACCGAGCCGTCCGCGGATGTCGACCTTCAGTGCTGGGTCTGCAACGGCACGTCGACCGAACCCGGTGCACCACCGTGCCGCACCTGCCGCTCCGAAGGCTGGGTGGAGCTTGGGGGCAGCGGGATGGTCCATCCGGTCGTCCTCTCCTCCGCCGGCGTCGACCCGGAGCGCTACACGGGCTTTGCCTTCGGGATCGGTCTGGAACGCACCCTCATGTCCCGCCACGACATGTCCGACATCCGTGACCTGGTCGAGGGCGACGTCCGCGTGACGGCGGCACTCGGCCGGGAGGGCGAGTAGGGATGCCGCGATGCTGATCCCGATGTCGTGGCTGCGCGACTACGTCGACCTGCCCGTGGTCGGATCGCGCGAGGTTGCCGAGCGGCTGACCGCGGCCGGCTTGCAGGTGGAGCGCGTCGACCGGCTCGGCGAAGGCATCGTCGGTGTCGTCGTTGCGAAGGTCCTCTCGATCGAGGAGCTCACCGAGTTCAAGAAGCCGATCCGCTGGGTG
>CAZEAM010000311.1:0-2201 GCA_964510285.1 uncultured Frankiaceae bacterium | reverse complement strand
GAAGGTCGGCTCGATCTCGGTCCCGCTCGGGAAGACCTTGCACCCGGTCGACCACGCCGTGGCCGGCGACATCGTGGCCATCGCCAAGCTGTCCCGCGCCGAGACCGGCGACACGCTGTCGACGAAGGACGACCCGCTGCTCGTACAGGCGTGGGAGATGCCCGAGCCGCTGCTGCCGGTCGCGATCCAGGCGAAGAGCAAGGCCGACGAGGACAAGCTGTCGACCGGCCTGCAGCGCATCGTCGCGGAGGAGCCGACCGTGCGCCTCGACCGCAACACGGAGACCAACCAGCTGGTGCTGTGGTGCATGGGCGAGGCGCACGCCGACGTACTGATCGACCACCTCGCACACAAGTACGGCGTGGCGGTCGACCAGGTCGAGCTGCGGGTACCGCTGCGCGAGACGCTGTCCGGCACCGCCAGCGGTCACGGCCGCCACGTCAAGCAGTCGGGCGGGCACGGCCAGTTCGCGGTCTGCGACGTCGACTTCGAGCCGCTGCCCGAGGGGGCGGGCTTCGAGTTCGTCGACAAGATCTATGGCGGCGCGGTGCCCAACCAGTTCATCCCGTCCGTGGAGAAGGGGATCCGCGCGCAGATGGAAAAGGGCGTCGCGGCGGGCTACCCGGTGGTCGACGTCCGGGCGATCCTCAAGGACGGCAAGGCGCACTCGGTCGACTCCTCCGACATGGCATTCCAGATCGCCGGCGGGCTGGCGTTGAAGGACGCCGCAGAGAAGGTTCAGTTCACCCTGCTCGAACCGGTGCTCGAGGTCGCGGTCCTCGTCTCCGACGACTATGTCGGCGCGGTGATGAGCGACCTGTCCACCCGGCGCGGGCGGGTGACCGGCACCGAGCCGGTCGGGACTGGGCGCTCGCTCGTCCGCGCCGAGGTGCCGGAGGTCGAGGTGACCCGCTACGCGATCGACCTGCGATCGCTGTCGCACGGCACCGGAACCTTCACCCGGCGGCACCTGCGGTACGAGCCGATGCCCTCACACATCGCGTCGAAGGTGATCGCCGCCGGCTCGTCGTGACCGGACGGTCGTCGACGGACATAGGCTCATTCGCATGATCCTCGCGATCTTCCTCATCCTGCTGGCGATCTTCGTCGTCGTACCGGTGATCGGATACGCGGTCTGGACGATGATCATGATCGCGGTCACCGGCATCGTGCTGGGCGTCCTCGCGCGGCTCGTGGTCCCGGGTCGCCAGCCGATCGGCGTGCTGGCGACGATCGTCTCGGGTTGGTTCGGATCGATCTTCGGGGGCCTGATCGGGCTCGCGCTGTGGGGCAAGCACGGGCACTGGTTCCCGCGCGAGCTGGTCGACATCGGCATCGCCGCGATCAGCGTCGCCCTCTTCTCGGCCGCGTTGCGCCACGACCAGAAGCTCTACGCGAAGGCAGCGGGCCGACCGCGCAGCCATCAGGGCCACAAGGTCATCGACGTCTGACCCGTTCCTGCTGATCTTCGTTTTCGCGACCACTTTCTGCGGCGTGTTGCGCGACACGCCGGGTTTGGTGGTCGCCTGCGCGAAGATCAGCGGGAACGGCGCGGGCGTTGTGTCTGACCTAACCCGAGCGCCCGACGCAGCTTGCTGATGGTGCGATCGGTCTCGACGAAGATGTCGCGCCAGGTCCAGCGCACCACCCGCAGGCCGAGGTCTCTGGCGCAGGCAGCGACTGCTCGACGAAGATCGCTCGGGACGCCGACTCGAGCGGCGACTCAGAACGGCCGTCGAAGAGTGCAATCGCTCGTCTCGCCCGTCCCAGGTCCGCCCACGCCGAGCTGTCGTCGAGCGCCGCCTGCACCGCTGCCCGCCCGCATCGTCGTAGGGCAATGTCGCCGGTTACCAGCGCGGCCCGCAAGCTGGACGTCCGCGCAACGTCGACCGCCGTTCGCGCGAGCGAGGTCACCGCACATCCATCGACCCTTGCGAGGTGGGACTCAGGCAGCGGCGCAGTCCGGACGCGTAGGGCGGCGCCGCCGCGCCATGCTCCTCGCACGCGCGTGGCGATGACATGTTGTGGCAGATCCAGCACTGGGAGTCCATGGACAACGGCAGCGGACTCATGGCTCGCCACGCAGTCGTCGTACACGAGGAGCACCGCCTCGAGGCGGATGCGGTGGTCGAGGAGCGGATCCGTTCGCGCCCGCGCTACTACACACGCCCCCACGAGAACGCCTCGGCGACTGCGGGTTC
>CAZEAM010000310.1:0-4080 GCA_964510285.1 uncultured Frankiaceae bacterium | reverse complement strand
TGGTGAAGGACCTGGTCGACTCACCGGTGCTCACCGTGCTCGACGCGATCACGGCGACGCCGGTCGACCAGATGCCGAGCTGGGAGGACAGCGTCGCGCTCTGGATGGACGTCGTCGAGGCCAACCAGGAGGCGTGGCTGGTCGCGATCAGCGCCGGCGAGACCGGCCGCGACCGCGCGATGCACGACATCCTCGACGAAGCGCGCGAGCGCACCGCGTCGCAGGTCATCGCGGTGCTCGGCCTCGACGAGAAACGGACCCCCGAGGTGCGCGCGCGGGTGCGCGCGTTCGGCGGGTTCGCCGAGGTGGTCACTCGCGAATGGCTGCAGCGCCGCCGGCTGACCAAGGAGCAGGCCCGGGTCATGCTCGTCGGCGCCCTGCCCGGCATGGTCGACCGGCTGTTGCCGGACGTCGTGGCCAAGCGGCGGACCCGCGCATGATCGGGCGGCGCCGTGTGGGCGGCGTGGTGCTTGCGACGGTCGGCGCCGTCGTCCTCGCGGTCGTCGTGCCGGCCGGCGCATCCGCGGGAAAGGCGCGCCCGCACCGGATCGAGCCGGGGACCGCCGCCGCCACCGCGAGCGTCCTCGGCATCTCGCCCGCGGTCTCCGGCCTTCAGCTCAGCGCCACGATCGGCGAGTCGTCGGCGGCCTACCAGCACAACGAGACGCAGGCGAAGTCAGGCACCCTCGACCTCGGTTCACTCGGCCTCGTGCTCGCCACCACCGAGTTCTGCGGGCGCTCCGAGCTGCCGGCGAAAAGCCAGCCGCACCCGCTGACCGCCGACTCGCAAGGCGGGCAGCAGCACCTGACGCACGGAGCGAAGGGGTTCGGCCAGGAGTCCGTCGCGGTCGACTCGAATCCCGAGTCGGCGAGCGCCACCACGACCACGATCGACCAGAAGCTCCCCGGGGTCGTCTCGGTCCGGGGACGGTCACGCGCCCTCGTCCGGTACGTCGATGGTCAGCGACAGGTCGCGACCAGCAGCGTCACCGAGGACCTGTCGCTGCTCGGCGGTGCGGTGCGGCTCGAGGGCATGCGCTGGATCGCGACCCGCACGAGCGGGTCCGCCACCGTGCGCCGTACCGACTTCTCCTTCGGCCGGGTCTTCATCGGTGGGGTCCCGCTCGAGGCACCCGACTCGGCCGTCTCGACGACCATCGCGGCGATCAACAAGGTCCTGGCCCCGGCCGGGCTTAGCGTGCGGGCGCCGGTCCGCTCCGCCAACCAGCACACCGGCGCGATCGCGATCGGTCCCTTCACGGTGCGGTTCAGCGGGTCGAGCGTCGAGCGCAAGGTGTTCGGTCCGGTCGCCGACGGGTTCGTGACCTTGGAGAACCTCGGCAAGTCGCTGGGCAGCCCGGGCAGCGACTGCACGCAGATCCGCCAGTTGATCGAGAACGTCAGCAACAACAACGGCACGCTGGTCCACGTCGCGCTCGCGATCGCCCAGGGCGCGGGCGCGCTCGACCTGCAGTTCGGCGGAGTGGCCGCGGCCGCCCAGGATCCGACGGTCTTCACCAACCCGTTCGGGGACGCCAGCCTGCCGGCCCCGCCGCCCGGCGTCGGCCTCGGCTCGCCCCGCGGCGGCCCCGGGCTGCCGGCCGTCAAACCGCCCACCGCGTCGATCGCGAGCAGTGCCCCGGCCCCGATCCCGCCGGCCGTCGCGACGGCATCCGAGCACTGTGTCAGCACCAGCCCGGCGCGCGCGCACAGCTGCTGGCGCGGCCTCGCCACCGCCGCGTCGGCAGGGGCGCTCGCGGTGGGAGTTGCCCTGCTCATCGCCGACGTCGCCGTCACCCGACGCCGGCGCAGCGCGACTGTGCCCCTGACTGCGAGGAGTGCTGAAGCCAGTGAGTGACGGCTCCCGATTCCGGCTGCCCGCCGCCGACCGCCACCTGCTCGCCGGCTACGGCCCGGGGATCTTCCTGGTCGCGGCGTTCCTGCTCATGTCGCTGTTGGTCCCGACCATCGCGCCGGAACGAAGCGTGTCGGCGGCGTCGCCGACCGCCAACAGCGGCGACCTGACCCCCCAGCCGGGCGACGCCGGGCAGCCCACCTCGGCGGCCGGTCACGTCAAGGGCGGGCAGCCCACCGCGGCCGTGGCCGCGGGTGGCGTCGCGTCCGGCGTCAGCGGCGGCACCACCGAGAAGTGCGTGGGCCCGCAGGTCCACGGCGACGGCTACTCACCGCCGTGCGTGTCCTTCACCGGGTCCAACGGCGGCGCGACGACCCGCGGCGTGACCGGCAAGACGATCGACATCACCTTCCGGGTGCCCGCGGATGACCTGTCGAGCATCGACGCCGCCGTGCAGCAGCTGGCCGGCAAGTACAACACCGCGGCGTTCAGCGACACCGAAACCGACATCAAACGCACGATCCAGGACCTGGTCACGTACTTCAACCGGACGTTCCAGTTCTACGGGCGCAAGCTCGTCCTGCACTTCTACAGCGGGCGCGGGACCCTGACCTCTGAGATCACCGGCGGCGGCCAGTCGCAGGCCAACGCAGACGCGCTCACGGTCGCCGGCTCCCAGAAGGCCTTCGCCGACGTCTCCGCGTTCTCCCAGCCCTACGGGCAGGCGCTGTCGCAGCAGCACGTGGTGAACATCGGATCGCCGTACATGTCGCTGGGCTGGTACCAGCAGTACTCGCCGTACGCCTGGTCGTTCTTCCCCAACTGCACCACCGCGACCCAGGGCGGTGCCGGCAACGTGGTGCGCCAGCTGCTGCCGCAGAAGGTCACCTGGGCGGGCAAGGGCGTGACCAACGGGCAGACGCGCCGGTTCGCCGTCATCGCGCCGGACAACCCGATCTACCAGTCGTGCATCCACATCGTGACCCGCGCGATGGCGCGCGCGGGCCATCCGGCGACCGACGTCTTGTCCTACACGGCCAACCTCTCCCAGCTCTCGCAGGAAGCCGCCGCCATGGAGCAGCGGATGGTCAACGACAAGATCACGACGATCATCTGCGCCTGCGACCCGATCACGCTGATCTACCTGACCGGCGACTTCGACAACGCCGACTACGAGCCGGAGATCATCAACAGCGGCGGCGCCTTCACCGACGAGGACGTCGTCGCGCAGCTGTTCGACCAGAACGTCTGGGCGCACGCCGCCGGCGAGACGTTCAACGGCACCACGCCGCCGTTCGGTTCCTCGCTCGCCTACTTCGCTGCGAAGTCGGTCGACCCGTCGCACGTGCCCGCGCACGAGGTCGACGTCTTCTACGAGGACCTCTACATCCTCGCCCTCGGCATCCAGCAGGCCGGTCCGGACCTCACCCCGGACTCCTTCCAGCGCGGACTGTTCAGCTACCGCGGGGGAGACGGCGAGTACGGGCCCTGGTCGTTCCACCAGAACGGCCGCGGGATCTGGACGCCGCAGTACAAGTTCCGGGTCGAGTGGTGGAACCCGAAGGTCGCCTCCCCGTTCAACGGCCAGCTGGGGACGTGGGTGGTCGGCAAGAAGTGGTTCGGTCTCAACGAGTCTTCCGGCAAGACCATGCCGGTGTTCCCGCACGGTCCGCAGTGACCGCGCACCTGCTGGGCCGTCGTGCCCTGCCCTACACGGCGTCCGCCGTCGCGGTCGTCGCGGTGCTCGTCGCGACCCAGGCCGACTCCCACGACGTACCGATGGGGACCGTGCTGTACGGCGTGCTCTACGGCAGCCTGAACGGCCTGCTCGCGGTCGGCCTGGTGCTGCTCTACCGGGTCACCCGCTCGCTCAACTTCGCGTACGGCGCGATGGGCGGCTTGCCGGCCGGCATTGCCGCCTCGCTCTACCTGTCGCATCACACACCGTGGGCGGTGTGCGTCGCGCTGAGCCTGGCATTGGGCGTGCTGGTGGGCCTCGCCACCGGCGCCCTGGTCAACTGGCGCTTCGCCAACTCGCCGCGCCTGGTGCTCACCGTGGCGACCATCGGCCTGCTCCAGCTGCTCGGCGGGATCGCCGTATACGTGCCCCGATGGTTCCACGGTCCGTCACTGATCGCGCCGTTCGCGACCGGGCTGACCAGCTGGCACACCCAGATCAACCCGGTGCTGTTCAACGGCAACGACCTCGTCGTGGTGATCGTCGT
>CAZEAM010000309.1:0-7916 GCA_964510285.1 uncultured Frankiaceae bacterium | reverse complement strand
CGGCACGCGCCTGGCGCGCCGTGGACGACGAGGTCGTCGACCAGCTCGTCCGGGATCGCGGCAAGGGCGCCCTTCCGGTCGCCGGCCGCCCACGCCTTCTGCATGCCGGACATCAGCTCGGTGCGGCCGAGCCAGTCATGGAAGGCGCGGTAGACCGGGACGGTGAGGTAGGCCGCGAGCGCGAACCGGCCCACGGCGCGAGCGGTTTCGACGTCGTCGGTGGGCGCCACGAAGATGCGGGCGGCGAGCTCCTTGCCGGGCCCTCCCGCGGCAAGCTCCGCCGCGACCGTCGGCACGTCCTTCGGCGCCAGCCAGTTGGTGATCGCGCCGTCCGCCTCGCGTCCGGCCAGCCGGAGCATCCCCGAGCGCAACGCCGCGACCAGGATGGTCGGCGGCTGCGGCGGGGTGAAGCCCATCCGGAAGCCGTCGATGGCGAAGGTGTCGTAGTGCTCGGTGATCTTCTCGCCGGCGAGCGCGGGCTTGAGGAACCGCAGCGTGTCACGGACCTTCTTGTACGGCTCGTCGAACGGCGTGCTGTTCCACTTCTCGACGATCACGTTCGAGGAGGTGCCGATCCCGAGCACGAACCGGCCGGGCGCCGCCGCGGCGAGGCTGCCCGCGCACATCGCGAGCGTCGCGGGGCCACGCGTGTAGACGGGGATGATGGCCACTCCGAGCCGGAGCGTGGGCGCCCACTGGCTGGCCAGCGCGAGCGAGGTGAACCCGTCGTACCCGTTGGACTCGGCCGACCACAGATCGGTGTAGCCGAGGTCCGCGAGCGACTCGACGATCGGCCGCTGGTCGAGCAGCGAGTACCCGTCGAACGGAAAGGTGATGCCGTAGCGAGTGGTCACCCGGGCGACCCTATCCAAGGGCCCAGGGCCGCCACCGGCTGCCGACGGTGGCGTAGTCGAGCCACACGGTGGCGCGCTTCGACGGCCGAGCGTTGTGCAGCTGCCGGTTGCGAAGCCCGTTCGGAGGTACGCCGAACCGGCTGCCCGGAAACGCCGTGCGGCACATCTTCGGGCCTCGTCGCGCCGGACCGGTCGCCTTGGTGACCCGCCACCGGTCGTGCGCACTGACGCAGGCCGCGTGACGGTCTCCGGAGCACGCGGCGGCGTGGAAGCGCCCATCCCGTCCCTGGTAGGCGCAGCCGCGGGTGGCGCCGGGCTCCCCCGGCGCCCAGCTCCAGATGAAGGCCTTCAGCCGGCCGTCGAACGGCATCAGCTGGTCGACACCGGTGAGGTTCACGCCGCATCGGACCATGTACCGCATCGCGCGCGGTGTCAGCGTCTGCGTCGCCTCCGTCGCTGCCTCCAGGAACGGGCTCTCCTCGTACCACCGGCGGAAGACGGCATGCGCGTCACGCGCCTTCGTGTCGGCGGCGCAGTCCTTCGCGCCGTACGTCGTCGGGTTGCCACCCTCGTTCCACTTGTCGCCGCGGGTGAAGACGAGGTGGTTCCACGCATCGCCTGGTCCGCAGTTGCCGACAATCAGGACCCGCGCCCCCGCGCGCATCATTGCGGCCTCACTCTTGCCGTAGGGCATCTGTGCGCACTGTCCGGCGTGCAACGACGACGGCGGTCGATACACGAGGTGACCGAACGCCTGCTTGATGAGCGCCGCCGCCAGGTTGTGCGCCTGCAGGTTGTTGTCCATCTGGTTCTCCAGATACACCAACAAGAACTGCCTCGGATGCCGCTTCAGCCAGGCGCGAACCTCGGCAAGCGTGTTCTGCAACGAGCGGTCCGTCGTACAGCCGACGTGCACGGACAGACCGGTGTCCGGGATGGCCGTCGACTGACCGTGGCAGACGTCGACCCAGTACCCCCCGGTCGATGCTCTGCCGTAGATGCTCGGCACCCAGTGCAGGTCGATCTCGAGCCCGCGGATCCCCATCCGCAGCTGGTCGGTGATCGAGTAGACCTGGTTCGGGTCCTGGTTGGTCAGCGACGGGAAGTACTGGATCGGCTTGCCGTCGAGCGGCACGAGGTACGACGACGCGTTGAACGAGTTGTGGCTGCCGGCGATCTGCGCCTCGTAGAGAGGCGCCGACCGGCCGAGCTCCTGCTGCCGGACGATCGCCTTGGACACCCAGGTCTTGCGGTACGCCGCGATCTGCGACTCGCTGATCTTGCGACCGTCGACCAGGCCGCAATCGGCGATGAGGCCCTCTTCCGGAAGCAAGCGCATCGGCATCCGGCACAGCGACGCGACCGAGTCGACGAGCGCCTGGAAGCCGCGACAGACCGCGTACTGCGGGGTGTTCAGCGGATGCCCGAGCGCGTCGTAGCACTCGTCGACCAGGGTCCCGCCAAGCGGAGCCCGCGCCGGCGAGGCGACGGCGACCGCCGGAGCCGCCGCCAGCACAAGCGCGGTGATCTTGACCAGAAGGACCCGACGGCGGCGCCTCGATGCCGTTTCCGTCCGGATCACCGCTGGGTCAGACCCCTAGGGAGCGGCCGACGATCTCCTTCATGATCTCGGTCGTCCCGCCGTAGATGGTCTGCACCCGGCTGTCGATGAAGGCCTTCGCCACCGGGTACTCGAGCATGTAGCCGTAACCGCCGTGCAGCTGGACGCACGAGTCGATCACCCGCTTCTGCATCTCGGTGGTCCACCACTTCGCCATCGCGGCGTCGACCGCGGAGAACCGCCCTTCGTTGTGCTCGAGGATCGCCTTGTTGAGGTAGTGCCGCGCGATCTCGACCTCGGTGGCGAGCTCGGCGAGGACGAAGCGCGAGTTCTGGAACGACCCGATCGGCTTGCCGAAGGCGGTGCGCGTCTTGCAGTACTCGATCGTCGAGGCCAGCACCTGCTCGGCCGACGCCACCGCGCCGACCGCGATCGACAGCCGCTCCTGCGGCAGGTTCTCCATCAAGTGGATGAAGCCGCCGTTGAGCTCACCGAGGACGTTGTTGCCCGGGACCCGCACGTTGCTGAAGAACAGCTCGGCCGTGTCCTGCGCCTTCATGCCGACCTTGTCGAGGTTGCGACCACGCTCGAAGCCGGGCATACCGCGCTCGACGACGAGCAGCGACGTGCCGTGCGCCGCCTTGGCCTCCGGGTCCGTGCGGGCAACGACGATGACGAGATCGGCGTTGATGCCGTTGGTGATGAAGGTCTTCTGGCCGTTGAGGATCCAGTCGTTACCGTCCCGGACCGCGGTGGTCTTGATCCCCTGCAGGTCCGAACCGGCTGCCGGTTCCGTCATCGCGATGGCCGAGATCAGCTCCCCGCTGCAGAAGCCGGGCAGCCACCGCGCCTTCTGCTCATCAGTGGCGAGCCGCTCGAAGTACGGCGCGGAGACGTCGTTGTGCAGGGCGAAGCCGACCCCGCTCGCGCCGGCGCGGATGACCTCCTCGCTGAGCACCGCGTTGTAACGGAAGTCGCGCACCCCGCCGCCGCCGTACTGCTCGGAGATCTCGAAGCCGAGCAGACCGTGCTTGCCCGCCTCCACCCAGACCCCGCGGTCGACGACACCCTCCTTCTCCCAGCCGTCGTGGAAGGGTGCGATGTAGCGCTCGATGAATCCCCGTGCGGTGTCGCGGAACGCCTCGTGGTCTGCGGTGTAGAGGTCCTTGTTCACCTCAGCAGAATACGGTTCGGCCCGGAGCTTTCCTGCCGCGCCTCACGAAGCAGCCGGGCTCCCCCGCATCGCCCGACGCACTCCGCGGTAGCCGCCGTACCCGATCAGCGCGAGCAGCCCGAGCAGCAGCACTGCGAACACGATCGGTCCGATCGCACCGACGATCGCGTTGACGCCTCGGCCGAACCGGCTCCACGAGTCGTGCCAGGCCTTGCCGATCCCGTGCCGCTGGTGGTGGGTCGCGGCGAGCAGGTCCCCGCCGACCGGGACCACGCTGACGGTGAGGGTGGAGTACGACGACTGGTTGGCGAGCACCTTGATCCGCCCGTGCAGCTCGTCGATCTGCTGCTGGACGTCGTCGACACGCTGCTGGACGGCGAGCGTCGCGCCGATCGTGCGGGCTCGGGACAGGATCGCGAGGTAGGTCTGTCGGGTCCGTTCCAACGCCCGCTTCTTCGCGGTGAGGTCCACGAACTTCCCGGTGACGTCGTCGGCGGACGTGGTGAGCGAGACGACCTTGTCCCCGAGCTTCTCGGCCGCATCGATCGCGTCCTGGAAGTGCGCTACCGGGATACGCAGGACCACCTCGCCGTACGGGTTCGCGGTGTCCAGGCTGGAGTTGCTCTGCGAGACGTAGCCGCCTTGTGCGGTGGCGAGCGAGGTCAGTGCCTCGGTGACGCTCTTCACCTTCGACTTCGCCACCCGGATCGTGAGGTTTCCGGTTTTCACGATCCGGCTCGCGCCGAGCGAGGAGTCCGAGCCGACCGAGTCCGCTTGGCTCGTCGCGACGGCACCGGCCGTGGTCCCACCCGCCGTCGTCGAGAACTCCTCCGGTGACCCGCCGGTGTTCGACGGCGCGGCCGGTACCGGCAGGTTAGGCGCCGGCGCGCGGTCCGCCGCGCCGCCAGTGGGCACGCCGCCGACCGTTTTGTGCACGGGCGCGAGGCGCCCGACGGCCGGCACGCCACCCGGCACAGCGCCCGCCGCGAGGCCGGCGGAAGTGGCACCCCGTGGCTGCGCGGAGCCCGACCCGCCGACCGCAAAGGCGATCGCGACCAGCGCGACCAGCACCGCGCAGGTCCCGATGAGCCAGGTCCGGGTGCGCCCACCTACGTGCAGTGCACCGAGTCGCATGACGTCCTCCCACCCTCGACTGGTGGTGAGACGCCGGAGCGGGTCTGCCGGTTCCGTCAGTCCTCGGAGTCGACGACCACGAGCACCGCGCCGGCGTCGACCTGCTGCCCGGCCCGTACCCGTACCTCGCTGACCGTGCCGTCGGCAGGGCTGGCAACCGTGTGCTCCATCTTCATCGCCTCGAGGACGACCAGCGGATCGCCCTTGGCGACGCCCGCTCCGGGATCGACGAGGACCCGCACGACCGCCCCGGGCATCGGCGCGACCAGCGATCCCGCCGCGACCAGATGCAGGGGGTCGGCGAAGCGAGGTACGACGGCGAACGACGAGGCACCCAGCGGGGAGTCCACGTCCACCGTGGTCGAGTCCGCGGCGATCGACGTGCGGAAGCGCCGCCGGACTCCGTCGATCGACGCGTCCACCAGGTCGGCTCTCGCCGTGAGCACCTCGACCGTGAGCGGCTCGCCATCGACGGCGAGCGCGACCGCGCCCGTGCGGTCGGCGAGATAGTCGACGCGGATCTCGTCGTCGCCGAGCCGCAGCACTACGTGCTGGCGCTGGGACGGGTTGTTTCGCCATCCGCTCGGCATGCGCTGCCACACCGGCGCGGCTGCCCGGTTATGGGCCTGCAGGGCAAGCGCGGCCACCGCCGCGTGCCGGCGGAGCGCGGCCGCGTCGAGCAGCGCGGAGCCGAGTGTCGCCGGGTCGTGCCGCTCCAGGTACGCGGTGTCGGTGGCACCGGCGAGGAACTCGTCCTCACCCAGGATCCGTACCAGCAGGTCGCGGTTCGTAGTCACCCCGTGGATGCGGGCCCGGCGCAGTCCCGCGGCGAGCTTCGCCGCCGCCTCGTCGCGGGTCGGCGCATGGGCGATCACCTTCGCGATCATCGCGTCGTAGTACGGCGAGACCGTGCTGCCGGGCTCGACCCCCGAGTCGACGCGCAGGTCCGGGTCGATCTCGAAGGCGCGCAGGTCACCCGTTGCCGGCAGGAACTCATTGGTCGCGTCCTCGGCGTAGAGCCTGACCTCGATCGCGTGTCCACTGATCGTGGGTTCGAGGGCCTCCTGTGGCAGGGGCTCCCCCGCCGCGACCAGGATCTGCAGCCGGACCAGGTCCAGGCCGGTGATGCTCTCCGTGACCGGATGCTCGACCTGCAGACGCGTGTTCATCTCGAGGAAGGCGTACGACGAGTCCGGCGCCATCACGAACTCGACCGTGCCGGCTCCGACGTATCCGACCGCCCGCGCGACGGCGACCGCCGCCTCGCCGAGCTTCGCCCGGAGCGCGTCGTCGACCGCCGGCGAGGGCGCCTCCTCCACGATCTTCTGGTGCCGGCGCTGGATCGAACACTCCCGCTCGAACAGCGACACGACGTTGCCGTGAGTGTCGGCGAAGACCTGCACCTCGATGTGTCGCGGCGCCTCGAGATAGCGCTCGCAGAAGACCGTCGCGTCACCGAACGCGCCCGCCGCCTCTCTGCTGGCGGCCGCCACCGCGTCGGCAAGCTCGCCGGGGTCGCGCACGATCCGCATGCCCCGCCCGCCGCCCCCCGCGGACGCCTTGACCAGCAACGGAAAGCCGACTTCCGCCGCCGCCTCGACCGACTCGGCCCAGGGCAGGGTGGGCACGCCGGCGTCGCGCATCATGCGCTTCGCGCCGAGCTTCGAGCCCATCGCCTCGATCGCGTCCGCCGGCGGCCCGATCCAGGTGAGACCGGCCGCGGTCACCTGCCGCGCAAAGGCGGCGTTCTCGGACAGGAACCCGTAGCCCGAATGGATCGCGTCGGCGCCGCTCGCCACAGCCGCCGCGACGATGAGCTCGCCCCGCAGGTAGGTCTCCGCCGGTGTGTTGCCGGCCAGCCGGACGGCATGGTCGGCCTCACGAACGAACGGCATGCCGGCGTCGGCGTCGCTGTACACCGCGACGGTTTCGATCCCCATCTCGCGGGCGGTCCGGAAGACGCGACGAGCGATCTCGCCACGGTTGGCGACGAGGATGCGGCGGATGGCTGGCATGGGCCTTACATCCTGAAGACGCCGTAGCCGCGGCGCCCCTTGACCTCGTTGTTGTGCGCGACCGACAGCGACATGCCGAGCACCGTGCGGGTGTCGCGAGGATCGATGATCCCGTCGTCATAGACCCGTGCGGTGAGGAACAGCGCCTTGCTCTCCGCCTCGATCTGGGTCTCGACCATCTCGCGCATCGCGGCGTCGGCTTCCTCGTCGTACGGCTGGCCCTTCGCCTCCGCGGATGCCCGGGCGACGATCGACAGCACCCCGGCCAGCTGCGCCGGACCCATCACCGCGGACTTCGCGTTGGGCCAGGTGAACAGGACGCGCGGGTTGTACGCGCGCCCGCACATGCCGTAGTTGCCGGCGCCGTACGACGCGCCCATGTTGATCGTGAAGTGCGGCACATCGCTGTTGGAGACGGCGTTGATCATCTGGGCGCCGGCCTTGATGATGCCGCGCTGCTCGTACTCCTTGCCGACCATGTAGCCGGTGGTGTTCTGCAGGAACAGCAGGGGTGTGTCGCTCTGGTTCGCGAGCTGGGTGAACTGCGCCGCCTTCTCGCTCTCCTCGTTGAACAGCACGCCGCGCGCGTTGGCGAGGACACCGACCGGATAGCCGTGCAGCTGGCCGAAGCCGGTGACGAGGGAGGAGCCGTACAGCGGTTTGAACTCGTCGAACTCGCTGCCGTCGAGGATTCGCGCGAGCACGTCGCGCGGGTCGAACGGCTCGCGCAGATCCGTCGGCACGATGCCGAGCAGGTCGTCGATGTCGTAGAGCGGTTCGGAGTACGACGACGCCGGCGGCCGCCCGAGCTTCTGCCGGTTGAGCCGGCGCACGATCTGGCGACCGATACGAATCGCGTCGTGCTCGTCGAACGCGAGGTAGTCCGCAAGTCCGCTGACACGTGCATGCATCTCGGCGCCGCCGAGCTCCTCGTCGTCGGAGACCTCCCCGGTCGCCATCTTCACCAGCGGCGGACCGCCCAGGAAGACCTTCGCGCGTCCTTCCACCATGACGACGTAGTCGGACATGCCGGGGACGTAGGCGCCACCGGCCGTTGAGTTGCCGAAGACCCGCGAGATGGTCGGGATCGCCGCCGCCGACTTCTGGGTCAGATCACGGAAGCCCGAGCCGCCTGGGATGAAGATCTCGCTCTGGGTCGGCAGGTCGGCGCCGCCCGA
>CAZEAM010000308.1:0-15278 GCA_964510285.1 uncultured Frankiaceae bacterium | reverse complement strand
GACCCCCCGGGGCGGCGAATCTTGCCGAGGTTTCGAACGAACCTGCAGGTCAGGAGGCCGAAATCAGTGTCGGAGGGGGGACTTGAACCCCCACGCCCGTTGAAGGGCACTAGCACCTCAAGCTAGCGCGTCTGCCATTCCGCCACTCCGACGTGGTCCGACCGCGAACATGCTCTGCGATCGGCCCGGCGAGTCTACAAGAGGGGCGGCAGACGCTCAGGAGTACTGCGCGGCGTACATGCCGGACAGCTTGAGCACCATCGCGACGTACCAGTCCGCGTGGTTGTAGTGGAAGATCGCGCTGCTCAGCGCGGACGAGCTACGACCGGCGCCGTTGGCGCACAGGTAGTGCGCGGCGGTGAAGATCGCATCCGCGGGATCCATGATCGACCGCGTCCCGTCGCCGTTGCCATCGACCGCGTACGCCGCGAACGTCGAGGGCAGGAACTGCATCGGCCCCATCGCGCCGGCCGACGACGTCGACGGGTTGCGACCGTGTCCGCTCTCCACTTGTCCGATGGCGGCGAGCACGGTCCACGGCAGCCCAGGACAGGTGGCTGCGGCGCTCTTGTACAGCGCGAGGTACGCCGGCGACGGCGGCAGGACCCGCAGGTTCGCGATCGCGGCGTTCGTCGCCGCGCTGAACGCGTTCGTCTGGGCCCCGAGCGCTGCCTCGGCCTGCTGCACGGCGGCGAGCCGCTGGTCGGCTTTCGCGAGCAGCGCCTTCTGCTCGTTCAGCAGGCGCTGCACCCGAGCCGCAACCTGGGCGATCCCGCGCTCAGTGCGGATCTTGGCGTGCGAGCGCTGCTCGGCGCGGGTGGCCGCTGCCAGCGCCGCAGCGGCCTGGCGTTGCATCGTCCGGACCGCCGCGAGCTGCGCCGACATCACCCGGCTGGCGATCACGGTGCGCGCGGTGACCTCGTTCAGGCTGCCGGAGTCGAGGAACTGCGCGTACGCGAGCAGCGTCCCGCCGGACTCGTACAGCCCGCGCACCCGTTCGTCGAGCTCGGTCTGTGCGGCCGCGGCCTGCAGCGCGACGTCGTTGCTGTCCTGGTCGGCAGCGATCGCCGCGTCCACGCTGTTCGCGACGTCGGAGAAGACCCGCTCGTACCGATGCTCGGCATGCCGCGCCTTGGCCTGCAACGCGTGGACCTTCGCGAGCAGGTCCTGCACGCGCGCGGCTGGATCGCCAGCCGCGTGTGCTCCTGGCAGGGTGCCCCCGGGCACCACCGCGGGCAGGACGGCGACCAGCGCCCCCACGAGCGCCGCCAGGACGCCCACGCGGGCACGCCGAACCGACGCGAGCGGGCTCACATCAACAAGATCGGCCGGTCTCGGCGTGGGCTGTAGCGCGCCTGGGCGGTAGCGTTCCTGGGACCAGCACCGTTCACCTGCCAGGGGGAGCCGATGTTTCGCCGTACCGCGACCGCCGTCGTCGCCGTGACCGCATCCGCCGGGCTGCTCGTCGGCTGCGGGGGCGGCAGCTCAGGGGGCGGCTCCACACCTGCCGCCAACAACGCCGGCGCCGCGCCCGCCGCGGAGCTCAGTAGCGCGATCACCTCGCTCGGCCAGGCATCGACGCTGACCGCGTCGCTCAAGCTCGACGCCACCGGTAGCGAGCTGCTCGACTTCGTCCACTCCCAGGACCCGAAGGCCGACCTCACCAGCTCGCAGGCAGGGCTGATCGCCGGTGCCGCATTGACCTTCGAGGTCGCCGCGCCGAAGGGCAAGACGCTCAACGAGCTGTCCGGGCTGTCGAACTCCGGTGCGGTGAACATCGCGGTGTCGGACAACGGCAAGGACTTCTTCGCGATCCGGTTCGTCGGCCAGACCCTCTACCTGCAGGCCGACCTGAAGGACTTCCTCAACGCCATCGGGCAGGAGGAGGCGTTCCGCCAGATCCAGAGCGGTGGCGGCCAGCTGCCCGGCTTCGTCCAGGCGCTGGTCCAGGGCAAGTGGGTGTCGTTGCCCCTGTCGACCCTGAAGTCCCTCACCGGGGCGCTCGGAGGCGGCATCGGGTCGCCCAAGCCATCGGAGGCCAACCACCTGGTCGACCAGCTCAAGGCACTGCTGACCAAGGACGTGACCGTCACCCGCAGCTCGTCCGGAGGTACGGACACGCTCACCCTCACCACCAACCTGCGGTCGTTCGCCGCGGACATCACGACCGCGTTCAAGTCGGTCCCCGGCGCGGGAGCGGCGCTCGACAGCACCGACCTGTCCGACGTGCCCGACAAGGACATCTCGATGGTCGCGACCGTGACCGACGGCGCGCTGTCCACGCTGAGCTTCGACCTCGGCCAGCTCGCGGACAAGGGCGGGAGCAGCCTGCCCCTGCAGCTCGCGTTCACCCGCAGCGGTCCGGCGATCACCCCGCCGTCAGGTGCCGTTGCGGTCGACCTTCAGCAGCTCGGTGGTCTGATCGGCGCGTTCGGCGGCGGCTTCTAGCCCGGTCCGGCGGCGCGACCGGGCTGCCCGTTGCGCTGGATAGCGTGGCCTCAGCAGCTTTCGCGAGAGGACTGAGGCGATGAGCGACGCCGGCGTGACCGACCGCGCGGCCGATGAGGTCGTCGAGATCTGCAGCGAGCTGATCCGCTTCGACTCGGTCAACCCGACCGGCGACGAACGCGCGGTCGCGGAGTGGGTGGCCGCGCGGCTAACCGACGCCGGCCTGACGCCGCAGATCGTCGAGTCCGAGCCGGGCCGGGCGAGTGTTGTTGCGCGGTGGGCCGGTGCCGACAGCGGCCGCGACGCGTTGCTCATTCACGGCCACCTCGACGTCGTACCGGCCAACGCCGACGACTGGCAGGTCGACCCGTTCTCGGGTGAGGTCCGTGACGGCTGCGTCTGGGGTCGCGGCGCGGTCGACATGAAGGACATGGACGCGATGGTCCTGGCGCTGGTCGCCGACTGGGCGCGCCAGGGCAAGCGGCCGCCTCGCGACGTGGTCCTGGCCTTCGTCGCCGACGAGGAGGCCGGCGGCCTGAAGGGTGCGCACCACCTCGTCGACCACCACGCAGGACTGTTCGAAGGCTGCACAGAGGCGATCAGCGAGGTCGGCGGGTTCTCGGTCACGCTCGGGGACCGGCGCTTCTACGCGATCGAGACCGCCGAGAAAGGCATCGCCTGGCTGCGCCTGGTCGCGAAGGGCATGGCCGGCCACGGCTCGATGCTCAACGCCGACAACGCGGTCACGATCCTTGCGGAGGCGGTGGCCCGGGTCGGGCGCCACGAGTTCCCGATCGAGCTGGGCCCCACCGTCGAGGGCTTCCTTGGCGAGATCTGCAGCGCGCTGGGGGTCGCCTTCGACCCGACCGACGTGGAGGGCGTGTTGCGCAAGCTCGGGCCGCTGGCCCGGATGGTCGGCGCGACCGTGCGCCACACGGCGAACCCGACGATGCTCGAGGCCGGCTACAAGCAGAACGTCGTGCCCGGCGAGGCGTACGCCTACCTCGACTGCCGCTTCCTGCCCGGCGGCGAGGAGCGGTTCTTCGAGGAGCTGCGGCGGGTCGTCGGCCCCGACGTCGCGATCGAGGTAATGCAGACCCAGATCGCCTACGAAACCACGTTCGACGGCGACCTGGTGGCCGCGATGACCGCGGCGATCGTCGACGAGGACCCGGCTGCCCGGGTCATCCCGTACATGGTGTCCGGCGGCACCGACGCGAAGTCGTTCTCCGAGCTCGGCATGCGCTGCTTCGGGTTCTCCCCGTTGCAGCTGCCCAGCGACCTCAACTTCGTGGGGATGTTCCACGGCGTCGACGAGCGGGTGCCGGTCGACGGCCTGAAGTTCGGAGTGCGGGCGCTGAGCCGGTTCCTGGCGAACGCCTAGCAGCCTCTTACACCTCGCCGCCCAGCAGTCCGGCCAGGCGAGTACGCCTTGGCCGCCCGCCGACCTCGCGGACTCCGCGGGCGAGTGCGGCGCCTGCGGCGTGGACGATCGACAGGTGTCGCTGCGCGCGGGTGAGTGCGGTGTAGACCAGCGGTCGCGACAGCATGCCGGTCGCTTCGGGCGGGAGTACGACGACGACGGCGGGCCACTCGGAGCCCTGGGCGCGGTGCACCGTGATCGCCCAGCCGTGCACGAGGTCGCGGCCGGCTTTCGGTGCCACGGCGACCGGCCCGGCACCGAAGTCGACGGCCAGCAGATTGTCCGTCGCCTCGCTGACCACGCCGACCTCCCCGTTGGCGAACCCGTCGTCGAGATGGTTGGCGGTGGCCACCACCCGGTCGCCCGCGTCGAACCCGCCCGCCGCTCCGTCACCCGGGTTCAGCAGGCCCTTCAGCGCCCGGTTCAGGGCCTCGGTGCCCGCGGCGCCGCGATGCACCGGCGTCAGCACCTGGATCTCGGCCGGCGGGATGCCGAAGACCCGCGGGATCGAGTCGGTCACCAGCTGCGTGACCCGGCGGGCGGCGTCCGCCGGTCCGTCCGCCGCGATCACCACCACCTCCCTCGACGGATCGTCCACGGGCGGCAGCTCCCCGGACCGTACGGCGGTCGCCAGGCGCGCGATCGTCCCGCCCTCGGCCTGCCGGTGCAGGATGGTCAGCTCGGTCGCCGGGACGGCCGCCGAGTCGAGCAAGTCGCCGAGCACCCGTCCCGGCCCGATCGACGGCAGCTGCGCCGGATCGCCCACGAACAGCAGATGCGTGCCGTCGCGGCAGGCGTCCAGCAATGCCGCGGCCAGCTCGACGTCGAGCATCGAAGCCTCGTCGACCACCACAAGGTCGGCGTCGAGCGGCCACGTCTCGTCGCGCGCGAACTCACCCGACGTGCCCTGCGCCCCGAGCAGCCGATGCAGTGTCGTCGCGGGGTGCCCGGTGAGCGCCTCCAGGCGTTTCGCCGCGCGCCCGGTCGGCGCGGCGAGCGCGACCTCCTGGTCGTGACGAGCCGCCAGGTCGACCACCGCGGCCACGGTCCGGCTCTTGCCGGTGCCCGGACCTCCGTGCAGCACGGTGACGCCGTGGCGGGCCAGGGCGAGAACGGCGTCGCGCTGGGCGTCGTCGAGGTCGGCGTCGGCAACCGTTGCGTCCTCGTCGCTGCACAGCGGCTCGGCGGTCGCGGTGAGCCGCTCGATCCCCTCGGCGACGGCCGCCTCGGCCATCGCGTAGCGCTCGAGGCCGAACAGCCGGTGCGTCGCACCGTCGGCGCCGAGCTCCTCGAAGGCCAGGACGCGGCCGTCGGCAACCGCCGCGTCGAGCGCCACGCCAGGGTCCGGCGCGTCCAGCCCGGCCAACGCCGCGACCAGGGTGGGCTCCGCAACCACGGTGTGCCCGTCACGGGCCGCGCGGGCCAGCGCGTAGCCGACCTGCGCCCGCCCGCGTCGCGGGTCGGTCTTCTCCGGCCGATCCTCGAGGGTCGCGAGGGCGAACCGGTCCGCCGTACGGACGTCCACGCCGGGCACCTCGAGCAGCCGCCACGGGTCCTCGCGGAGTACGTCGGCGGCATCGGGACCGAAGGCCTCGACCGCGCCGAAGGCGGGCCGGACCGGCAGCGCGGCGGCGAACAGGAGCTCGGCAACCGCGAGGCGCGGCCGAGCGCCCTCGAACGACTTCACCAGCTTCTCGGCCTGGGCCTTGCTGACCGAGTCGATCGCGCCCAGCGCGTCCGCGGTGACATCGTCCGGACCGTTTACGTGCGCGGCCGGCAGCGCGGAAGCGGCCGCGCGGGGCAGGCCGGGCCACAGCCCTGACTCGCAGAACGCCTCGAAGGCGGTGTCGGCCACGCGGTGGTCAGCGACCGAGCGGAGGCGGTGCCTCGGGGTAGCCCAAGTCGGGCGCCGACACGTCATCGAGCGCGGTGCGGATCTCCTCCGGCAACACGGTGGCGTCGGCCTCGAGTGAGGTCCGCAGCTGCGCGGCGGTGCGCGCGCCGATGATCGGCGCCACCACCGCCGGCCGGTCACGGACCCACGCGAGGGCGACCGCGAGCGGGGACACTCCCAGGCCGTCCGCTGCGGTCAGCACCGAGCCGACGATCCGCGACGCGCGGGCGTCGAGGTCCGGGCGGATGAGTCGGCTGTAGTCCCGCGATGCGCCGCGCGAGTCGGCCGGCGTCCCGGCCTGGTACTTGCCGGTCAGGACCCCTCGGCCGAGCGGGGACCACGGCAGCAGTCCGATCCCGAGGCTCAGCGCGGCCGGCACCACCTCGCGTTCCACTCCGCGCTGCAGCAGCGAGTACTCCACCTGGGTCGAGCAGATCGGCGCGCGATCCGGCCAGGCCCGTTGCCAGGTCGCCGCCCGCGCGGTCTGCCAACCGGAGTAGTTGCTGATGCCCACGTAGCGTGCCCGGCCGCTCGACACGGCCGTGTCGAGAGCGGCGAGGGTCTCCTCGATGGGCGTGCGCGGATCCCACTGATGGAGCTGCCATAGGTCGACGTGGTCGGTGCCGAGCCGGGCCAATGACGCGTCGAGCGCACTCAGCAGGTGCCGGCGCGAGGCGTCGCGGTCCCGCCCGTCGTCACGCCGGCTGCCGGCCTTGGTCGCGACGACCACCTGGTCGCGGGCGACCGTGTTGCCCAGGAGGCGGCCCAGGATCAGCTCACTCTCGCCGCCCACGTACACGTCGGCCGTGTCGACCAGCGTCCCGCCGGCGTCGAGGAACGTGCGCAGCTGCGCCGCCGCGTCCTCCTCGTCGGTGTCGCGTCCCCAGCCCATCGTCCCGAGCGCCAGATGGGACACGTACAGGCCGGTCGTGCCGAGCCGACGCTGTCGCACGTCCTCCGTCCCGCCCCTTCGCCCGAGGATCGGCGCCGGCAATGCCGGCGCTGTCGCCCCGAGGCTATCCGCGGCTGGCGGGCCCCAACGACCGACGCTCCGGAGGGTGGATGACTACGCTGCTGCGGATGCGACTAGGACTCAACCTGGGCTACTGGGGTCTGGCCAGCGACAGTGACAACGTCGCGCTCGTCCTCGAGGCGGAGCGGCTCGGCTACACGAGCGTCTGGACCGCCGAGGCGTACGGCAACGACGCCGCGACGGTGCTGGCGTACCTCGCCGCGAAGACCACCAAGATCGAGCTCGGCAGCGGGATCTTCCAGATCCCCGGACGGTCCCCGGCGATGGCGGCGATGACCGCCGCCACCATCGACACGCTGTCCGGTGGCCGGTTCCGGCTCGGCCTCGGCGTGTCCGGGCCGCAGGTGTCGGAGGGCTGGCACGGCGTGCGGTTCGCCAAGCCGCTGGCGCGGACCCGCGAGTACATCGACATCGTGCGCCTAGCGCTGGCCCGCGAGCGCGTCGAATACCACGGGGAGCACTACGAGCTGCCGCTGCCGGACGGCCCGGGCAAGGCGCTGAAGATGATCATCCATCCGATCCGCGAGTACGTACCGATCTATCTCGCGGCGATCGGCCCGAAGAACCTCGAGCTGGCCGGCGAGAAGTGCGACGGGTGGCTGGCCATCTTCTACGACCCGGAGTTCGCGCCGGAGCTGATCGCCTCCGTGCGGGCGGGCAAGGAGAAGGCCGGTCGCGCGGACGCGCCGTTCGACGTAACGCCGACCACGCCGGTGATCATCGGTGACTCGGTCGAGGACTGCGCCAATCCAGTGCGCGGCTACGCGTCGCTGTACGTCGGCGGCATGGGTTCCCGGGAACAGAACTTCTACAACCGGCTGGCCTGCCGGATGGGGTTCGAGAAGGAGGCCGCCGAGGTGCAGGACCTCTATCTCGAGCGGAAGTACGCCGAGGCGGCGGCCGCGGTGCCGTTCGAGTTCATCGACCGGACCTCGCTGCTCGGACCGGTCGAGCGCATCGCCGAACGGATGCAGGCTCTCGCGGCGTCCGGGGTGACCACGGTCAACGCCAGCGGTTTCGGTGGCAGCCAGGAGGAGCGGGTCGCGACACTTCGCTCGCTGGCTGACGCGCTCGACAAGTCCGGCGTGGGGGACTGACCGGATCCAGTGACGACGGTTCTTCTGGTCCGCCACGGCCTGACCAGCGCCAACACGGGCGGGACGCTCGCCGGCTGGACGCCTGGGGTGCACCTGGCGCCGAAGGGCGAGGAGCAGGTCGCGGCGCTCGCCGACCGCCTGTCCGCCGTGCCGGTCGCCGCGATTGTCAGCAGCCCGCTCGAACGGTGCCAGGAGACCGCGGCGGTCCTGGCGGGCGGGCGGGCCAAGATCACCGTCGAGACCGACGACCGGCTCGGGGAGTGCCACTACGGCGACTGGCAGGGCAAGCAGCTGAAGACGTTGGCCAAAGACCCGCTCTGGAAGGTCGTGCAGTCCCATCCGAGCGCGGCCCGGTTCCCCGGCGGGGAGGCGCTGCGCGACACCCAGGCCCGCGCGGTCGCCGCGGTCCGGGAGCACAACGAGCGGCTCGGCGCCGACGCCACCTGGATCGCGGTCAGCCACGGCGACGTGATCAAGGCGGTGCTCGCCGACGCGCTCGGCGTCCACCTCGACGAGTTCCAGCGGATCGTCGTCGACCCGGCGTCGGTGTCAGTCGTCACCTACACCCAGCTCCGCCCGTTCGTCGTACGGATGAACGACGTGGGCGGCGATGTCGCCGGTCTCATCCCGTCGAAGCCGACGCGGCGCAAACGAAGCTCGGACGCGGCCGTCGGTGGCGGCGCAGGCGGCGGCCGGTGACCGGGATTCGTAGGGTCGGATGTAGTTGTTGGTTTGGAGCGCAGCTGGGGAGGAGGACGAGTGGCCGGGCGTGAGTTTGCCTTCGACCCGCCGGAGCGGTTCGTCGCCGGCACCGTCGGCGAGCCCGGACAGCGCACCTTCTTCCTCCAGGCCAGCGGGGGCGGACGGCTGGTCTCGGTGGCGCTGGAGAAGCTGCAGGTCTCGGCGCTTGCCGAGCGGCTCGACGAGCTGCTCGACGAGGTACGGCGACGCCAGGGCAGCGACTCCCCGGTGCCTGCGGTCGCACCGCCCCAGCTCGAAGACGTTGCCCCTCTCGACGCACCGGTAGAGGAGGAGTTCCGGGTCGGCACGCTCGCGCTCGCCTGGGACGACGACGAGAAGCTGGTGATCATCGAGGCCCAGTCCGTCGTCGGCGACGAGACCGAGGGCGGCGCACCGTCGGACCTCGACCCCAATGCCGACATGCTTCGGGTCAAGCTGTCGCCGGCCGTCGCGCGGGCGTTCGCGAAGCGAGCCTTGCGCGTCGTCGCCGCGGGCCGCCCGCCGTGCCCGCTGTGCGGCAACCCGCTCGACCCCGAGGGCCACATCTGCCCGCGCCAGAACGGGCATCTGCACGCGGGATGACCAGCAACAGCGCGATGTCCCAAGAGGTGCTGCGGCTGCTTCATGACGGCGAGCTGACCGTGGAAGGTCGGCTGGTCGACGCGTCCAACGCCACCCTCTACTGCGCGGTCGAGCTAGACGGTCGGACTGCCGCGTGTGTGTACAAGCCGATCGCGGGGGAGCGGCCGCTGTGGGACTTCCCAGACGGCACCCTCGCCGGTCGTGAGGTCGCGGCGTACCTGGTCTCCGCGGCCAGCGGCTGGGACATCGTCCCTCCGACGGTGATGCGCGAAGGTCCGTTCGGGCCCGGCATGGTCCAGTTGTGGATCGACGTCGACGAGTCGGTCGACCTCGGCGCGCTGGTGCGCAGCACGGTGGAGCCGCTGCGGCGAATGGCGGTGTTCGATGCCGTGATCAACAACGCCGACCGCAAGGGCGGTCACCTGCTGCCGGTGCCGGGCGGACATGTGTACGGCGTCGACCACGGCGTGTGCTTCTCCGTCGACGACAAGCTGCGCACGCTGCTGTGGGGATGGCGTGGGAAGCGACTCACCACCGAGGCGATCGGCGTGCTGACCCACCTCGGCTGCGCGCTCGACGCGGAGCTCGGTGACGAGCTCGACGAGTTGCTCACGCCCGCTGAGATCGCCGCCACCCGGCGCCGGATCAACCGGCTGCTGGCCACCGGAAAGCACCCCATGCCGGGCGGGGACTGGCCGCCGATGCCCTGGCCACCGTTCTAGCGGATCAATACCGCACTTTGCCGGGTCCGCGGCGCAGTATTCGCACATGAGTTCACGCGCAACGCTGTGGTGTGGGTTGATCTTCGGCGGGTTGTACCTCGCCGCGTTCGGATATCTGGGCTCACCGCCGGATGCCGACGCGGCCGGATCCGCGGTGACGTCGTGGCTGTCGGAGCACCACGGCGACGTGCGCACGTTCGCCTGGCTGCTGGTGATCGGCCTGCCGTTCTTCTGCGCCAGCGCGGCGGGCATCCGCCAGCGTCTGCCGGAGGGGCTGCGGGACCTCTTCTTCGCCGGTGCGGTCGCATTCGTGGTGGAGACGGCTCTGCAGTGCTGGTTGTGGGGAGCGCTCGCTTTCGGCGCCGACAGCGGCGGCTCCTCATCGGTGACCGTCTTCCGGGCGGCGTTGTTCTGGGGCCCGGTGCTCACCAGCGCCACGCTCGCGATGCTCGTCCCCATCGCGCTTGGTGGCCTTCGCGGCAGCTGGCCTACCTGGCTCGGCGTACTGGCCGCAGTGACCGCGCTCGAGCAGGCAGTCGAAACCTCCACGCTGTTCGGGCATCACGGTTCCATGGCGCCGGGCGGCGGCATGAACGTCTACCTCGGCGCCGGCCTGACAGCGGCCGCACTGATCGGCACGGTGGTGTGCGTGGCGCTCGGGCGGGCGGCGGCGCCGGGCGCCGCCGACGGCTGACCTGGCCTGCGGCGATTTGCCCGTAGGCTCCGACCCGTGCGTTCGTGGGACTCGCCGCCGGTTCCGAGCCTGGCTGGCCTCGGTGTCGCGGCGAGCGGTATCCCGGTCGAGATCCGTGACACGGCATCGGGAGGCCTGAAGCGGGTTGGCGAGGGCAAGGGCGAGATCTCCCTCTACGTGTGCGGGATCACGCCGTACGACGCCACGCATCTCGGGCACGCAGCCACCTACCTGCTCTTCGACGAGCTGCAGCGGGTGTGTCGCGACGCCGGCATCGACGTCCGCTACGTCCAGAACGTCACCGACGTGGACGATCCGCTGCTCGAGCGGGCCGCCCAGACCGGGGAGGACTGGACGGTGCTCGCCGATCGGGAGATCGACCTGTTCCGCGCGGACATGTCGGCGCTGCGGATCCTCGCACCTGCCGAGTACGTCGGCGCGGTCGAGGCGATCCCGGACATCGCCGAGGCGATCGCCCGGCTGCGTGACGCCGGCGCCGCCTACGAGGTCGACGGCGACGTCTACTTCGCGGTGGCGTCCGCGCCTGGCTTCGGCGACCTCAGCCACTTGCCACCTGCCGACATGCTGCGGCTGTTCGGCGAGCGGGGGGGCGACCCCGACCGGCCCGGCAAGAAGGATCCGCTGGACTGCCTGCTCTGGCAGGCCGCACGTCTGGGCGAGCCGTCCTGGGACACCGTGCTCGGCGCCGGCCGCCCCGGTTGGCACATCGAATGCACCGCGATCGCGATGAAGCACCTCGGCGACACGATCGACGTCCAAGGTGGCGGTGAGGACCTGGTGTTCCCGCACCACGAGATGGGCGGCGCGGAGGCCGCCGTACTGAGCGGTCACGTGCCGTTCGCCGGCGCGTCCCTGCACCAGGCGATGGTCGGCTACGACGGCGAGAAGATGTCGAAGTCGAAAGGCAACCTCGTCCTGGTCTCAAACCTCCGCGCAAGCGGCGTAGACCCGATGGCGATCCGCCTCGCCCTGCTCGCCCACCACCACGCGAGTCCGTGGGAATGGAAAGACGAAGAAATCAAAAGCGCGACAAAGCGACTGGCTGAGTGGCGGGCCGGCTTCTCGCGCCCGTCCGGTCCCAGCGCCGAACCGCTGATTGACGCGATGAGACGAGCACTCCGCAACGGCCTCGACACGCCGGCGGCTCTCGATGCGGTGGACGCCTGGGCCGGGAGTGAGGGCGAAGACGAAACGGCACCAGAGAAGGCAAGAGCAGCGACAGACGCACTCCTGGGAATCGTCTAGTGCCCAGCGGCGGGGAGGGGATGCGCTCGAAGCCGCACCCGACGAGCCGCGACGAGGCTCAATCGGCTGAGTCGTGCCTTCGCAGATACCGCTCGAAGGCCCGAGCGATCGCCTCCCCGGATGCCTCGGGCAGCGCGGTCTGGTCGTCGCGCAGCTCGAGCGAGGCGATGTAGTCGGCGATCTCGCCGTCGTCGCGGGCCAGCGCGTCGACGTCGCTCTCCCAGGCCTGCGTGGCAGCCGGCAGGTCGCCGAGCGGGACCGTCACGTCCAGCACGTCCTCGACGCGGTGCAACAAGGTCATCGTTGCCTTCGGGCACGGCGGTTGCGCGAAGTAGTGCGGAACGCTCGCCCAGTAGGAGACCACCTTGCGGCCGGTGTCCGCGAGCGCCTGGTGGAACACGCTGACCACGCCGGTCGGGCCTTCGTAGCGGGAACGCGTGAGGCCGAGGCTGTGCGCGAGCACCTCGTCGGACGCCGACCCGTTGACGTCGATGGGTCGGGTGTGCGGGACGTCGGCGAGCAGCGCCGCGAGGCACACGACCTGGTCGACCTCGAGCTCGTCGGCGAACGCGGTCAGCTCGTCGCAGAACGCGCGCCACCGCATGTTCGGCTCGAGCCCGCGGACCAGCACGATCTCCTTGTCACCGACGGTGGCCAGCGCGAGCCGGGTCGTGGGCCAGTCGATCCGCCGGGTGACTCCGTCGACGAGCCGCACGGTCGGCCGGTTCACCTGGTAGTCGTAGTAGTCCTCGGGGTCGATCGCCGCGAACGGACGTGCCTGCCACTCGCGTTCGAGATGCTCGATCGCATTGGTGGCCGCATCGGCCGCGTCGTTCCAACCCTCGAACGCCGCGATCATGGCGCGCTTCCGACTGGAGCCGCGGGAGGCCGTCACGCGTCCAGCGTATGCCCCGACCGACCCGCCGGCGGGCGTCCTACTTTCGCCCGCCGCCCGTCGTGTGCACGATCAGCACGTCGCACGACGCGCGGTGACTGATGTTCGCGGGCACGGACCCGAGCAGCCGGCCCGCGAGGCTGTTCAACCCGCGGTTGCCGACGATGCACAGGTCGATCTTGCGGCCGTCGATCAACGCGACGAGTACGTCGACCGGGTCGCCCGCCTCCGCGGTCGTCTCGATCTTCTTCGCCCCGGCCTTCTTGGCCAGTTCCTTGGCCTCCCGAAGAGCCTCCTCGGCCGGGTTCGCGCCCATCACCTTGTAGGCCGCCTCGCCGAGCTCCTGCGTGGCGCGCTGGCGGTCGCGGTCGGCCAACGGCTGGTAGGCGGAAGCGATGATGAGCGTGGCGCCGGTGTCGGCGGCGACGGCTCCGGCCTTCTTCACCGCGCGAAACGACGACGGCGATCCGTCGGTCCCAACGAGAACCTTCTTGTAGCTGCTCACCGCGGAACCCCTTCGAGCGCGTCGCTGGCGGTCGGAGGAACCGTATATGAGGCGCGTGGCGGAGTCACGAGCACCTAGACTTGAGCGAAATGTCGAGTCCGCGGGAGCGCTCCGGACCTGCCGCGCTGGTCAAGGCACTGCGCGAGCGGGTCGTCGTTGCCGACGGTGCCATGGGCACGATGCTGCAGGCGCACGACCTCACCCTCGACGACTTCGAAGGGCACGAGGGCTGCAACGAGGTCCTCAACGAGACGCGTCCGGACGTGGTTCGCAGCGTGCACGACGCGTACTTCGCGGTCGGCTGTGACGCCGTCGAGACCAACACGTTCGGGGCCAACCTGGCCAACCTCGGCGAGTACGGCATCGAGTCGCGGATCCGGTCGCTGGCGGAGGCCGGCGCGAGGCTGGCCCGGGAGGTCGCGGACGGGTACGCCACCCCGGACCGGCCGCGGTGGGTGATCGGGTCGGTGGGTCCCGGCACGAAGCTTCCGACGCTCGGGCACGTGCGTTACGCCCAGCTGCGCGACGCCTACCAGGCCGAGGTCGACGGCCTGATCAGCGGCGGCGCCGACGCCGTACTGGTGGAGACCGCCCAGGACCTGCTCCAGGCCAAGGCCGCGCTCAACGGGGCGCGCCGCGCGTTCAGCGCGGCCGGGACCAAGCTGCCGTTGCTCGTGCAGGTCACCGTCGAGACCACCGGGACGATGCTGCTCGGCAGCGAGATCGGGGCGGCCCTGACCGCGCTGGAGCCGCTCGAGATCGACCTGATCGGTCTGAACTGCGCCACCGGGCCGGCCGAGATGAGCGAGCACCTGCGCCATCTGTCCCGGCACGCCCGGGTCGGGCTGTCCTGCATGCCCAACGCGGGCCTGCCCGAGCTGACCGCCGACGGTGCGCACTACCCGTTGACGCCGGCCGAGCTGGCCGACGCGCACGACACCTTCACCCGGGACTTCGGGATCGCGCTCGTCGGCGGCTGCTGCGGGACGACGCCGGAACACCTCCGGCAGGTCGTCGAACGGGTCGGCGGCCGCGAGGTGGCGCCCCGCAAGCCGCGTCCGGAGCCTTCGGTCGCGAGCCTGTACCAGCAGGTCACCTTCCAGCAGGACGCGTCGTACCTGTCGATCGGCGAGCGCACCAACGCGAACGGGTCGAAGGCGTTCCGCGAGGCGATGCTCGAACAGCGGTGGGACGACTGCGTCGAGATCGCGCGCGAACAGACCCGCGATGGCGCGCATCTGCTGGACGTGTGTATCGACTACGTCGGCCGCGACGGCGTCGAGGACATGCGAGAGGTCGCGTTCCGCTTCGCGACCGCCTCGACGCTGCCGCTCGTTCTCGACTCGACCGAACCGGCGGTGATCGAGGCCGGGCTGGAGTGCCTCGGCGGGCGCAGCGTCATCAACTCGGTGAACTACGAAGACGGTGACGGCCCGAACTCACGGATCGCGCGCATGATGCCGATCGTCAAGGAGCACGGCGCCGCCGTGATCGCCCTGACCATCGACGAGGAAGGCCAGGCGCGGACGGCGGAGTGGAAGGTCCGGGTCGCCAGCCGGCTGATCGATGACCTGACCGGGAACTGGGGGATGGCGCAGTCCGACATCATCGTCGACTGCCTGACCTTCCCGATCGCGACCGGTCAGGAGGAGACCCGCCGCGACGGCCTGGAGACGATCGAGGCGATCCGCGAGGTCAAGCGCCGCTACCCCGACGTGCAGACCACGCTGGGTCTGTCCAACGTCTCGTTCGGCCTGAACCCCGCTGCCCGGCAGGTGCTCAACTCGGTCTTCCTGCACGAGTGCGTGAAGGCCGGCCTCGACTCGGCGATCGTGCATGCGTCGAAGATCCTTCCGTTCTCCCGGATCCCGGAAGAACAGCGCGACGTCGCCCTCGACATGGTGTGGGACCGCCGTCGCGCGGCCACCGACACCGAGCCGGCGTACGACCCGCTGACCCGCTTCCTCGAGCTGTTCGA